>CAMNNQ010000043.1 GCA_946545645.1 uncultured Clostridia bacterium | reverse complement strand
AATTCGACGCAGGCTTGCAAGCGAAGTTTACTTCGCTTTACGCAACGTCAAGGAGAATTGACGTCATCTTTGATGACGTTGGTGATCATGACGGAAAGCTGGCAAGCAGATGATGTGCAGAGGCGTTAGCCGCGGGTCGTGCGGTGTTGCCTTAATATATTATAACACATTCCGGAGAGTGATTCAATAACAGAATAGAACAAAAAGCATAACAAAGCCGTGTAAAAAATGTTAACATCCAATAATTGCCGCCATCTTCCTCTGATCCGACCAGGATATTCACAAACACACCTTGCAATTTTCACATACATATGGTATAATGCTTATTGTGAGAAAGAGTGCAGATCAGGCGGGATGTCCCCGCAATACGAACAAAAGGAGGAGTTAGTATGAGAGAGAGAACAAAAACATCCGCAGCAGCAGATATTACATACCCCTGCGTGACCACCAGAGAGCTGGTCGTATTTCCGAATATGGTACTGCATTTCGATGTCGGCAGATCGCCCTCTGTCAAGGCTGTAAAAGCTGCAATGAACAGCGGCAGCTATGTCTTCCTTGTACCTCAGAAGGATCCCAATGTCGAGCACCCCAAGAAATCAGACCTCTATACGATCGGCACCCTTGCAAAGGTCAAGCAGATCATTAAGACCCCAGGCGGGACTTTCCGCTGCCTTGTCGAAGGCGAGCGCAAAGCCAGACTTGCCGAGCTTATCGACAACGAGCCTTATTATGAAGCCAGAGTGCGTCCCATGGCGAACTATTCCCGCGAGAAGTTTGACGAAGCCGAGCTTGGCGCTGTGATCCGGGAGGTGAAAAAGACATTCCGCGAATATGCCGAGCTTATGCCCAGGATGCCCCAGGAGCTCTATACACAGGTTGATACCGCAAGAGATGCAGCAGCGCTCTTTGAAGCTATCGCTTTCAATATCATGCTTCCCTTTGAGGAAAAGCAGCAGCTCATAGAAGCTCCTACTGCCGGCGAAAAGCTGGCAAGCCTGCTTACTATGCTTGTCCGTGAGATCAAGATCATGGCTCTGGAAACAAAGGTCCATGAAAGAGTCCAGGAAGCACTTGATGCAGGCCAGAGAGAATACTATATCCGCGAGCAGATCAAGGCTCTTAAAGCAGAGCTGGGTGAGAAATACGGCGACGGCCTCGACAGCTCCGATCTCCGCTCGCTCGTTGACAAGCTGGAGGCTCTGAAGCTCCCGGACGAAACAAAATTCCATATACTCGACGAGATATCCAAGCTGGACAAGATGCCGCAGAGCTCTCAGGAAGCGGCTGTCATCCGGACATATCTCGATACTGTGCTCGATCTCCCTTGGAACACGCTTTCCGACGATAACAGCAACATCAAAGAAGCCGAAGCGATCCTCGAAGCCGACCATTACGGTATGAAAAAGGTCAAGGAACGGATCGTTGAGAATCTGGCTGTCATGAGCATGACAGGCTCTCCTAAGGGGCAGATCATCTGCCTTTACGGACCTCCCGGAGTCGGCAAGACTTCTGTCGGCAGATCTATCGCCAGAGCTACAGGGCGCAAGTATGTCCGCGTATCCCTCGGAGGAGTTAAAGACGAGAGCGACATCAGAGGCCACAGAAAGACTTATGTAGGCTCTATGCCCGGGCGCATCATCGCTGCTATGCAGCAGGCCGGGACTAGAAATCCGGTAATGCTCCTGGACGAGATAGACAAAATGAGCAACGATTTCCGCGGCGACCCTTCGTCCGCTATGCTGGAAGTTCTTGACTCCGAGCAGAACACCGCTTTCCGTGACCACTATATCGAAGTTCCCTTCGATCTAAGCAATGTGCTCTTTATTACCACAGCCAACAGCCTCGACACTATTGCTCCCCCTCTGCTGGACAGAATGGAAGTCATCGAGCTGCCAAGCTATACAAGAGAGGAAAAATTCAATATCGCCAAGCTCCACCTTATCCCCAAGCAGCTCGACAAGCACGGTCTCAAAGCCTCTCAGCTCCGTATCGGAGACGAAGCTATCTATTCGCTTATCGACAGCTATACCAAAGAAGCGGGAGTCCGTCAGCTTGAAAGGAACATTGCTGCTCTCTGCCGCAAGGCTGATAAAAAGATCATTGAAGGCTCTGCAAAGCGTGTAAACGTCAGCGGCGCAAATATTACCGATTTTCTCGGGCATAAGAAATTCCTTGACGACCAGACTTCCAAGACCGATGAGGTCGGGCTTGTAAACGGCCTCGCCTGGACATCTGTCGGCGGTGTCATCATGCCGCTGGAGGTGCTCGTACTTGACGGCAAGGGCAAACTTGAGCTTACCGGCTCTCTCGGAGATGTTATGAAAGAGTCTGCCAAGATCGCTGTCAGCCTTGCCAGAAGCCTTGCCAAGGAGTACGGATTTGATCCTTCCTTCATTGAGAACAAGGATCTGCACATCCACGCTCCCGAGGGAGCTGTTCCTAAGGACGGCCCTTCTGCCGGTGTCACCATGACTACGGCGCTGATCTCAGCTCTTTCCGGAATACCTGTAAGACACGATGTCGCTATGACCGGCGAGATAACCCTGAGAGGCAAGGTCCTTCCCATCGGCGGGCTCCGCGAAAAGACTATGGCTGCATATAAGGCCGGTATGACGACAGTAATCATCCCCAAGGAGAATGAAGGCGACCTGGACGAGATAGACGAAACAGTAAAGCTGGGGCTTACATTCGTAACCGCAGAAAACATCAGGGATGTACTGGATGTCGCTCTTACACGCCGAGGCAAGGAGCGTGCTGACCTTCCCTACGGGCTGGTTAAAAAGCACGTCAGAAAAGCCAAAAGCACTTCTGCTAAAGCTGAATAAGCGAGGTATGCCAATGAACTGGAACAAAGCAGATTTTTATACCTCCTTCGGCTCCCTTTCGCAGATGCCTCCCTCCGACAGACCGGAGATAGCCTTTTCCGGAAGATCAAATGTCGGGAAGAGCTCGCTTATCAACAAGCTGCTGGGCAGAAAGGCTCTGGCAAGAGTCAGCTCTGTCCCCGGAAAAACCGTAACTATAAACTTTTACTCTGTCGGGGATATCTACATTGCCGATCTGCCTGGTTACGGCTATGCAAAGACCGCCAAAGGGCTGAAACGAAGCTGGAGCGACCTGATCGGAGGATACCTTATCTCAGACAGAGAACTGGAGCTGGTTGTCCAGCTTATAGATATGCGTCATCCGCCTACTTCAGACGACCTATCTATGATAGACTTTCTTATCGACAACGAGCTGCCATTCGTCATTGTATTCACAAAGGCAGACAAGCTGAAGCCCTCCGCCCGCAAAGAGCGTATGACGGCTTTTGAAACAGAGATCCCGCATTACAGCGAGATAACACACATTGAATTCTCCGCAGAAACGGGCGAGGGCTGCGAGGATCTGCGCAGGATCATCGAGACAGCCTGCGGCGAAGAAGCAGAACAGTAAACACAAAAAACGGTATATTCTCCCCGCAAGGCTTCGGGGGGATATACCGCTTTTCGTTTAATCAGAGCTTTTCAGGGTCATCTCAGTATGTCATCTGCAACATCTCCCGCAGTCGAGAGAGTCGAATCGATCCCGTCTGCGACCTTATCGGTAATATCGTCCGCCTTGCTCTCAGCCTCAGACATCATCGAATCATTGTCATCCTTAACATAGTGCCCGTCAGCATCTGTTGCCCTTGTTGAGGAAGCCGCAGAAGCAGTGGTAGTCGTGGTGGTCGTTTCTGTCCTGAAGGTAGTAGTCGTTGTGGCTGCACCGTTATGCTCGCCCGAATTCCCGCTCTCGTTACTGTTTCCCGAGCAGGAGGTCACGATCATCGCGGATACTACTGCCGCAAGGACACCTGCCATTATCCTTCTCATATCAGATCCTCCTTTCGATCTTGATAGCCGCCGATATGAACGGCAGGAATAGTATGACCGAAAAGAGCTTATAAATACAGAAAAGATGCCCCAAAAGGCATCTTTCCTTTAAATAACAATTTTCAAAAAGATCAATAAAACTTCTTCTTCCTTCTGAGTACAATAAAGCCGATCAGGCCGCCGGCAACTACTGCAACAACAGCAATAATGACGATAACGATCGTCTTGTTGCCCTCCTGGGTCTCAGCAGTCTCGCCGAAATCAATGGAAGACTCTTTCTTATCCAGGATCTTGATCTCGTTGATGATCTCCTGCGGTTTGGCATTGGGATTATAGCCATCAAGGTTCTTGATATAGAGATCTTTACCGTCTTTGTCCTTCTCAGGGAGAGCGATAGTGATGTTATCCAGACAGAGGGCATCGGATTCAAGTTTATGGAGAACCGGGATCTCGAAAACTATCTTGGTGCAGGCTGAATCGACCGGGATAGTGATATTACCTCTTACGCTGTACTGTGTGACATTGTTGTTTACAACAGCATCATAGGTCAGCTTGGATGTGCTGCTGGAAGCGGCGATATTGATGTTGTAGGTATCGTCTGTTCCGAAGCAGTAAACAGAATTATCCATGAGCTTCTGCTCTACATCGGCACCGATCTTATAGGCGTAGGTAATGAAGCAGCCGTCGAAGCAGGAGAGCCCGAAGGTCGAGGCATTGAGCTCAATACCGGGGCAGATAAACACAGCGTCTTCTTTCTGAGCATCAGGATAAACGGGATTGCCGTCGGAATCGACTATCGAAGCCGAATTGAAAAACAGCTTGCTGCTCTCTCCGCTGGCAGTTACTTTGAGCGAAAAGCCCTGATAGTGAGTAGTCTTGTCGAGGGAGAAGCCGACACCGACCTCAGCGGCGTCCTTGGTAAGAGAAATATGATCCTCCCACCCGTCGCTGTCAAAAGAAAGCGCCGGGACTTTCTCGGTAGTAGTCATTGTAGGATCGAATTTAAAAGGTATTTCGGGCCTTTCGGCGGCATCGGCAAAAGCGGCCGAAGCCATGCAAGTTACCGAAAGCACTGCGGCAGCAGCACCCGAAATGATCTTTTTCAAAAGCATAAAACTGCCTCCATTTCAATTAAATATACTTAACAGTCAAGATACGAAAATATCCATATAATATTTTACAACATTAAATAACGATTGTCAAGACAGTTTGTCCACTATCGTAAATTGTAACGAAGCTGTAAACTGTTCCGGCGAAAATTTCGTTTAAAAAAAGGCCTGCGATTCCGCAGGCCTTGATGTTTTATTCGATCACTGTATGCCGAGGAACCCGAAATAGTTTTTCTTCGGCAGATTTCTGACCTTAACAGTCTTAGGCAGCTCTTCATCTGTGAGCTGGTAGAGGATCGCAAGATAGGTCTCGCCTGTAACTTCATCCTGCTCTACTATCCAGCCGGCAGAAGGAACGATGCCTCTGGTACCGTTCTTTGTAACGGTCTTCTTGATTCCCTGCTGTTTGAGGGTAAAGAATTTGAGCTCGATATCGTCGTTAGCAGGGACGACATAGATCTTGACACAGCCCTTATCGCTGTCCTGAACATCGACGAAATAGAACTCGTATTCGCCGTCGGGAGAGATCGTGTTAACACGGTCAGTTACTTCAGAGAGCTTTCTCATCTGGCCGGAATAGAGCTGATAAACCTCGCCGCTCTGGTCAAGGTCGATATTCAGCCTGGTCTCAACTGCGGAACCGCCCAGCAGCATATTGAGCACGAAATAAGCAACGATGCCGAGGACGTATACCAGCAGATAAATGGTTCCCATGATCACCTTGACATTCGCTCTTGTCCCTGCAGCAAAGAAGATGACGAGAGAGACGATAAAGGGCGGGATAATGAGCACCCACTGAAACATATTCAGGATTATCAGACAGAAGGTCACAAGCATCATAAGTATGCTGACTATCTTTGTAATGAGCAGCTCTCTGGTATAGAGCATCAAAACAAGGAAAAACACACTGGCTATTCCGAAAAGCAGAAAGAACGGTGCCTGCATCCCCTCTACGAATTCGAGCTTGTAAAGGAAGGTCGCAACTGTCAGCAGACACAGGACTGCGAAATAAGCGCAGCCGAACACAGCGACACAGCGTTTGACCCATATATTATCAAGAATCGCTTTCAAACAAAAATCCTCCTCAGTCCGCTCCGCGAACAGTTATTCAACACATAATACTATTTTATCCTATTTCTCTCTGAAAATCAAGTGTTTTTACAAAAAAACATAACTTTTGGGAGCAGATCAGTTAAGGATCAGCTCTTCCCCGCCCGAAAGGCCGCCGGTGATCTCGGTCATGTCACCGTCAACGATGCCGGTCTCGACGTCCTGATCTATCTTTACTCCGTCGATCAGCAGGTTGACAAAAGTGCGGTCTCCGACTTTCTTGATAGCCTTAGAAGGGACAACGACTACATCCTGTCTTGAATAAACATTGAAGCTGCAGTCTATCTTAACATTTCCGACATCCATAAGCCCGTTGTTCTCTTCAGGGCGGATGACATAAACGAAAGTCTTATACTCTCCGTTGCCGTTCTCCAGAATATCGGTAACGATACCGGAGGCTTTTGTAGCGCCTTGTGTCAGCTCGACTTTTGTACCGAACTGGACGTTATTGAGAGGTTTATCGAAGATATTGCAGACAAGGAAGGTCTCGCTGTTATCGGTAGCTGTACCGAGACGCTGACCTTTGTTTACCCAGGTATATCTCTGAAGCCCGCCGCGGAACTGGCTTGACAGCCTGAAAGTACCGTCGCAGGGAGCGTAGACATTATAAAGATCCTTCTCTTTCAGAAGGCGGTCATATTCAAGCTGCTGGATATCGACTTCAACTCTTGCCTGTTCGATCTCGAAAGCACTGCCGCCGTCATAATTTGCCAGCAAAGTATTCAATGTCTTCTTGGCCTGATTGAGATATACCTCCTTCTCTTCGATCCTGGTCTCAAGATCGTCCGAGAACAGCGTGCAGAGCAGCTCGCCTTTTTTTACCAGCTTCTCGCCGTCTACATAGACCTGATCCACCTGCCCGGAAGCCTGAAACATGACAGATTCGGAATAAGGCAGCCCATAGCTCCCCTCCGCGACATATCTCTCCGAGATCTCTGAAAGCTCAGCCTTAGCTGTCCTGTATTTGACGGTCTTGGCCTCAAAGATCGGGACATTTATCTCTTCTTTGTTCTCTTCCTTCCCACAGGAGGCAAATCCAAGAGCCATTGCTGCGGCAAGGATGAATGATAATGCTTTTTTCATAAACAAACACCCACTGAATCAAATTGGATATACACAGATTATAATAACACTTTTATCACATCATTTCAACAGCATAACAGATATATCGTATATATGCACAAGACAGAGTACAACTTTTTGGGCATTTTTACTATTTTAGCAGTTCTGAAATAATACTGTTGGAGACCAGCATCCCCTTCGGAGTCAGGGATATGATGCCGTTAATGTCTGTCATCATTCCCGCCTTGACAAGCTCTTTGCACAGCACTATTGCTCTCGACGCTTTTGATCTGTCGAGGCCCATTGCAAAGGCTTTGTCAAGACTTATGCCTTCACAAAGTCTGAGCCCCAGCAAAACGTACTCCTCAGCTTTATCCGGATCCTTGTCGGTAATAAATCGCTTTTCCGGATCGGAGATATAATCCTGAAGGCTATTGGCACAGCGATATCTCATACCGCCTAAAAAAGAATGAGCCGAAGGACCGAAACCCAGATACTCCTCGCAGCGCCAGTATTTAAGATTATGCCTGCTCTCAAATCCCGGGAAAGCAAAATTCGAGATCTCATACTGCTTGAAGCCGCTTTCCTCACAGGCCTGCACAGCGGCAAGATAAAGCTCAGAGACCTCGTCATCGTCCATAAGGCGGGAGAGGTATTTCTCTGAACAAAACGCTGTACCCTGCTCCGCCTTTATCATATAGACAGATATATGCCGTGCCCCTAACTGACAGAGCTTCATAGTGCTCCTTCGCAGGCTCTCGGCGGTCTGTCCCCTGATGCCGATCATAAGATCTGCGGAGATATTCTCAAAGCCGGCGTTTACGGCATTATTCAGCGCACGTTCTGCCGATGCAGAGTCATGCAGCCTGCCGAGGAACCGCAGCTCTTCATCGTCGAGCGACTGCACCCCGACAGAAAGCCTGTTGACACCACTCTCCCGGAGAAGAGACATATCTTCCGGAAGGATGCTGTTTGGGTTACATTCTACTGTGATCTCAGGGTCACAAAGCTCAAAACTGCGGGAAAGAGTCTCTATTATCCCGGAAATACGTCTTGCGCCTATCAGAGGAGGTGTTCCGCCGCCGAAATACACCGTATCGCAGCGCTGACCTGTTCCGGAGCTGATGATATGCTGCCTCAGAGCTTTATAATACTGCTCCTTTTCAGCATTGCTTGCTGATACGGAATAGAAAGCGCAGTAAGGGCATTTTCTCTCACAAAACGGGACATGGATATAGATACCTGTCATTTCAAGCCCTCATTGTCGGAATCAGAGAAGGCGCTCTCTATGTATTCACCGACTTTATCGCTGTTGCTCCGGATCTTGGCTCTGGCATATTCAGCGCCCCAGCGAGCCAGACAGGCTGCAAACATCAGCAGCATCATGAGCAGCGCATAAACGATAAAAATGACCTGCTCCTTGAATTTCAGATAAAAGTACCTTGAGCTCCCTGAGAGCATCCTGACAGCCAGCGGATGTATTATAATGAAACAGATGAGCCCCAGCCCTGCCGTATAGGCAAGATCGGTGCAGAGAGCAAGGAAAGCTGCTCTTTTGGAAAGAGAAGACATCTTGATCCCGACAAAAACTGCCCAGACAGCAAGGAGGATCAGGGCGAAACTTCGCGATACATTGGCATATAGCTCATATACTATCGGGACAAGCAATGCGCCAACCGCTCCGAAGCAGAGCGAGAGCTTCATTGCTTTCTGAAAATCCTTCAATTCCCGCTCACCTCCAGATCATTGAAAAATAATATCGCAGTATCCATACCAGCATAGCTACGGATGCCGTGCCGAGCAGCAGCCCTACATACACGGTTATCCTTGAATAGGAATCGTATGCTCTGCCTTTGTGTGTCACCAGCAGCGATACAGTTTTTTCCGGGACATATAGCCGTTTCTTTAAGATCATCTCGTTTGGAAAGCTATTTTTCAGCTCTCCCTCATCGGTCATATAGACCGCTCTTGAGAAGCCCTTTTCCGGTTTCTCGAACCGCTTGAAATTACCTTTTACACGTCTGGAGCCGATCATAGTCATAGCAGTATATATAAAGAATGCGAGAGTCGCTGCGATGACAAGCCCCATCAGGGCGAGAACGCCCATTATTATCAGAGATGCCTCAACGCCCAGCAGCAGGAGCAGTGCTATTACGATCACAAGACCGATCAGTATCTCCACGGCCCCGCCTCCCTTCTTTATTATCTTTTAATTATACGACAAGCAGGCTGATTTGTCAATAATGAACGCCCGACAAAAAACGCCCCGGGGAAAGATCGTTTCCCGGAGCGTATCCATATTCACTTTACTGCCTGGATAGCTTTTCAGCAAGCTCTACGGAGCTTCCGTTCACTGTAAAAGCGCATCTTCCGTCGGAAGTCGAGATATTCTCTAAAGCGGTCATAGTGAAGCTGTCATAATCAGTGGTTATATCAACAGAGACATCGGCATTATCCGAAACAAAATGGGTATCTTCGGTAAAGCCGCCGATAGCATAGGCCTTATGCCCCGCTTCGCTGATATTGAAGCTGGTCTTGGTAATGATAATATCGCTCCTGCCCTTGCCCGCACCGACAGCCGTTAGCTCATCGGCTCTGACATCGACAGAGATATTGCTGTTATCAACGGTGAGCGACATCTTCTCGCCGTCGGGTGAACCGATACCTGCAGCAGTAAGCCCTGCCAGATAAGCTCTCATACTGGACTGGCGGATATCTACAACGGACTTATCGTAGAGGGAGCCTACTGCACAGCACTTGGCACCGCTTATCTTTATCTGCATATCGCAGTTTTTGATATTGATGTTTGCAGAGCGGGAGAATGACCCGATACCGCAGCAATAGCTTCCGGTCTGCTGGATAAGATACTTGCCGCTGTTGATATTGATAACATTTCCGCTGCCGCCGCCGATAGCAATACCACGCTGGCCGTTGCAGTCGATGACTATAAAGCTGTTATGGTTAAAGGAGATATCGCCATGTCTGGAAGAAAGGTCATTGCCTATGCCGAAATACTCGGAATTATCCAGCTTGATATAGAGGGCTCCTTTTCCTGTAACATTGAGCTTTGCTCTTGCGGGGACTTGTATCCCGCCGCCGAAGAGCCTGTTCTCACCGAATATCCTGATCTCGACCTCGCAGCCATCTTCAAGAGTTATACATGGGCGGCTGCGCGGGGATAAAAGATTTAGCTGCTCGATCTCGAGAACACCCTTGAAACCGGAATCGCAGGCAATGGCTATAGGCAGTTCAGACGTTGAATAGCCCAGCAGCCTTACTGTATCTCCTTCGCTGAGGCCTTCTCCGATATGAACGACAGAGACACCGTCTCTGGAAAGAGTACCAAGCTGAACAGCTTCTCCTGCTGAAGCGGTATACTTCTTGCTGGCCGTGCCTTCGAGAAGCTCCAGCCTGTATCTCATTATCTCTGCAACAACATCCTGATCTATCTTGTCGATGATCTCCGGGCTGGGTCTTGCGGTGTAGTAGCCCTGAATAAGATCGACTCCGAGGAGAATAACGGTCCTGAGCTCTTCGGTAGTCTCGACACCTTCTGCAAGAGCTAAAATGCCGTTATCATGGCAGAAATCTATAATATCTCGGACAAAATGCCTTTTCTTGCGGCTGTCCTCGATCCCGCTGAGAAGAGAACGGTCGATCTTGACGTAATTCGGCATATAGTCGAGAAGGTTCTTGACATTGGAATATCCGGTTCCGTAATCGTCGATAGCAATGCGGACATTAAGAGAATGGTAATGATCCTTGATCTCAGCGATCCGTTTCTCATCGAGCTGAACATTCTCTGTCATTTCGATAACTGCGGTATCGGAATGTTTTGAGAGCATAGCCGAGACCTTTTCGTTATCATCGCCGGTAAGCCTGATATTGGGGATACTGTTTATAAAAACCTTCCTGCCCTTGAACAGTCCTTCATTCCTGTCGATCAACGAGAGAACATTGACCAGAGTCATGCTCTCGATATCTCTGAGCCTGTTTAGAAGGGCGGCATATTTCAGGATATGGAAGGGAGTGATCATTGGAGCATCCAGCGGGCGCATCAGAGCCTCATAGGAATAGATCGAACCGTCATAGGCGCTGACTATGGGCTGGAAATAGTAAGTGAGAAGGTTATTATCGATTATATTCTCGACCTGCTCCAGCTCAAGCCTTTCCTCCAGGGTCAGCTTTTCAAGCTCGGACAGGCCGCGAAGCCTGATGCTGACGTGTCTGCGGCAAAGCTCATATATCTTTTCGGAAAGAGAAGCAAGGCTGTCATCGTTCCCGCACTGCTCAGAGAGAGATTTTGTGCAGAGAGCTATCTGAGATTCAAGAGCTCCTGCGCTGTCTGTTGAAAGCGCGGTGTCGATAAGCTGACACAGATCGTCGGTATTAAAGTCCATAGCTGCTCCTCCTTTCCGTATATTTATCAAGGCATAGTAATCCTAACATCCTATCCCTCACAATAAATTATAACAGAAAGGAACCGAAAGGTCAATGAAATTTGTATGAATTGCCTATAAATTTATATAGGCTTAGGGCAGAATTTGTCAAGGATTTTATTCCAGAGCTTGTCAAGCCTGTCAGTCAGGAATCTGAAAACGACTGCAAGGACGATAGTAATGACAAAGCAAACCGCAAAAAGGATGTAGGTGTTGGTGATCTTATGGACGAACAGCCTGGCAGGTATCCTTTGAAGGATATAGACTTCAAAGGTGTATTTCCCGAAAAATGACAGGGCTTTGTTCTTAATGCTGAATTTCATAGTAAGAAGAACGACACATACCATAAATGCTATCGCTTTGCACTCAAAGGGAACAAGCATCCATTTTGAAGCAGGCCAGATATACGAAAAAGCTATAAGCCAGAATACAGCATTTATAAACAAACCCCAGTATACAGGCTCCGATCTCATTACAGCCGCTTCGGCAGGCTTTCTTTTGTAAGCAAAAAGCATACCTATGGGATAGAGTATCACAGTATTGTACCAATAGGCATCCTTATAATGAGAAAGAACCGTCATAAACACGAAGGTAAGAGCAAACATACAGATAATAGCTTTGGTATGATCCTTAAAGACCGTAAAAGCGATGAATGTCATAACATAGAGCGCGAGGATACTGAAAATATACCAATTGCTGTTTCCTATCGAAGACCAGCTGAAGAAAGAAAGTACAGTATTCTTTAAAGAATATTTATATCCGAGATATATATTTGAGGCAACGAACAGGAGCAGCGCCAGAGCAAAATGCACCCAGACCACCAGAAGCCTTCGCAAAGGCAGTTGAAGCACATAGCTTCTCCCCTTTTTTAAAATCGACCACATTATACCGTATCCCGAGTAGAACAGAAAAGTCACAACAACGAGCTGCCCGTGCTGAGATTTGAAATCAAGATAGAAAGATCCCTTAACCGCAGCGCGGTACTGCGCAAAATGGCTCATAAAGATCAGCAGCACAAAAACACCGTTTATACAGGTCGTCTGCTCCTTGTCTATATAGCCCTGGTGAAATCCCTCTTTCTTGTATTTACAGCCGAATAGAGTGACGAAAAGGACGCCGAGAAGGATATAGCTCATTTTATGACCTCCGGAAAGAATTTCTGACAGCCCTGCGACCGTCTCAAACATTTTTAAGGCAACACCGCACGACCCCTGTGCATCAGTATGCGCAACCTCAACTGGCGTTGAGGCACAGATTTTCGTCAGATTGCCTAAAT
>CAMNNQ010000042.1 GCA_946545645.1 uncultured Clostridia bacterium | reverse complement strand
AGGTTCTTAGGGCAGAGCCCTAAGCGGGGCATGGGGTAGAACCCCATACCGGAACGCAGTTCCGGCCAGGCGCGGCACACCGAATAAAAGTGCAACATAGTCTTCCTTCCACACAAAGCAGCGAGAACAAACAAAAATGCCGCGCCGACAAAACCTATTAGCCCGCTGACACAGGAAAGAGCGAAGCGATTTTCCGTTTTTTAGCGCCGGGGCGCGGCGCTCCCGGTGGTCGCTTGCTGTCGTGGGTGGGCCGTCTGTACGCCCTGCGACGATGCCGATTGGTTAGGCTGTTGTCTCTCATTCAGAGGGGCGGGACGTTGTGTAAGGGGTGTTGCCCTGCCCGATCAAGTGCGGAGACTTCACATAAGCTCCCGCCTAATTTCGGGGGCTTTCCGGTCGCCCCCGAGCCCCTTCGGGTGCTAGCTGTCGGTGGTGGGTCGTCGTTACGCCCTGCGACGATGCCGATATGTTAGGCTGTCGTCTCTCATTCAGGGTGGCGGGACGTTGTGTAAGGGGTGTTGCCCCGCCCGATCAAGTGTGGGAGACTTCACATAAGCTCCCGCCAAATTTCGGGGGCTTTCCGGTCGCCCCCGAGCCCCTTCGGGTGCTGGCTGTCGGTGGTGGGTCGTCGTTACGCCCTGCGACGATGCCGATATGTTAGGCTGTCGTCTCTCATTCAGGGGGGCGGGACGTTGTTCTGTGGTGGGGGTACCGCACAAAGCGGGACTTCGGTTAAAAGGTCTGCTCTGTTATTATTTCAGGCTGGATCCGTAACTGTTCTCACACCTGGTTACGATCATTGCCGCACGGTCCGGGTTCCGGATTTTTTACTTTATCGAAGCTTCTATACTTGTAGTGTGCAGAAACGCAGATAAAGTTATTAAGAAATTGTAAACATTATCAACCTTTGTCTCTCCCGCATAGGATGTATTGTTACGGATGTAACACTCAAAACGACCCAAAGGAGGAAAACAATGGAGATAACAGACAAGACCCTGCTGGGCGCACTGCTCTCGGATGACGGCGAACTGCCCTCCGAAGCTGCGGCCTGCCCTATGCCGAGGTCTCTCTTCCCTGACGAGATGCCATACGCTATGGCTTATGTTCCCTTTCAGAAATGGCAGAAGCCCTACGACTCTGAGGCAGCACTGGAGCGCGGGACGATATTTCCCTGCCTCGACAAGCCTTTTATCGGAGAGGGGGCGCTGAAAAATGGATAAAGAGCAGGCAAGGCTTCTGCGTAAAGTCCGGGCATACGGATTTGCGCTGGTAGAAGCAAACCTTTATCTTGACAGCCACCCGACCTGCACCGAGGGACTGGGATATTTCCGTGACCACAAGGCGAAATACGAAACTGCGCTGAAGGAATATCAGGAAAAATACGGCCCGCTGACGGCCTGCGCCGCAGAGGGCAGGCGCAAGTGGGAATGGGTAACTGAGCCCTTTCCCTGGGAACTCTCGGCAAACGAAGGAGGCAATGACTGATGTGGCAATATGAGAAGAAGCTGCAATATCCTGTAAAGATCGCAAAGCCAAATGCAGCGCTGGCTAAAGTCATTGTCAGCCAGCTCGGCGGCCCTGACGGAGAGCTGGGGGCTTCGATGAGATACCTCAATCAGAGATACTCTGCTCCCTGCCGTGAGATACAGGCGATACTGACAGATATAGGTACCGGGATACCGATTTGACGTTTTCCGGGCGGGCATCATCTGCTCTCATGAGCGCATCTCCATATAGATCCGAAATGAAAAAAAGAAGAAAGAATAAACGAGAAATGAAGGTGTTTCGTGCAGAGCGCGTTCCTTTATTGATCTTTATTCTTTCTTCTTTTTTGTTTCGTTTCAGGCTCCCGGTCATCTTGAGATGATGTCAATATACCCCTTGATGATCTCAACACAGGTATCGAAGCTAAGGCGGCTGGTGTCGAGGCAGATATTGTAATTCATAGCATCCTTCCAGCTTCTGCCGGTATAGTGGCTGTAATAATCGCTTCTGTCCCTGTCGGTCTTTTCGATGAACTTCTTAGCTTCCTTTTCGGAAAAGCCGTAGGCTTCTATGACATTCTTCACAGCGGTCTCCTCGTCGCAGAAGATGAAGAGCTTGATAACATCCTTTCTTTCTCTGAGGATAAAATCCGCACATCTTCCGACGATAACAGCGGGCTCCTTATCGGCCAGTTCTTTGATGATCTTCGCCTGGAAATTGAAGAGATTTTTGTCTGATGTGAATTCCCTGCTGGAAGGGTCGATGACTCCGCCCTTATAGACTCCGCCTCTTTTTATGAAGGAAGTCTTGATCTTCTCATCGACTCTGTTGAAGAAAGCCTGATTTATGCCGCTGTCGTCGCTGGCGAGCCTGATGAGATCCTTATCGTAATACTTGCAGCCAAGCTGTTCAGAGAGCATCTTGCCGATGGTCCTGCCGCCGCTGCCCATTCCTCTTGCTATGGTGATGATCTGTGCCATTGTTATGCCTCCTTGGAGCTTTGGCTCCTTTATTCACCGAGATATGCCTTCTTGACCTGTTCGTCGTTGATAAGATCGGAGGCATTTCCCGAAAGAGTTATCCTGCCTGTTTCGAGAACATAAGCTCTGTCAGCGATGGCGAGAGCTTTCTTTGCGTTCTGCTCTACCAGGAGGACAGTCATGCCGTCGTTCCTTATTGATTCGATAATATCGAAGATCTCGCTTACGAGTATCGGAGAGAGGCCCATTGAGGGCTCATCCATAACTATCATTTTAGGTCTTGACATCAGCGCTCTGCCCATAGCCAGCATTTGCTGCTCGCCTCCGGAGAGGGTGCCTGCGATCTGGGTCTTTCTTTCCTGAAGGCGGGGAAAGCGCTTATAGATCTTTTCCAGATCCTCCGCGATGCCGTCCTTATCCTTTCTTATGAAAGCGCCCAGCTTCAGGTTATCGAGGACTGTGAGCTGCTGGAAGATCCTTCGTCCTTCCGGGACATGGGCTATCCCCAGCTTTACTATCTTATGGGCGGGAGTCTTTGTCAGCTCTGCGCCGCCGAATTTAACAGATCCTGCCTTTGCGGGAAGAATACCTGTCAGGGTATGCAGAGTAGTAGTTTTTCCGGCACCGTTGGCGCCTATGAGAGCGATGACCTCGCCCTCGTTGACCTCGAAGGAGATGCCCTTCAAGGCTTCGATCATACCGTAGCTTACATGAAGGTCCTTGACCTCTAACATTGCCATTGTACTCCCCTCCTTATTCACCGAGATATGCCTTGATAACTTCCGGATCCGAGAGGACCTGGCCTGTGAGGCCTTCGCAGAGCAACTGGCCGAAGTTGAGCACCGAGAGCTTTTCACAGATACCCGAGACCAACTGCATATCGTGCTCGATGAGCAGGACAGTCACTCCGAATTCATCTCTTACCGTCAGGATAGTATTCATCAGGCTGGCTGTTTCCTTCGGGTTCATTCCGGCGGCCGGCTCGTCGAGGAGGAGCAGCTTAGGCTCTGTCGCCAATGCGCGGGCGATCTCCAGCTTTCTTTGTTTGCCGTATGGCAGGTTGGAGGCTAAGGTCATAGCGTCTTCCTGAAGGTCGAAGGGCTCGAGCAATTCCATAGCGCGCTCGTTCATAGCTTTTTCGGTCTTGAAATACTTAGGGAGCCGAAGGACTCCGGTAAGTGCGGAATAGTTATAGTGCTGATGCAGGGCTACCTTGACATTTTCCAGAACAGAAAGCTTTGAGAAGAGCCTGATATTCTGGAATGTCCTGGCGATACCTGCTTTGTTGATGGTAGTGATGCTCTTGCCTGTAAGGTTCTGCCCGTCCAGGAAGATAGTGCCGTCCGTCGGCTTATAGACACCTGTCAGCAAGTTGAAAACGGTAGTCTTTCCGGCGCCGTTGGGACCGATAAGGCCGTAGAGGTCGCCTTTTTCGATGCTCATTGAGAAATCGTCAACGGCGCGGAGGCCTCCGAAGGAGATGCCCAGCTTTTTAACTTCCAGCAGAGCCATATCAATGCGCCTCCTTTTCCGCCGCAGGAGCCTTCCTGATTATCAGCCCCTTGAACTTCTGAAGATTGCCGACTATAAAGCCTCTGATCTTTGCATTGGAGGTGCAGATCATCATAACGATAAGGATGACCGAATAGATGAGCATACGGTAATTTGCCAGATCGCTGTTGACCTTTCTCAGGGCCTCCGGGATATATGTCAGGACTATGGCGGCGATAACGCTGCCCCGGATATTCCCTATACCGCCAAGGACGACGAATACAAGGATAAGGATCGAGAGATTGTAATCGAACTTCGAGGCCTGAAGGATAGAGAGGTTATGAGAAAAGAGCGCTCCGGCAACTCCTGCAAGGAAAGCGGTCAGGCTGAAGGTCATGAGCTTATACTTTGTGATATTGAGGCCGATGGACTCGGCTGCGATGCGGTTATCGCGGATAGACATAACTGCTCTTCCGGTAGAGGAATTGATGAAGTTATATATAATTATCAGCGAGATGAAAAGGACGATGAAGGCGATCTCGAAGGTAGAATCGACAGGAGTCCCGGAGATACCCTGGGGGCCGTGGATGAGGGTCTTGCCGCCCTCTGCAAGAGCCAGGTCGCCCTCGCTCTTGAGGGAGAAATGCAGCCCTGCGCTGTCGTATCCGACATAGACCGATGCGAAGACGCCTTTGATTATCTCACCGAAGGCGAGGGTAACGATAGCGAGATAGTCTCCGCGGAGCCTTAGGACAGGTATCCCGATCAGGAAACCGAAGATCGCGGCAAAGATACCGCCGATAAGTATCGCCAGCGGGAATCTTACCCATACACTGGTTATGGAATCCTTGGTCGCTACCGAGAAGAGGGCGCTGGAATAGGCGCCGATGCACATAAACCCGGCCTGCCCGAGGCTGAGCTCACCCAGTATGCCGACTGTAAGGTTCAGCGATGCAGCGGCTATGGAATAGATGCAGAAGGTAACGAGAAGGCCCTTGAACATATTGCTGGGGCTTCCGAAATTGAGCAGCAGCTCGACCGCGACAAAGGCGGCTAAGACCAGGCCGTAGGTAATATAGCTTTTCCTCGCGGCAGGATTTATTTTTAGCTTCACTGAATATCTTTCCTTTCAAAACAGAATAATCAGACTTTTTCGTTTACCTTCTTGCCCATGATTCCTGTCGGCCTTACTATAAGGACGATTATGAGCACAAGGAACACGATGGCATCAGCAAGCTGCGGGGAGATATAGGCCTTGCCGAAGATCTCGATAATGCCTATGACAATGCCTCCGATCATAGCCCCGGGGATAGAACCTATCCCGCCGAAAACAGCGGCTACGAAGGCCTTGATGCCGGGCATCGCGCCGGTAGTGTTATTGAGGACAGGATAGCTGGAGCAGAGGAGGGCACCGGCAACGGCAGCCAGCCCGGATCCGATGGCGAAGGTCAGCGAGATCGTGCGGTTGACATTTATACCCATTAGCTGGGCGGCATCCTTATCCTCGGCGACTGCAAGCATCGCTCTGCCGCTTCTGGTCTTATTTATGAAAAGCGAGAGCCCGATAACGATCAGCACAGAGACGACTATTGAAGCGATAGCCTCGGACTTGATGACGATCTGTCCGTCGAAGAGGGATATCTTGGGGATATTCTTAACGACAGAAGTAGGAGTAACGGGATTTGCGCCGAAGATTACCAGCGCTATATTCTGGAGGAAGTAGCTGACACCTATGGCGGTTATAAGAACTGCGAGCCCTGTGGATTTTCTCAGAGGCTTATAGGCGATCTTCTCGATCGTGATACCGAGCACAGTACAGGCAGCCATAGCAATAACTACGGCGAGATAAGGATTTACCCCGACATTTGTTATCATAAGATAGATCACATAGCCGCCCACCATGATAACATCGCCGTGGGCGAAATTCAGCATTTTGGCTATACCGTATACCAGAGTATAGCCCAGCGCTATGACAGCATAGACACTTCCGAGGCTTATACCGTTGATAAGGTTCTCAAGAAAAGCCATTACAAACATCCTTCCATAAAAAGTATCAAAACATAAATACAACTTTTATTATATCACAAAGTGCCGGGAAATGCAATATATTTACCTTAATTTTTTTAACTCCGAGACGCGGCGCTCCCGATGGTCGTTTTTTAGCGCCGAAACGCGGCGCTCCCTTCGGTCGCTTGCTGTCGTTGCGGGGTCGTCATTACGCCCTGCGACGATGCCGGAAGGTTCAGCGGCGTCTTTCCTTTAGAGGGGCGGGACGTTGTTAGTAGTGGGGTCACAGAACAAGTACTGCACCGCACAAAGCGGGCAATATTGCGCCAATCCAAGGGCGCGCCAGCCCTTGGCAGGGGGTCAAGGGGG
>CAMNNQ010000041.1 GCA_946545645.1 uncultured Clostridia bacterium | reverse complement strand
CTGGAAACAGTTATCGGGAGGCTGGAGAAAGAGCTTAAAAAGCATTGCTGAGAGGATGAAGCAAGAATGGATATGCGTAAGACAGCGGCGGTAATGGCGGCAGCGTTGGCTCTTGCGGCCTGCGGGAGCAGCGAGAGCAGCCTCGTCCCCGCTGAGACCTTTCCGGCGACAGTGCAGACCTCTGCAAAGGAGACCGAGCTGCCCGCAGCAGTGACGGTAACTTCGATACCGCCGGAGACGACCGCTTCTGCTGCCGAGACCGCCGCGCCCGAAACTACAGAGACGGAAACGGAAACGACCACCGAGACAGAGACAACTACGACAACAACAACCACAACAACAACTACTACGACCACAACGACCACTACCGTCTCAACAACGGTAGCGACCGCTCCGCCGACTCAGCAGCCTCAGATAAAGCCGGCGCAGACCCAGCAGCCCGTACAGCAGCCGCAGCAGCCTTCACAGCCGCAGACTCCTGCACTACCCGCAGGCTCTCCGGCAGCTTCGCAGTTCACTGTCGTTACCGCAGAGAGCAGTACATATCTCAGTTGGGATGCCATTCCCGGCGCGGCGGGATATGCCGTTATGCTGAGAAGATCGGCCGGCGGCGAATGGGAGGAGCTGCTCAGGACAAACCAGCTTAGCTGTGTCCTCAGCGGAGTCGGCAGAAACAGGAATTTTGCCTTTATGATAAAGCCCTATACGATCCGGAAGGTCGAGAAGGAAACTGTCGTCGAGCCGGAGCCGCAGCAGGATCCGGCAGACCCTGAGAGCATCGACCCTGAGCAGCCCTCTGAGCCGGCAGTTCCCCCCGAGCCGCAGACAAAGACGGAGATCGTTGAGGAAACTGTCTTCGGCAAGGACACCAAGCTGGCTGTTTTCCCCTATCTGATACAGAAAAACGGCCTGACCTATGTTGACGGTATGCTGATAATAAACAAGACCTACAGTGTCCCGCAGTATTACGCTCCGGCGCTGGTAGCAGCAGGCAACGGGCAGATGTGTACCGCCGAAACTCTGGCAGCGTTCAACGAGATGAAGGCAGCCGCCGCAGCCGCAGGCTATCCCCTCTGGATATGCTCCGGCTACCGCTCATATTCGACTCAGTACAGCCTCTATTGGGGCTATGCGAACCGCGACGGCAGCACATGGTCGGCGGACAGATATTCCGCCAGAGCCGGGTTCAGCGAGCACCATTCCGGCGAGGCGATAGATATAAACTACGCCTCCTCCTATTACTTCAACGGTACCCCCACCGCCTACTGGATAGCTCAGAACTGCTGGAAATACGGCTTTATCATTCGCTATCCCTACGGCAAGGAGGATAAGACGGGATATAACTACGAGAGCTGGCATTGCCGGTATGTCGGAAAGGACAAGGCAAAGATGTTCCATGAGAACGGCCTGACTGTCGAGGAATATTACGGGCTGACTTCAGTATATTCCTGAACACGGATATGAGGTGATGATATGTGGCAGAACCTTTCGCCTGAATGGCGGACAGCTTTTGACGAGGCATGGGAGGCTTTCAGAAACGGTTGTATCCCCATAGGAGCCGCCTTGTTCGATGAAAACGGCGGGCTGCTCATAAGAGATCATAACCGCAGCGCAGAGGCCGGCACGCTCAACCGGCTGATCTCTCACGCCGAGGCGAATACCCTCCGCCGGCTGGATACCGGGCAGTATAATGTCCGGGATCTGGTGCTTTATACTACCATGGAGCCCTGCCCTATGTGTATGGGGACGATAGTTATGTCGAATATCAGGCATATCCGATACGCCGCCCGGGATCCCCACTGCGGCAGCGTCCATTGGAATGACGATGACCCGTATATCCGGGGCAAGCAGATAGAACATATCCTCGAGGGCGGAGAAGCCGAGTTCGTCCAGCTCTGCATCCAGAGCTATTATGAGCTGCGCGGTGCGGAGCAGGGCAGAGGAGATGATATCCTCAGAAAGTTCGGGAAGATCAACGCCGGAGCTGTCGCCGCCGCAAGAGCGCTTTACAGGGATAAGGCCCTTGATGCTTTTGCGGAAAGCGGAATACCCTTTTCGCAGGTCTACGATGAGATCATCCGTATCGGAAGCAGCAATACAGAAAAATGAGCTTACCGCATCTGCCCGGCAGGGCAAATAAATATAAAAGGAGCCTAAAACTATGCTTTCAGACATCGAGATCGCCAAGCAGGCGAAAATGAAGAAGATCTATGATATCGCACACGACCTCGGCATCGAGGACGACGATATCGAGCCCTACGGCCATTATAAGGCCAAGCTCTCGGAAGAGCTCTTTACCAAGCTCAGGGATAAGCCGGACGGCAAGCTGATACTCGTAACAGCTATCAACCCGACTCCCGCAGGAGAGGGCAAGACCACCGTTTCCGTCGGGCTGGCGCAGTCTATGGCGAAGATCGGCAAAAAGGCCATACTCGCCCTCAGAGAGCCTTCGCTGGGTCCTGTTTTCGGGATCAAGGGAGGAGCTGCCGGCGGCGGATATGCTCAGGTAGTCCCGATGGAGGATATAAACCTCCACTTTACAGGAGATATGCACGCTATAACCGCAGCCAACAACCTGCTCTGCGCACTTATCGACAACTCCATGCATCAGGGCAATCCTCTGGGTATCGACCAGAGGCGCATCCTCTTCAAGCGCTGCCTCGATATGAACGACAGAGCCCTCAGAGATATCATTGTCGGCCTGGGCTCCAAGGTCAACGGCATCCCGAGACAGGACAGCTTCCAGATAACCGTCGCTTCCGAGATAATGGCTATCCTCTGCCTCTCCGCCGACCTCGACGACCTGAAAGCCCGTCTGGAGCGTATCCTTGTGGCCTACACCTATGACAACAAGCCTGTCTACGCAAAGGATCTGGGCGGCTGCGGAGCTATGGCCGCTCTCCTGAAGGACGCTCTCAAGCCCAACCTTGTCCAGACTCTTGAAAACACTCCCGCTATCATGCACGGCGGCCCCTTCGCCAATATCGCCCACGGATGCAACTCGGTAAGAGCCACAAAGCTGGGCCTCAAGCTGGCGGACTACACCATTACCGAAGCAGGCTTCGGCTCCGACCTCGGCGCAGAGAAGTTCTTTGACATCAAGTGCCGCTTTGCCGGGCTCAAGCCCTCCTGCGTAGTGCTGGTAGCGACGATCAGAGCGCTGAAATACAACGGAGGAGTCCCCAAGACCGAGCTGAAGAGCGAGAACGTTGAGGCTCTCGAAAAGGGTATCGTAAATCTCAGGACTCATATCGAGAATATGCATAAGTTCGGTGTCCCGGTAGTCGTAGCCATCAACCGCTTTGAATCCGATACCGATGCCGAGATAGCCGTTATTGCCCGCACCTGTCAGGAGATGGGCGTTAAGTATTCCCTGGCTGAGATCTTCGCCAAGGGCGGCGAGGGCGGCCGCGATCTTGCACAGAAGGTCTGCGAGACCATTGAGACTACTCCCGCCGATTATAAGCCTCTCTATGACGAAAAGCTGCCTATCAAGGAAAAGATCGGCACTCTCGCCCGGGAGATCTACCGCGCAGACGGAGTCGTATACACCGCGCAGGCGGAGAAATCCATCAAGGAGATCGAGGCTCTCGGCTTTGCCGATATACCGATCTGCGTTGCCAAGACACAGTATTCCCTCTCCGACGATCCGAACAAGCTGGGCAAGCCCGAAAACTTCGAGATCACTGTCCGCGATGTCAAGCTCTCTGCGGGAGCAGGCTTCGTTGTTGTCTATACCGGCGACATAATGACTATGCCGGGTCTTCCCAAGCTGCCCGCCGCCAATAATATCGACGTTGACAGCAAGGGAAATATTTACGGGCTGTTCTGACCCGGGATATCAGCGATAAACAAACAAAAAAGGGGCTGTTTCGGGAACAGCCCCTTTCTTTATTCTTCATATCAGCTTTTCCGAGTCTATGCCAAGGATTTTCATTATCCTGAGGAAAGTCGGCATATCCGGGACACGCTCTCCGCTCTCCCAGCGGTATACAGTCTGCCCGGCGACACCCATAGCGCCTGCAAATTCCTGCCTCGACATCCCGCGTTCCTCGCGCATTTTGGTTATCTTCTTGCCGATGAGACCCTTGCCGGAGTATTCCTGCATTATCATCTCGTCGGTAATGTTGGAGACAGGGTAGCGCAGATTGTCAAGAGCGTCTTTCAGCTCTTCGCGGATGATCGGCTTTTCCAGAAATCCGCTGGCAAAGGTCTTGAAGGCCTCGACCGCATAGCTGCTGAAGCCGGTGATATATATGATGTTTATCCTCGGGTTTGCGGCAAGGATCGTTCTGGCCAGCTTTATCCCGTTGGTGCCGGGCATCTCGATGTCCATAAAGACAACATCGAAGCGGTCCCTCTCGAAAAGCGAGGGGATCTCGGCAGGCTTGGTCGTTCCGACACACTTTGCGTCCGGGAGAAGCTCTTTCAGGTCGTCGATAAGGTCGTCTATGATGAACTGGTGGTCGTCAACAATGAGGATCTTCATTTCCTTTTGCACACTTCCTTTGGCAGGGTGATCTCGGCGGTAGTTCCCGAGTCGGTTATATTGAGGGAAAGAGTCCCCCCGCATTGCAGCTCAAGGCGCTTGCGGGTATTTTTCAGTCCGATGCCGTTGCGGACAGGGGTATATTCTTCTTCCTCCTCCGAGGCTGTCCCGTCGTCCGAGACCCGGACGACGACATCGCTTTCCGTCTCGACGGTAGCTATGGTTATAGTTCCTCCGTTATGGCTGATGCCGTGATCGACAGCATTTTCCACCAGAGGCTCCAGAGTAAGGGGAGGGATCATGAAATCGGTGGTCGCCAGCTCATAGAGTATCTCCGCCTTGTCCATATAGTCGATCTGCACCAGCGAGAGATAGATCTTGGCGTTTTCCAGCTCCTCCTCAAAGGGGATGAGCTCGTCGCTTTTTATGGCGCCGATATGGGATCTGAGGTATTTTGAAAAGGAGTTTATACACTCGACCGCCATTTTGCTGTCCCGCTTGGCGAGAGAGCGGATGATATTCAGAGTCCCGTAAATAAAATGGGGCTGTATCTGGTTCCGCAGGACAAGCAGCTCGTTCTTGGCGATATCCAGCTTATACTGCGCTATGGTATTCCGCATCTGCTGCTGATATACCATTGAGAGATAGATATAGAACTCCAGCATACACAGAGCTGTTATCGGGTTGGCGAAGCCGGGGAGGAAATTCGTGTTCTCGATGACCGCCGCGATGACCGACTGGACAAATATCCCGAAGACGATTATGCTCAGATTGGTCTTCTGCCGCTTGAAATAGATCGCAGAGAAGAGGAAAAGCAGCGCGACATAGAAGATCTGCGAGATATAGATCGAATAATGCAGCGGCCCGCCGACCCAGTGAAGATCGTTCTTGATACGGAAGGCCAGCCCTGAACCGAAGAGCGCCGTCGAATAAATGACAGCGTTTATGACGGCGGGTATCAGGCAGAAGGGCCGGAATCTCTTATCCGGCAGCATTATGATGACTTCCAGCATTATTATGAACGGCCGCAGGATATACACCACCGTACTGAGAAAGGTCTGCATCGTGACTGTCTGGGAGAGAGGAGATGATTCCTTCCAGGTCTCTGCGACAGTAATGGTAAGCAGCAGAACGATCCCGATAGCAAAAAGGTTCGTTGCGGGGATCCTGACCTTTCTGTTGACTACCATAATGAGCGCCAGGGCAGAGATTATCATAAGCGTCATAAAGTTTGACGAGAGATATTCAAGGAGCATAGCATATCACCCCTCTGATTATATCATGTTATCTTATGAAAATCAAGGGCAAAAAAAGATCCGCACCCTGCATATCGCAAGGCACGGACCGATAAGCGGCCGGGCAGCAGATCGTATATGGAGGATATGCGCCGGTCCCGGACAGAGGAATAATATCTTGAAAGCTCACTCTGTCTTTGTAAGGGTGACATTATCTCCGTAAATAGTTGCGAAATCATTTTTCATTGAGACAGTGTAGAAGCCCAGCTCGTCGCAGGTCTTTCTGAGGCTCTCGGCAACATCCGGCTTGCCGTAGTCCCGCTCGGTGTCGTCGCAGAGCAGCAGATAGGCTCTGCCGTCGTATTTCTGGTTCTGGTATACATACTCTGCCATTGAGAGGTCGCCGGTGCTGTTGCCCAGCGCCAGGACAGGGACTTTGCCTATCTCATGCACGATAGCGGAGACCTTGTTCATCTTCAGGTTCTTGGTTATGAACTCGCCGCCGAAGATAGTCTGGTCGTCGGGCTTGTAGAGGTAATCCATACCGTCCGCATCTCCCTGAGCTGTTCCGACGATAGTGGTGTCGGTGCCGATGACATAATTGGGGGCGATGCCGAACATATCCTCGCAGAGAGCGCGGGAGAGGGTCCTGTCTGTTCCGCTGACGACATAGATGGTGAAATCGTTGGCGCGGAGGTAATCCAGCAGAGAAGCCATCGGCTTGTAATAGGCCTCGCCTCTTGTCATATTCTCGAAGCCCTCGGCGGGAGTCTTCATATACTCGCGGGTATATGCCAGCAGCTCGTCGTAGGTCATGCCCTTATAGGCTTCTGCGGCGAACTTGGCGTGGGTCTTCTCGATCCCCTTGGGGAGGGTGCGGACCTTGAAGGCTTCTTCGAGCTGGTGGGCAAACTCCTTCATCTCCTCGGAGGCCTTGTCCTTGTAATCCTCGTCATAGAGGGCTCGGTGTACGAACATACAGTGGTCGAAATAAGCGGGATAGAGCTCGCCTATCAGAGTGCCGTCCATATCGGAGACCACGATCCTGTCCTCAACGGGGATAAACCTTGGAGAATCAGGATCTGTTACAGCCTTGACCCAATCTATGATAGTATCCTTGATCTCGGAATCCTCAGCCCAGTATTCCAGCTTGGCCTCGGCCTTTTCCTCGGGAGCCTTGGTCTCCTCGGGAACGGTATCCGCGGCGGGGGCAGAGGTCTCGGGGGCGGCTGTTGTTTCCGCTGCGGAGGCTGTTGTCCCGGCAGCGGCGGATGCGGCCGTTGTTTCAGCGGCCTTGGAGGAGGATTCGGTCTTGTCTCCGCAGGCGGTCATTGAAGCTGCCATGCAGAGAGCCAGCAGTGCGGCGGAGAGTCTTTTTTTCATTTTCATACTTTCTTTTCCTTTCTTATGCTTTTCTGTTCATTCCTGTGTATCTTTTTTATCAGTTCTCCGGAAAACTGCCGCGAGGACAGCGCCGGAGATATTGTGCCAGACAGAGAATATCGCTCCGGGGACAGATGCCATAGACATATCCGGGAAGGCGCTTCCGGCGAGGGTCGTGGCGAGGCCGGAATTCTGCATACCGATCTCGACAGAGAGGGCTTTCCTCCGTGGCCTGTCCATCCTGAACAGGGCGCCGATACAGAACCCGCAGGCATATCCCAGGAGGTTATGCAGTATCACGACAGCGAAGATGACAGCGCCTGTTGAGAGTATCTTTTCGCTGTTATGTGAAACGACAGCGGCGACTATAAGGCATATCGCTGTTACAGACACTACCGGCAGGGCATCCCTGACCTTTTCCGTATACTTCCCGAAGAGCTTGTTTATGAGTATCCCCAGCCCTATGGGGATGATGACCACCTGCAATATAGAGAGGATCATCGACCTGACATTTACATCAACGGAAGTTCTCAGGAAGAGATAGGTGAGCGCCGGAGTCAGGAAGGGAGCCAGCAGGGTGTTGATACTTGTCATTCCGACAGAGAGCGCAACATCTCCCTTGGAGAGATAGGTGATAACGTTGCTGGCGGTGCCTCCCGGGCAGGTGCCGACCAGCATAACGCCGACCATCAGCTCTTTTTCCAGCCCGAAGGCTTTTCCCAGCAGAAAAGCCAGCAGAGGCATTATAAGGAACTGTGCGGCGCAGCCGATGATGACATCCTTCGGGCGCGAAAAAACGACAGAAAAATCGCCGAGCTTCATCGTCAGCCCCATTCCGAACATTACAGCCATCAGAAGATAATTGACCCATGAGGTTTGTATCCAGAGGCAGCTTTTCGGCAGGAACAGTGCAAGCGCGGCGATGGCCAGGACTATTGCAGCCATATATTTTCCGACAAAACGGTTTACTGCTTTCATCAGAAGGATCCCTCTCAGGTGCCGGGGCGGATAGCTCGGTATCCGCCGCAGAGCCTTACAGTTTTTTTACCAGTGTCAGGATATTTTTCCCTTCGCTGTATTCATATTTCATATCGTCCATACTTTTTTTGACCATAAAGATACCAAGCCCTCCGACAGTTCTTTCCTGAGCGGAGAGGGTGATATCCGGGTCTTCTTTTGCCAGCGGGTCATAGGGCACGCCACTGTCCTCAAAGATTATGCTGGCAGTCCTGTCCTCAGAGATATCAACGCTGATAACAGCCTTGCCTTTCCCGGGGGCATAGGCATAGCTGGCTATGTTGACAAATATCTCTTCGATCGCCAGGTCTATTTGCATCTGGGATTTCATCGAGCAATCGGCAGCCTCGAGCTGCTCATCGACAAAAGCCGAAACAGCGGCGAGATTGCTGACTTCTGCATTGATCTCTAATCTTTTCATAGCGATCTCCGTAAAATACTTTTGTATTCCGGCTCAGAAGGATTTTTTGACAGTGATATTCACCTTGCCGTTGAGGACGCCGACCAGGACATCGTCAGCAAGGTTTCCGATTATCGACTTTTCAAGCTCGTCCCAAGCCTCTTTGTCCTTTTCCCTGGAGGATTCCGACTCGAAAGACTGTCTGTAATTCATGAGCGACCATGAAACAGTCTCGGAGTTGTTCATCATCCCCGCCATATAGTAGCCGTAAGGATCTTCTTTTGCGAGCTTCGCCCGGTCACTGACCATGACCTCGACAGCGTTGCATATCTTGCCGATCAGACCTTTTGCGGAAGCATTTTTCTTATTTGATGAAACGGAAATGATCTTATCTCTGTCGGCGGAATTCATATCTGTCGGAGTAACGGTAAGGCGGAGCTCATAATCTCTGCCCTTGTTCTCTATCCAGAATTTGCCTTTGCCGTAGATCAGGAGCTGCGGCAGCATACAGATCATTTCTTCGGCGAGGAGGCGCAGACGCAGAGCGCTCTTTTTATCAAGGTCGTTGTATCTTGCTACCTTCTCGGCTTCTGATGGGATGAAGCGGTAATCGCTTTCAAGCGATTCGAGCACATATACATCAGATTTCATAGGGCACGCTCCTTACTGGATGTTGAGAATATCAGAAAATCCTGTTACCTCAAAGATCTCAACGATATCGCTGTTTACGTTTTTGATGGTAAGGCCGCCCTTCTTTGCCATTGTCTTATGAGCAAAAAGCAGTACTCTGAGGCCGGCGGAAGAGATATACTCTACCTTTGCGAAATCGAGGACGATGCTCTCTGCCTTATCTGTGCAGTCTCTGATCTCCTTTTCAAGCTCGGGAGCTGTGATCGTGTCGACTCTTCCCTCTATCTCAAATGAGAAGCAGCCGTTCTGTTCGGTTTTTGTAACTGTCATAGTTGACCTTCCTTTCGATTTGTTGTTTAGTGCGCGCTGTATACACGCTACAACCTCAATATACCATAAAAATAAGAAAAAGTCATTAACCGAAGCGGTGGAAACAAAAACTTTGTTGATTTTACACAGTTTGCCGCCTGCCTGATTGTGGATATTCTACACCAAAACCGTCTGAGACCGCAGGCTGCGGCCATCCTTTTCACCAAGTCGGTGAATTACATTATTCTGACACAATGTTATAATATTATTATACTGAGAATATGCTGAGATACGGTATCCTCCAGCCTGAATAAGGAGATAGAGATAAATATGAAAGTCAAAAGCTCAGATATAACGATGGATCCTTCGGGCTTTGTTCTGGTCGCAGATCATATCCCGTCTGTCATACAGGAGATGCGCTATTATTCGACATATAACTTCATCGGCGAGCGCATCGACGGATATGAGGAGCCCTGCGCCCTGCTGACTCAGGAGGCTGCAAGAGCGCTGAAAGCCGTCAGCTCCGAGCTGATCGTCAGAGGCTACCGCTTGAAGATCTTTGATGCTTACCGCCCCGCCTGCGCTGTAAGGCATTTCGTCCTCTGGGGGATCGAAGATACGGATATCCGCATGAAGCCCTATTTCTACCCCGATCTCGAAAAGCAGGCGCTCTTCAAAGAAGGCTATATCGCCAGCCGCTCCAGCCACAGCCGGGGCAGCACTGTCGATCTTACCCTCTTCGATATGAGGACAGGCCGGGAGGTAGATATGGGGAGCCCATTCGACTGGTTCAGCGAGCTCTCGCACCCGGATTGCGGGAGCATTACCGAAGAGCAGTCCCACAGCCGCATGATGCTGAGAAAAGCTATGATGCGCGGCGGATTTCTCCCCTTCGACCGGGAATGGTGGCACTTTACTCTCAAGGATGAGCCTTATCCCGATACCTACTTTGAATTTCCCGTATCTTCGGCTTATCTTAGAAAATGATAATTGCTTTGATCCCGGAAAGCAGTATTGACTTTTCTGCTGAAACCGTGGTATAATACACTTATACCAATAATTGCCGTTTACGGGTCCGGCGACCCGGAAATATATTAAATTGGAGGAATTATTATGAACACAGACAACAAGAACCTTAACCTGGCTCTGAGAATCATGCTGATAGCGACCTGGGTCATGAGCAATATCAGCATTTTTGCTATCTTCTCCGGGCTGAAGAATGTGGATACCAAAGGCCTCGATAAGGATAATGTCGCGGAAAGGCTGCTCAATGTCATATCCGACTTTGCTTCAAAGACTATTTTCTATTACATCACCTTCGGCATGGTAGCTGTCTGCCTCGTTCTCGCTGTTATCACAAGATATAAGACCAGGATGGTATCCTATGTCTTCAAGATCCTTACTCTCGGCCTCACTCTCATGATATTTGTCAGCGGCTTCGAGTATGTCGGCGCTCTCAGCGCCTGCAAGGGCCTTTCCAATCTTACCTTCAGCGGCTCGAGCCAGGAAAGCGTTGCCGCAGCGCTCGCTTCCGGCGGACTTACCAAAGACGTTGACTCTGTCGCCAGCACTCTGGTAAACAAGGATGCAGCCGCAGCCGCTCTCGGCGCTTATATTGTCCCGATCCTTATCCTCTTCATCCTTATGATAACTTCTATCCACTGCCTCGCTAAGAAAAGCGACCCCAACGCTCCTGCCGGCGGCAATGAGATGAACGGAAATTACCCTCAGTAATTTAAGACGGAGGTCTGAAAATGGCATATATTATGGAGACCCAGGGCCTTACAAAGACCTATGGGAAAAAAGATGCCGCCAAGGATATCAATATCAAGATCAAGGAAGGCGAGATCTACGGCCTTATCGGACGTAACGGTGCCGGAAAGACTACTATCATGAGAATGATAAGCGGCCTCTCCAATCCTACCAGCGGCACATATTCCCTATTCGGCAAGACCGGCATGGAAATGAAAAGAATGATGAATAAGGTCGGCGTGCTGATCGAGCATCCGGGGCTTTATCTGAGAAGATCCGCTAAGGAGAACCTCAAAATAAAATGCCTGGCTATGGGAGTCGATTATAAGAACGGCTACCTCGATGAGCTTCTGAAGACCGTCGGCCTTGAGAATGTTTCAGAGAAAAAGGGCGCGGGCGAGTTCTCTCTCGGTATGCGCCAGCGCCTCGGCATCGCTCTCGCTCTCGTCGGAGAGCCCTCGATGATAATCCTCGATGAGCCTATCAACGGCCTCGACCCCCAGGGTATCGTTGAGGTAAGACATACTCTGGAGCGCCTCAGGGATGAAAAGGGCATTACGATCATGATCTCCAGCCACATCCTCGATGAGCTGGCCAAGCTGGCCGATTCCTACGGCATCATCCACGAGGGCAGGCTCATAGAGCAGTTCTCAAACGAAGAACTGATGCAGCGCTGCGGGCAGTTCATCTCAATAAAAACTCCCGACAACGAGGGCGCTGTCAGAGCGCTGAGCACTATCGGCATTACAAAGACCTCTGTCGATGAGGAGGGCCTGCTGCGTGTCAGCGAAAGGCTTGAGGACAGCGACAAAATGGCCGCCGCTATCGTAAAGGCTGATATCCCCCTCAAGGAGATCTATGTCAAGAACATTTCCCTTGAGGATTATTATCTCAGCCTTACAGGAGGTGCTCATAATGGGTAATGTTATTAAAATGGACTTTTACAGGCTGGTCAAGTCTCTTTCCTTCAAGATCTGCCTGGGGATAGTATTCCTGCTCAGTGTAGCTGATGGCCCTCTTTCCAAGATCATTTACAATGTCGGAAGGACTATTGCCGAACACGCCGATGACGACGGAAAGGCCCTCAAAGAGATCGGCGAATGGGTCAACGATGTCCATGTCGGGAATATTATCGCAAACCAGATGGGCATTATCGCAACGGCGGTATTCCTGCTCTGCGTAGTATGGTTCAGCTTTGCTGATATACAGCACGGCTATATCAAGAACATAGCCGGACAGCTTCCCAGCAGAGGCCATACCATCGTTTCAAAGTTCGTGGTCATCCAGGCCTCTGCCGTCCTGTTCTATCTTGTAGATATCATAGGTCAGATCATCGGCTATGTGGTCTCCGGATTCGACCTTAAATTCGATGTTCTGTATAAAGGCGAGGACGGAGCTGCCGATAAAGTCTTCTCCTTTGCCTCATCCTTTGCTGAGCTTGGCATAAAGCTGCTGCTGCTTTCAGGTGTCTGCGCATTGGTCCTGCTGCTGACGACAGGCGTAGGCTCCAATGTCGCCGGGACCATCGTCGCGGTTCTCTGCGGCGCAGGCTTTGCCGGCCTTGCTTACAGCGGTATCACCGCAGGTATCAACAAGCTGTTCAAGCTCGAAGACTTTGATCTCGGCAATTATATGCCCGACAGCCTCTACCGCACAAACCTCCTGGAGGAGGGCCGGATGTTAACGGGATTGATAGTCGGTGTCATCGCTGTTGTTGTCCTGATGTATTTCACAACGACCCTCTACAACAAGAAGGATATCAAGTAATATAAGAAATATCAAAACAAGAAAGATCTGCCTTTCCTGGGCAGATCTTTTTTTGTATGTGTACGCCCTTGCGGGAGATGCCGGGGAGGAGCTTTCAGACCCTCCCGGAGATCTCGGCTATCAGCTCCCCGGCCAGAGCATCCAGCTTTGAATGATCCATCGCCGGGATGTAATAGCTCTCAAGCTGATCGTGGGCTGTCTTTGCGGAGCGTATCGTCCCCACCGCCTCGGAGACCAGGTCGCTGACCGCAGCCCGATCCAGCCGCAGCCTGCTGCGCCGCTCCGCCAGAAGCGGCTTGCTGTAGAACCGCATAAGGTTCAGCCTGATCCTGCCGGAGTGCCTGCTCTCTTCGGCAGCCTTCCCGCTTATGATCGCAAAGCCCTCCTCGGGGATGATAAGATGCTGATAGGCGGCATCCGAGAGCATCTGATCCGGGGAGAGTATCACATCGTACCCTCTGGCGCAGGCATCGTCTGCCAGCCGTGAGAGCAGATGGTCTGTCGCTGTGAACAGCTCGTCACGTATGACATAAACATCAAGGCAGTTTTCAAGAGTCTCATGCATGGTGAGAAAGCCGTGTTCTGTCAGCGCGGTCAGCCTCAGCAGGGACTTCTCTCCGCTGCCGCTGCCACGTTTGCCGAGCAGCTTTTTCTCAAAGCGCCCGATAAAGGCCTCCAGCTTATCAGGGAGCAGACAGTCGGTGCCGGTCTGAAAAATATCCGAGCAGATGTCCGCTGCGGCAGAATTGAACCGCGAGGCCCGCGCAAGCAAGGAGCGGTTCAGGTCGGCGGCTTCGATTATACGGTCTTTGCCGGCAAGAAGGAGAGAGCTGTCCCAGTACGAGCCGAGGTCGATATATCTCTGGCAGACACCGGGATATCTTGGCTCGAAAACATGGGGAGCAGTGCCGTCGCAGATCGCAGCGTGCAGCTCGGGAATGACTACGGCATCCAGCGAGGAGGGGTCAGAGGAGCAGCAGAACCGGACTGTGTGATAATTTTGCTCAAAATGCTCCGCGACCCGCCTCATCAGCGAGCTTTTGCCCGTCCCTGCGCCGCCTTTGAGGATGTAGGTAAAGATATCGCGGTCGCTGATTATCTTTTCAAATTCCGTCCGGAACACGCCTCCGCTGACTGCTCCGAGAAAATAGGTCTCTGACATTGTTGATTGCCTCCGTTTCGGTTTATCGTATATTATCCTATGCAAAACATCCGCTTTTTGCCAAAGCGGCTTGACTAAATGCCGCCTGTGGGGTATAATGATTCTAACATGAACCGTGACAGCGGCGCAGGCGGACTGTTGCTTTGTACGCAGCCCCGCCGCAAACAACGTCCCGCCCCTCTAAGGGAAAGACGACAGCCTAACCTATCGGCAGCGTCGCAGGGCGTACAGACGACCCACCAATGACAGCAAGCGACCGAAGGGAGCGCCGCGGTTCGGCGCTAAAAAACGACCCGAAGGGGCACGGGGGCGACCGGAAAGCCCCCGAAACTAAGCGTGAGCTATTGTGAAGTTTTTGCACTTGGTCTGGGCGGGTCAACACCCCCTACACAACGTCCCGCCCCTCTAAAGGAAAGACGCCGCTGAACCTATCGGCAGCGTCGCAGGGCGTACAGACGACAAATAAACGACAGCAAGTACCCGAAGGGGCACGGGGGCGACCGGAAAGCCCCCGGAATCAGGCGTGAGCTATTGTGAAGTTTCTGCTCTTAGGTCGGGCGGAGGAGCCCCCTTACACAACGTCCTGCCCCTCTAAAGGAAAGACGCCGCTGAACCTTCCGGCATCGTCGCAGGGCGTAACGACGACCCCGCAACGACAGCAAGCGACCACCGGGAGCGCCGCGTTTCGGCGCTAAAAAACGACCCGAAGGGGTTCGGGGGCGATCGGAAAGCCCCCGGAATCAGGCGTGAGCTATTGTGAAGTTTCTGCACTTGGTCTGGGCGGGTCAACACCCCCTTACACAACGTCCAGCCCCTCTAAAGGAAAGACGGCGCTGAACCAATTGGCAGCGTCGCAGGGCGTAACGACGACCCCGCAACGACAGCAAGCGACCACCGGGAGCGCCGCGGTTCGGCGCTAAAAAACGGAAAATCGCTTCGCTCTTTCCTGTGTCAGCGGGCTAATAG
>CAMNNQ010000040.1 GCA_946545645.1 uncultured Clostridia bacterium | reverse complement strand
GCGAACCGCAATATGGGAAAGCCTGCGGTCTATTCAACAGGCCAGAAATGGGCTATGGGCGCCCCGATGTATTTTGTAGCCTCTGTTGCAATATATAAGGTCCTGACATACGGAGGCTGCACTCATCTTCTGGACAGCGAGACTATGCGCGATGTAAAGAAGCTGGAGGATTATTACGAGAAGCATGGGATAACCGTCGGCTTCATCAGCCCCTCTGTGCTCTCGAATTTCAACAACCGTTCAGAGACATTGAAGCTGGTCATGACAGGCAGCGAGCGCCTTACCGGGCAGTGCAGCCGCGATGGCTATAAGCTCTATAATAACTACGGCATGAGCGAGACTATGGGCACGATCTGTTCCTTCCTCGTCGATCAGCCCTATGAGACAACTCCTGTCGGTATCCCTCCGGAGGCCACCGAGTGGGCGCTGCTTGACGATAACGGCGAGCCTGTTCCCGACGGCGAGGAGGGCGAGATGTGTGTCAGAGGGACATTTACCCCCGGCTATTTCAAGGACCCTGAGGCGACTGCCAAGCTGTTCCGCGGAGGCTGGCTGCATACCGGCGATATACTTAAAAAGCTCCCCATCGGCGATCTTGTCTATATAAACCGAAAAGACTGGATGGTAAAGATCAACGGCCAGCGTGTCGAGCCGGGAGAGATCGAGAATGTCCTCAGAGGGCTGGAGGGCGTGACCCAGGCGGTTGTCAAGGCAGTTAAGGGCGAAGGCGGCCGAGTGATCCTTTGCGCTTACTATACAGGAGAGACCTTTGAGGACAGCGAGCTCAGCGAGAGGCTGGGAGAAAAGCTGGCAGCTTATATGATCCCCTCCTTCTATATGCACCTGGATGAATTCCCGCTGAACCAGAACGGGAAGATCGACAGGAAAAATCTGCCTGAACCCGATATATCCAGCAAGAGAGCTGAGTATGCTCCGCCGGAGAATGAGCTGCAGGCTCTGCTTTGCCGCGCTTTCGAGGCTGCTCTGGGTGCAGAGCAGATCGGTATAGACGATGATTTCTTCGCTATGGGCGGAGACAGTATCAGAGTAATGAAACTGGCGACAGCCTGCCCGGAGCTGGAGCTCACAAGCAAGGTGATCTATTCGGCCAAGACCCCGAGAGCCATAGCTGCTGCCTGTGCCGGCAGCGGAGCTGTCAAGGAGAGGGTAAAGAAGCCGGAGTATCCGCTTTCCGCAACTCAGCTCGGTATCTACATCGAGTCTATGAACAGAGACGGTGAGGCAGCATACAACAACCCCATACTGCTGAAGCTCGCCGGCGATATAGATATGGAAAAGCTCCGCCTGGCCTGCGAAGCCGCTGTTGCAGCCCACCCCTTCATCAAGCTGCGCCTGAAGGCTGATGAGAACGGCGACCCTGTTCAGGTACGAAACGACGATGAGCCTTATACCCAGACTGTCGAAGAGCTCAGCGACGAGGAGCTGATGAGGCTTGCACCTTCCCTGATGCAGCCCTTCCGCCTGCTGAAAGATAAGCTCTTCCGTATCAGGCTCTTCAGGACCGAAAAGGGTAACTATCTCTTTACGGATCTGCACCATATCATCTTTGACGGCGCTTCGATGCTGGTGCTTATAAAGGATATAGAGAGAGCATATAACGGCGGCTCGCTCGAGACCGAGACTTACAGCGGATTTGAAGTCGCTGAGGACGAATCGGAGCGCAAAGCCGAAGATTACGAGAATGCAAAGAAATGGTATCTGGAGATCTTCGGCGGGATAGAAGCCGACAGTATGCCTATACCCGACAAACACGATGTAAAACCGTCATTCGGCGCTGTCCAAGCTGATCTTGCGCTTGAAGCCTCAGAGGTCGAGGACCTTTGCAGAAGATACGGAGTTACAGAGAATATCTATGCGACAGCTTCCTTCGGCCTTTGCCTCGGGCTCTATGCCGGTATGAACGAAGCTCTCTTTACCACCATTTACAACGGCAGAGATTCTCTGAAAACGGTAAGGACCGTTGCTATGCTGGTAAAGACCCTGCCGGTATACTCGCGCTTCGATAAGGACGAGAATATCCGCGATTATCTGAACGCTCAGAAGGAACAGCTCCTGGGCTGCATGAACAACGATATATATCCCTTCTCCGATCTGGCTTCGGATACCGGGATAACAGGAGAAATACTCTTCGCATATCAGGGAGATGTGCTTGATGTCGGCGGGTTTGCCGGAAAACCTGTCCAGCGTATACCTATCATGGAGAATGCGACCGGAGAACAGTTCGCTGTTCAGATGTATAAGCAGGGCGGCATTTACAATGTCCGTGTCGAATACCGCAGCGACCTTTATTCTGAGGAGTTCATAAACATATTTATCCGCAGCTTCGAGACAGTTCTCCGCAGGATGCTCTCCGAAGAGAAGATAGGCGAGATCTCTCTTGCAAGCTATAAGGAGCTTGATACCGTCAGAAAATGGAATATGACCGAAAAGGAGTACGACAGCTCAAATAATGTCGCTGCTCTGTTCAGGTCTGCCGCTGAGAGATATTCTGAAAATATCGCCGTAATGTATGAAGGCACTGAGCTCACCTACGCCGAGGTGGACAGCCGCTCCGACAGGATCGCAGCATATATCAGCAGTATCGGTCTCGGCAGGGGAGATGTGGTATCCATACTTATCCCGAGAGGCATCTATCAGGCTGTCGCTTCGCTGGGCGCCCTCAAAGCAGGCTGCGCATATCAGCCGCTGGATCCGACATATCCCCCTGAACGCCTGAATTTCATGGTAAAAGATGCTTCGGCAGGGCTGCTCATAACTACTGATGAGCTCAGCGGGATAATAACGGAATTCGACGGACCGCGTCTTATGACCGACGAGACAGAAAAGCTGCCTGAAGGCTCCTGCCTTGCGGATATTTCTCCCGAGGATACCTTCATCCTGCTGTATACGTCGGGAAGCACAGGTGTCCCCAAGGGCGTCAAGCTGACACACGGTAATCTTATCTGTTTCATCAATTGGTACAGGCATTTCTATTCTCTTACTGAGTCAGACAGAGTAGGGCAGTATGCTTCCTACGGCTTTGATGCCTGCATGATGGATATGTATCCTGCCCTGACAACAGGTGCGGCGGTATGTATAGTCCCGGAAGAGATGCGTCTTGATCTCAACGCAATGAATGAGTATTTCACCAGACATAAGGTCACACTTGCGTTTATGACCACTCAGGTCGGAAGACAGTTCGCAGCGGAAATGTCGAACCCGTATCTGCGTGCGATATCTACCGGCGGAGAGAAGCTGGCCTCTATGGAGCCGCCCAAGGGCCTGAAATTCTTTAACCTTTACGGCCCGACCGAGTGTACTATAATCTCTACCGCATATCAGGTAACAGAAAAGCTGGATAATATCCCCATAGGCAAGCCTCTGGACAATATGAAGGCTTATGTCATTGACCCCTTCGGGCATATCCTGCCGCCGGGAGCTATCGGAGAGCTGCTGCTTGCCGGCCCGCAGATAGGTGCGGGATATCTCAACCGCCCTGAAAAAACGGCTGAAGTGTTTATCGAGAACCCATTTGACAGGGGAGAATATTCTCATGCCTATAAGACAGGCGATATCGTCCGCTTCAAGACCGACGGCGAGATAGAATTCATAGGCAGACGGGACGGTCAGGTCAAGATACACGGCTTCCGTATCGAGCTCAGCGAGGTAGAGGCTGTTATCAGAGAATTTGAGGGCGTACAGAATGCCGCCGTAGTAGCGCGCGATCTTGGCGCCGACGGCAAGGCTGTTGCTGCATATTATGTCAGCGACCGTAAAATTGACCCCAAAGAGATCGCTGATTTTATCCGCAGCAAGAAGCCGCCTTATATGGTTCCTGCTTCGCTCATGCAGATCGACGCCATCCCGCTAAATCAGAACGGAAAGGTGAACAAGAAAGCCCTGCCTGAGCCTGTCATAGAGACAGTAAAGGAAGACTCAGCTCATATCGACAATCCGCTGGAAAAAGAGCTCAGAAGGATGATCGGCGAGGCTCTGAATATGGAGCAGCCCCCGCTGAATACTCCTCTGGAATACCTCGGCTTCAACAGCATCAGTATGATACGCCTCTCCACCAAGCTGGGCAAGCGTTTCGGCATCAATCTCCCAGTCAAGGAGATGAAG
>CAMNNQ010000039.1 GCA_946545645.1 uncultured Clostridia bacterium | reverse complement strand
AATAGCTTTCTGTCTCCTTCTTTACCTCATCATATGGTTTTGTTTCAACGCTGATGCTTTGAGAGCACCCGGCCAAAGAAAAGAGAACTAATAACGCTAAGAGCACAAATTTGAATTTGGTAAACATATCCTTCTCCTTATACTATGATTTCAGAAAGCAATAAAGAATAAAGGCAACATCAGACGACCCAACTGGATCTGACGCTTAGGTTTTATCAGATAATTTTTCCAATATATCTGTAGATGAAAAATTAAGAAGATACATTGCAATAACACATCATAATTTATGGATTTCAAAGGTTCTAATATATATAAAGTCTATACTATTATACCATCGCTTATTTCAATAACGCGATTACACTGACCTGCAATTTCCTTATCGTGAGTTACGATAACAATTGTTTTGCCCTGATCTTTATTGAGCCTTTTCAGTAAATCCATTACTTCCTCCCCAGAGGCCTTATCAAGATTTCCCGTAGGTTCATCACAGAGTATTACATCGGGACTGTTTATCAACGCCCTCGCTATCGCCGCCCGCTGCTGCTGACCGCCGGAAAGCTCCGAGGGATAGTGCTTCACCCGGTCGGAGATGTCGAGAGCCTTGTAGATCTCGTCCGCACCTGCGTCCTTGTTCTTGGCAAGCCGGGACGGCAGCAGTACATTTTCCTCCGCCGTGAGCTCAGGTATCAGGTCAAAGAACTGAAACACAAAGCCCACGTTCTTCAAACGAAACTCCGAAAGCTCGCTGTCTTTCATCGAGCCGATCTCTCTATCATTGTAAAAAATGCGCCCCTCGGTGGGCTTGTCGAGACCGCCGATAAGGTTCAGCAGCGTTGACTTCCCGGAGCCGGATTTGCCGATTATCGCCACCATTTCGCCGTCGTTGATTGTAAGGCTCACGCCGTCGAGAGCCGTCACTTTGCCCTCGCCCTTGCCGTAGGTGCGGGTGAGGTTTTCTGTTTTTATCATCGTCTTTTCCTCCCTCTGCTCATTGAAGCTGCTATCTCGCTGTCAAAGCGGCTCATATTCATGATCATCAACAGCACAGTCACCGCTGTCACCACTGTAAATATCACAATCAGCGGCTTGATTATCCCGACTGTCCACATCTCGCTGTTCAGAAAATACTTATCGATCATTTCAGCACGCTTTGCATCCGATGCCTCGTCATATTGGATGACCCCATACTTATCTGGCTGAACAAGGTTCGACATCTTATCGTACATTTTAAGCAGCAGCCTCTGTATTCCTAATATCCCGCCCCCTGCAAGTGCTGTGGCGATAATGGGTATCTTGATATTATTGATAAACAAGCGGCGGTGTATCCTTGCCTTTGATGTGCCTATTGCACGCAGCACAGATATCTGATACTCCTTGAGTCTGACCTTCATTCCGATCCCGTTGAAATATGCCGCAAAGCCCAGCGCCGCCATTATCAGCACCAAGAAAGCAAAGCCGCCGAGCTGGGCAGCCTTCTCGACAAACCGCCTGTGCTGCATCTCATCCAGTGAACGGAAGGACAGCCCTGCATTTGTTGGGATAAGCCCACCGTCGATATGATGATCGGAGAAAAGTTCCGTATAAGCTGCGTTGAAAATGCCAAGACTCTTCGCCCCTGACTGGGTCGTCAGCAGCGAATATCCCATATCACTTTCAGCGATATAGCTCGTCAGCCCGCCAAATTGAGATATCTGGTCATAACGCAGAACAACGATAGCACCGATCTTGGCTTTTGCAGTATTGGTGTCAGCGATACCCCAGTTCTCATTCATCAGCAGTGAGCCAAGCTCTATCTCACTTCCCACAGGCAAAAGACTGCTGTCCTGAACGGACATAAGAACTATGACCTCCTTGCCGCTGCGGATAGCTTCAATGTTTATCTCGCCCTCATAGACATACTTTGAGAGCCCCTCGATAAACCCCTCATTGGTCAGCTTTGTGTCTATGCGGTAGAGGTCGTTCGCACCGATATTGCCCTTTTCAAAGAACGTACCAAAGCTCTTGTCAGATGCATCAATGAGCTGTTCCTTTATGCTCGCTGCAGTTTCGGTTTCTGTTTGATAATCCACAAGACCGTCAAGTCCCGTTTCACTCCCCGATTTTCTGATGATAAAGGTGTTTTTCATATTGCCGTAAGCGGTGACATTTTCGAGCTTTTGCAGATCATTGTCATCAAGCCCCATATCATAAACAGCACCCGAAACAGGCAGCCCGAAATACTCGTTACCTACTGTTGATACCATAGGCGGCATACAGGAATAGTATTCGGCAATATTGTCACGCTCCATATCAAGCTGTTCGTTTATCTCATAAGTCTCGTCAGGCTCGTATGACAGATAGTTCATATATTCCTTGCCGTCATCGGAGAAATATACATATCCGAGCATCGAGCCGAACACTATCAGTGTCAGGGAAACGGTCTGAACTGCGGTCACAAGCTTGCTGCCAAGCACAGCGCCCATACTGCCGAAAACCGTCCTTTTCGGGAGCCTGTGACCCCTTCTGTGCATTTCCTTCCTGCTGAAAAGCAGAGTGAAAGCATAGCCCAGAAACATAACAATAACAGATACAGCAACACCGATCAGAAACGGATCACGGGTGTTGTCCACAACAAGCCTGTCCGTGGTGAATGCAGAATAGTCGCTGTATTCAAGGGCTTTTGTTTCAAAGCTGTGTATGCCGAAATATCCGAGTACGCCGACAGCAGTACCTATGATTATCTGTATCAGCGTCAGCAGCAGACATTCGATGATGTACATTATCCCAAGCCTTCGGTTTGACACTCCGACTCTATGCAGAAGCTCATAGGTGCTGCGCCTTTCCTCAAAGATCAGGCGCAGGACAGAAAATACCGAAAGCACAGCGATAACGGCGGAGATCGCTGCCATTATCATAAACCACCGCACGTTCTGTCTGAATTCATCGCTTCCTGCGATACCTGCGGCTTCACCCTCTATGTCGTTTACGGCAAAACTCCACCTTGCATTCTCTGCGCCGAAGCGTTCGCCCATCAGACTCATAAAGTCATCTGCGGGGAAACCGAACCAGCTGATGCTCTCGCCTTGTCCGTCAGCTGCACCGCTGAACAGCTCGATCGAATATGCGGATCCGGCATCAGCAGGCTTTGCTACATAAACCGAAGGCAAAGCATAGGGAGGCTTTTCGTCAAACATTCCCTCTGATGTACCGAACTCGGCAAACAGCCTCTTGTTATAGCTTTCGCCTATTATTCCCGAAACAGTGTATTCCTTGCCGTTTATCCTGATCGTATCGCCTGTCCTTCCCGACCAGCAAAGCTCATTAGCTGCACCTCTTGTAATTGCAGCATCGTCGGGACCTTCGGGCATACCGCCGTCTTCAAAGGGAATGTGCATAAGGGAAATATCGCCATCAGCATATCCCCATGTGAGTTTGCTGCCGTATATTTCCGCTTTGTCCTTTAACACAGAGACAGTTTGCTGTTTATCGGGCAGCTTCTTTGAAGTCAGCTCGGAAACAAGCTCCTCTGACGGGTCGAAAAGCATGACATCAAACATTCCGGTGGTATCATAAGCCGAATGCAGAGTGCGGTTGAAATCAGCTCTTATTTGCAGGAAAGTTCCTACCATTACCGCACACAGCAGCACTCCCGAAAACAGCAGCGCTGCAAGGCTTTTCTTGTGCTTCGCCCAGTATTTCCGTGTGATGAACAGCAGCTCGTGTGCAACTCCGCCGCTAGCTTTGTTCAGCCCGTAGGGAACGGCCACCGCCGCCGCACTTATCGCCGCTAGTCCGATGCCGGTACTCATATTCATTCCGCTGTCGCTGAGGTTTTCAAGCAGCGAGCCCATAGGCACCGCCCCGAACAGCGTCCCTTTGCCGATGAGCTTTTCGATCTTTGAGCGTATCCGCTTGCGTGCCCGGTGCAACTTCTGGCTGACGTTGTTTTCGTTCGTCCCCATTGCCGCCGCCACCTCGGGTATGCTCATTTCATCGTAGTAGTACATTATCACCGCCGAGCGCTGGTCGGGGGAAAGGCTGTCGATGACCTCCTTGAGCTGCGCTCTCGTCTCGGCGTTTACGGCGTAATCCTCCGGGAGTAGTATCGGTTCGTTCAGCGCTGCCGCCTCGAGCAGCTCCTCCAGCTCTGCGGCAGAGCTGACCTTGACGGTGCGGCTTTCGTCCTTGAGAAATTTCGCACATCTGATATAGGCGATAGAATACAGCCACCCCACAAATGATTCCTCCGAGCGGAGTTCATTTATCCTCTCCATTGCTGCGGCAAAGGTCTCTGAGGTAATGTCCTCGGCGGCATCTCCGCTGCCGGCAAAGCGCCGAACGAAGAAATACACCTTGTCACGGTATTTGTTATATAAAGCCTCAAACGCAGCCTTATCACCGCTCTGCGCCTGACGCACAAGCTTTGTTATTTCAGCCCTGTCCATTATCTGCAGCCTCCTCTGTGGGGAATAATCTGTCGTGGATACGCTTTTCCTGTTCTTCCGTAAGACCCTCGTCGATCTCTATCTGTTCCAGGATCCATACAATGAATTCGTCAATTGTAAAGTTCACATCATCACCCCGCAAAATATTCTCTATCTATATTGTTCGTTTGAGGGCTGATTTCTTATCATCATTTTTGAAATTCTGCATTTTAGACAAATTCTGCAGGAGAGTTTTGTGCAGGATAATGCTTGCAGCTATTATAACATACGGCCGCTGAATAATCAAGACAGAAGAGGCTTGTATTACTTAGCCGTTTTCAAATCTGATCTTGATGACATAGGCAGTCCGTTTCTGCTCCTCCGAGAGTGAGTATTTTGTAAAAGCTGGCTCGGGGAGGACCCCCTTTATGGTGTAAGAAGAATTGCGGAATGGTGCTCCGCAGAATGACATTGATGACATCGGTGACATCAATAATGATATGGGAGCCGCTGTCGAAAGTGTCGTCATTGTTGTCATAAAAACTATCAAAGCCGGACGGGCGATTAACGAAACAAGCTCCTGATTTTACAGAACAATCTATGACAGCAGTGACGGTTGTGACAGAAAAAATATATGCGGGCGAAAAGAGAAATCAACTGTCACTTCGATTTTTTTTCTTCAATAATTCAGAACAGCGATCCTTCTTCCGATCAACGGAGGGAGGATTTTTTATCATAAAAGATGAAAATAAAAACATAAACATTCTGTGAAATGGGTGGTCAAACTTGCTTTCTCTGTCTCTTTATAGTTGAAAGGTGTGATTAGCAAAACTGGGGACCAAATTAAAAAAGTGATGTTAAAAGCTCGGCAGCTTACAGAAACAAGTTTAGAAAAAATATTTGAAAAAGATATACAGAATAAATATGCAGGAAATAAAAATCATTTCACTTTTTTATGCAGCCATACAATCTTTTTTCAAAATTGGCCAAAAGGTCAGTTCTCGTGGCCTATATATTAGGGAGCAAAAAACTGAAACGTGAAGTCAGGACTTGTGAATAACAAAGTATCATGGTAGATCATTTGTGAAACAGGGTTGTCAGAATACAGTTATCTTTCCGATACAAGTGAAGAAAAAATCTGAAAAAGAATTATACAGAATCAATATGCAGCACATAAAAATCATTTCACTTTTTTATTCAAGGCTACAATCTTTTATGATTTTTCTGCAAATACCCCTCTCAAAAAGCCTCTCCCAGTCTCTTTATATAGAGGGGTGTGAAGAAAATAGAAACTTAAAAATCTCTATTTGATTGCGAAGAACAAAATATTATTTAAGAATTAATGTAAAAAGGGTGTCAAAACAGGTATAATAATGGCCTTATTATATGAGAGCAATTTTTTTGAAAAGAGTAATGCCGACTTATGCAGAACAGAGAACATTTCAAAGAACATCAGAAAAAACATTTGTAAATAGGGCTTATCTTTCCCTATACAAATGAGAGAGGAGCGGAGAAAAATGATTTAGTTTTAATTCAACAATCAAATATTAGCTCGCACCACAGCGCCCCGTGTGGCCTCCGACAGTTGAGGTCGGACAGGTAAGCGAGAGAGATGACAGAACGCCGCTGTGCGCATTTGTGAGCGTCTGTCGGCGAGGTCATAGCGAAAGGGAAAATGCACATCGGGAGGTGAGTAACAAAACGGTCGTGGAGCGCGAACCGAGGGGGTGATTTGGTTTGCAAGTTAAAGAAGCGGGGCCATAGCCCTCGCTTCGGTCACATCGGACGGGCAAAGCCCGCCGAAAATGCGCGGTTTCACACGCTTCTGAAAATGGAGCCAATTTACAAGGAGGTTTAAGGCAACACCGCACAACCCGCGGCTAACGCCTCTGCACGTCATCTGCTTGCATATTTTCCGTCATATTACCCAAATTCTCCTTGCCT
>CAMNNQ010000038.1 GCA_946545645.1 uncultured Clostridia bacterium | reverse complement strand
TGCATTTTTTATTATGACCTGACTGCCGGGAGATGAGATTTTACTTTTTGTTCTTAATTTAATGTTCCTTCCTCACTTGACATTAGACGGAGTTCTGTGCTATAATGAAGTGTATTTATCATGCGGGATCCCCCCGCTGAACGGAGGATGAACGATGACTGATGAAGAGTTTGAGCGGCTGTACGGCAGAAAACCTGTAAGGCCCGGAACTCATACAAGAGTCAAGGTCTATTGGGGAAGGATAATAATCGCGCTGATAGTGCTCGTTCTTATCATCTGCGGGCTCTGGCAGCTTATACGGTCTATCGTGAACCATTTTAAAAAAGGCGATACTACACCTTCAGTTGTTACGGCTGTTACCAACACAGATACCTCGGACGTTTCTGCCCCCGATGAATCAAAGATCGAGACCCCGCCTGTCCAGCAGACAAAGACCTATGAGTTCAAGGTCTGCATCGATCCGGGTCACGGCGGCGAGGACGGCGGCGCCTGCGTGTATAACGACGACGGCTCTGTGCTGCGCGCCGAGAAGGACGATACTCTCCGTATCTCCAAGGCAGTTGCTGAATACCTAAAGAGCGAGGGAGTCCAGGTGGTAATGACCAGAGACGAAGATATGCTTCTGGGAACTACTATCGAGGAGGACCTTAACAACCGCTGCACTATCGCCAATGATGCAAGGTGCGATCTCTTCGTGTCCCTGCACCGCGACTCGGTATCTACCGATGCCAGCGGCTTTGAATGCTGGATACATAACAAGAAGCCGGAGATGGATTATGTCCTTGCAAGCAATATAATGACTAATCTGCAGGGAGTCGGTATATCCTCCAACAGAGGCGTCCAGACCGGCTATACCAATGACCGCAATGCCAACTACCATGTCAATGCTGATGTTGTCTGCCCAAGTGTCCTTTGCGAGCTGGGATTCATAACCTCAAAGATCGACAACGACTTCTTCGATAAGAACCTGCAAAAATATGCTGAGGCTATCGGTAAAGCGATAATCAAGACAGCTCAGGATCTGGGTGTCGTGAACAGCGAAGGAAAGAGGCAGCTCAATGAACAGCTTATTTCCCGCTCAAAGCTGTATTTCCCGCTGGAGAGCTATTACTCGGATACCAATGCGTCAAGAAGAAACTCCTTTACTCAGAGATGACAATGCTCCCCGATACCGGAGGTATATTATAAGAGAACTGCTGTAAGCAGGCCTTCTATACAGATTTTCAGCCCCTGAGCTTTGCGCTCAGGGGCTTTTGTTATTTCAGGTCCCTTTCCAAAGTGTGGGTACGGCATTTCGGGATTGTGCATTGTGCACCTAAATGTGCCCGGTTTTTTATCTATACCGCCATATTGTATATTTCTGTATTATGCTTGCAATTTTCCTTCTTGTATGGTATAATATACTAAATATATGTATCATCTGTTAAAATTCTTTGTCAGTATATACAGGGGGTGCTTCATGACACGCCTTGACGACCAGCCGACCCACGAGCTGAACGGAATAAAATACCGCTGCGGAAGAGTGCAGCCCTTCGGCGCGACCCTTGTCAGCGATACTGCTGTCAATTTCTCCATATTCTCAAAGAACGCTTCTTCGTGCGAGCTGGTGCTATACCATTTCGGCGATCGTGAGCCTTTCGCTGTCATACCCTTTCCGGAAGAGTTCCGTATCGGCAATGTCTTCTCTATGATCGTATTCGGGCTGGATTATGAATATCTGGAATACGGCTATCGCTTCGACGGAAGATACGAGCCTGAAAGAGGGCACCGCTTCGATAAGGATAAAGTGCTCCTGGATCCTTATGCCAGACTTGTCGGCGGAAGAGAAAAATGGGGCGAGGCTGCTTATCAGGATATGCCTTTCAGGTACAGAGGCAGAGTTATCCCTATGGATTACGACTGGAAGGGCGATAAGCCCCTGGAGATCCCCATGCGGGATCTTGTGATCTATGAGATGCACGTCCGCAGCTTTACCCGCAGCGAAACCTCCGGCATCAAGTATAAGGGTTCCTTTGCAGGGATAGTCGAGAAGATTCCGTATCTTCAGGAGCTGGGGATCAACTGTATCGAGCTGCTGCCCATATTTGAATTTGACGAGCTGGAGAACAGCCGTGTAGTAGACGGGCACAGATTATATAATTACTGGGGCTATTCGACAGTCGATTTCTTTGCGCCCAAGGCCGGATACGCTGCCTCCGGCTTCTACGGCTTTGCCGCCGAGGAGCTGAAGAATACCGTCCGCTGCCTGCACCGCGCCGGAATAGAGATCATCCTTGATGTCGTCTTCAACCACACAGCCGAGGGAAACGAGCAGGGGCCTTATATCTCCTACCGGGGGATAGACAATAAGACCTACTATCTTCTTACTCCTGACGGCAGCTATTTCAATTTCAGCGGCTGCGGCAATACCATGAACTGCAACAATTCTGTCGTCAGAGACCATATCCTGGACTGCCTGAGATACTGGGTCGCAGATTACCATATCGACGGCTTCCGCTTCGACCTTGCCTCGATACTCTCCAGGGACAGCTCCGGCGCTCCCATGACCAACCCTCCGCTTCTGGAAACGCTGGCCCACGACCCTGTTCTCGGAAAGACCAAGCTTATTGCCGAGGCCTGGGATGCCGCCGGGCTCTACCAGGTCGGGAGCTTTCCCGCATGGAGGCGCTGGGCGGAATGGAACGGCCGCTACCGCGACTGCATACGGAGATTCGTCAAGAGCGGCGCAGAGCAGGGGCCTGAGCTTATCCAGAGGATACAAGGTTCCCCCGATCTCTACGGCACCCGTACCGCCGAAGCCTCTGTCAATTTCGTTACCTGTCACGACGGCTTTACTCTCAGGGATCTGGTATCTTATAACGACAAGCATAATCTCGGCAACGGCGAGAACGGTCAGGACGGCTGTAACTGCAACGATAGCTGGAACTGCGGTGCCGAGGGCGATACCGATGACCCTGAGATTAACGCTCTCCGCAGGAGACAGGTCAAGAATGCCGCAGCTCTGCTGCTGCTGAGCCGGGGTATCCCTATGCTGCTCTCTGGGGACGAATTTATGAACACACAGTTTGGCAATAACAACGCATATTGCCAGGACAACGAGATCTCCTGGCTGGATTGGGACGATCTTGAGCGAAACCGCGATGTCTTTGATTTCTTCAGGAAGCTCATCGCTTTCCGGAAAGCGCACCCTGTCCTTCGCAGGCCTGATTTTTTTACATCTCATAACAGCTCCGGATATCCCGAACTCTCTTTCCACGGTGAAGAGCCCTGGAAGCTGGATATGACCGCTCCGTTCCTGACTTTCGGCTTTATGTATGCCGAGCCGGCCAAAGATTTCGGCGTTGAGCGGGACAGCTTCATCTATTGCGCTGTAAATGCGCATTGGGAGCCCCATTCGCTGGCTCTCCCTATCATCCCTGAAGGTTTTCGCTGGGAGACAGTCGTATATACCGGAGATGATACCTATGCCGGCAGGGAAGTCACATACCGCGCTGAGCTGATGCCCAGAAGCATAATGCTCCTTATCGCACAAAGGCAACACCGCACGACCCGTGGCTAACGCCTCTGTACATCATTTGCTTGCCAGCTTTCCGTCATATTACCCAAATTCTCCTTGACGTTGCGTAAAGCGAAGTGAACTTCGCTTGCAAGCCTGCGTCGAATTTA
>CAMNNQ010000037.1 GCA_946545645.1 uncultured Clostridia bacterium | reverse complement strand
CCTGCCAAGGGCTGGCGCGCCCTTGGATTGGCGCAATGTTGCCCGCTTTGTGCGGTGCAGTACTTGTTCTGTGACCCCGCCGCAAACAACCTCCCGCCCCTCTAAAGGAGAGACGGCGCTGAACCTCCCGGCATCGTCGCAGGGCGTACAGACGACCCACCACCGACAGCAAGCGACCAACGGGAGCGCCGCGTTTCGGCGTTAAAAGAGGCGCTAAAAAAAGGTGGCGACTTCTTGAGAGGGGGGATCGGCCTTTTCTGCGGAGGTGACTTTAATAACAGGCCCCTTGCCGCGGTATAGCTTGCTCTTTTCAAAGGAGACCTTGCCCTTCAGAGTTACCCAGTCTCTTGAATGAAGCGTTGATGCCGATTCCCATTCGCAGGCAACTGCCATGTACTGTATGTCTTCAACACAGCAGGTCATAACGTGCCTGCCCGCAGCAAAAGACCCCGCCGGGAATTGCGGATCGACAGCAACCAGCGCCTTGAAGGTCATTTCCTTGCCGTTGTATTTCTTCGGATCATCCATTATGTCTCTGAACCAGAGCGCGTAATCCTTGTCCTCAATAACGATGGAAGGCGCGTTGACATCAAAAGGCAGAGGGTCTTCTATGTCGTCGTATTTTACCCTGCCGTCCTTGTATTCGTAAGCGATGTTTATCCCGCGGCTCACTCCGCGGCAGATCTTGTGCAGAGTCATCATATCTATGCTGTCTTCGTATCTGTTGAAAACGATCAGCTCGGCTGTCTGGAGCTTGTCAACTACCAGCGAGCGCATATTCTGATTGAAGCTCAGAAAAGTCTGTGCATCGGCAAAGCACATCTCCTGATAGATGCCCATATTCTCCGGGAGCGCATCGAAAAGCTGCTTTAACTGCCACATACCGTTGTATTCGACTATTACTCTCTTCGCTCCCGACTCGCTGACAAAACGCCCGATGTTGGCTTCAGTCAGCTCTTCAGGGTCTTCAACTGTCTTTATAACTGTGTTGGCGCTTTTTGCCAGCGCCTCTGCATCCAGCTCCTCCTCACCCTCTTCGCAGAGCAGCACAAGAGTCTTTTCTCCTGTGTTGAAACGGGGGTCGTTAAGAGTCTGACGGATGAACTGTGTCTTCCCGGCCTCAAGAAAGCCTGTGAACAGGTAAACGGGGATCCTTTGGTCTGCCATTGTTTACGCCTCCCCGACTCCGAAGAGCTCAGCTACCGCCGTCTCGTTAAGTTCGGCACCGATAACGCAAAGCCTGCCCGTTACTCCCGCAGAGCCCGTTCTTACATCAGGGTCTCCGGGAACGTAGTCAAAGTGTATCCAACTGCCGTCCTGAGCGGGGACTATGCCCTTTGCACGAAGGACAAGACCGTATTTTCTCTCGTCGCCAAGCGCTTCGAGAGCTGCACCGATCTCTTCCTTGGTAAATTTCTTTGCACTCTCTGCGCCCCAGCTTGTGAACACATCGTCGGCATGATGATCGTGGCAGCCGCAGGTGCAGTCCGGGCCGTGATCGTGGTGGTGATGATGATGCTCATCCTCATCGTCGTGATCGTGGTGGTGATGATGATGCTCATGCTCGTCCTCATCGTCGTGATCGTGATGGTGGTGATGATGCTCATGTTCAGCCTCAGCAAGCAGTTCGGAGAGTTCGTCGTCAAGGGTATTCTTCATAGTCATAGCCTCGACTATAGCAGAGCCGGAGAGCTGATCCCATTCGGTAGTAACGATAGTAGCCTTACCGTTCAGGGAGCGGAGCCTTGCGACAGCATCGTCCAGTTTTTCCTGAGAGAGGCCGGCGGTATGGCTGAGGATAAGGCAGCTTGCATAGGTTATCTGGTTATTGAAGAACTCGCCGAAATTCTTTTGATAGATCTTACATTTCTTTGCATCGACGACAGTAGTAAAGCCGTCGAGGACGACCTCGTGTGAGTTGATATTCTGCACAGCGCGGATCACATCCGAGAGCTTGCCGACTCCGGAGGGTTCTATAATGATCCTGTCGGGGTGGTACTGTTCCAGCACCTGAACGAGGGCTTTACCGAAGTCCCCGACGAGGGAGCAGCAGATGCATCCGGAGTTCATTTCTGTGATATTGATACCGGCATCCTGGAGGAAGCCGCCGTCGATACCGATCTCTCCGAACTCATTTTCGATCAGGACGAGTTTTTCGCCGTTGAAGCCATCGGCGATCAGTTTTTTGATAAGGGTCGTCTTTCCGGCGCCGAGGAAGCCGGAAAAAATAGTTATCTTAGTCATAGCACTTTCCTTTCCTTTCAGTTCACCCACAGGAGGTGAAGAAAAACTATACGATAATTATATATTATACCACACTCCCCCACAAAAGTAAACCCCTTTTTTTAGCTCCGAAACACGTCGCTCCCTTCGGTCGCTTGCTGTCTTTGGTTAGTCGTCTGTACGGCCTGCGACGATGCCGGGAGGTTCAGCGGCGTCTTTCCTTTAGAGGGGCGGGACGTTGTTGTGGCGGGGTCACAGAACAAGAACTGCACCGCACAAAGCGGGCAAAATTGCGCCAATCCAAGGGCTTTTTAACTCCGAAACGCGGCGCTCCCGTTGGTCGCTTGCTGTCGTTGCGAGGTCGTCTGTACGCCCTGCGACGCTGCCGAAAGGTTCAGCGGCGTCTTTCCTTCAGAGGGGCGGGACGTTGTTTGTGGCGGGGTCACAGAACAAGTACTGCACCGCACAAAGCGGGCAACATTGCGCCCATCCAAGGGCGCGCC
>CAMNNQ010000036.1 GCA_946545645.1 uncultured Clostridia bacterium | reverse complement strand
GGTATGGGGCGCTGCCCCATACCCCGCTTAGGGCTCTGCCCTAAGAACCTGCCAAGGGCTGGCGCGCCCTTGGATGGGCGCAATGTTGCCCGCTTTGTGCGGAACAGTACGTGTTCTGTGACCCCGCCACAACAACGTCCCGCCCCTCTAAAGGAAAGACGCCGCTGAACCTATATGCAGCGTCGCAGGGCGTAACGACGACCCACCCACGACAGCTAGCGACCACCGGGAGCGACGCGTCCCGGCGCTAAAAAAGGAGGTTATTATTTTGGAGATCTCAGGTATTGCAGTAAAGGGCTCTGCCCGAAGTTTTATGTCATTCCACGAGGATACATCTGTTCAGTGCATCGGCACATTGGAGCCAAGAGCGTATTTCATACCCTTTCCCGAAGGCCACCAGCCTGCGGATAGAAAACGCTCACAGCGCTTTGAATCATTGAACGGCAATTGGGGATTTGAGTATTTCAGCAGCATCCTCGATCTGCCCGATGACTTTACCTCTCTGCCATTCAGGGAAACGATCCCCGTACCCTCCTGCTGGCAGTTGTACGGCTACGATAAGCCGCAGTATACAAATGTGAATTACCCCATCCCCTTTGACCCGCCCTACGTCCCGGACGATGATCCTGTCGGGGTCTATTCCCGCAGCTATCACTATTCCCCCGACGGGCTCCGCAGGATATTGGTCTTTGAGGGCGTCGATAGCTGCCTCTATCTCTATGTCAACGGCAGCTTCGCAGGCTATACCCAGGTTTCCCACAGGATGACCGAATTCGATATCACCGACCTGCTCCGCGAAGGCGGGAACAGTATCGTGTGTGCTGTTCTTAAGTGGTGCGACGGCACCTATCTCGAGGATCAGGATAAGTTCCGCCTCTCCGGGATCTTCCGGGATGTCTATATGCTATCCCGCCCCACCGCCCGCATCGAGGACTACCGCATCACCGCCGATATGTACGGGGAACTGACAGTCTCGGTCAGAGGAGGATCAGCCGCGCTCTCCCTCTATGACGGCGAAAAGCTCATCCTCTCCGGCCAGGCCTCGGAAGACAAGCCCTTCTCTGCGAAAGCCGGGGATGTAAAACTCTGGAGCGCCGAAAACCCGTATCTTTATACGCTCATCATCGAAGCAGCAGGTGAGGTCATCTGCGAAAAAGTCGGCTTCCGCACCAGCGAGATCAAAGACGGCGTGTATCTGCTGAACGGAAAGAAGATAAAGTTCCTCGGAGCCAACCGCCACGACAGCTACCCCGACTCCGGCGCTTATGCCGACGAAGCAAAGATGCGGCGTGATCTGGAGCTTATGAAAGCCCATAACATAAATTCTATCCGCACCTCACATTATCCCAATGCTCCACTCTTCTATCAGCTATGCGACGAGTACGGCTTCTATGTCATAGACGAGGCGGATGTGGAGAGCCACGGCTGTGTCGGAGTATTTCAGGACCTTCGCTGGTCCAGACCGGAGGGCTACAACGGCATCGCCCTCATCGCGGGAGACCCGATGTTCAGCGAGGCTATCCTGCACCGCGAAAGGCTGCTTGTCAGCCGGGATGTCAACAGACCCTCGGTGGTCATCTGGTCGCTGGGCAACGAGAGCGGCTGGGGGAGCAATTTCCTCAGCGGTGCCCTGGAGATCAAACGGCTTGATCCCACCCGCCCGGTACACTACGAGAGCACACACTGCCTTGACGGGACCCCGAATACCGTCCTCGATATGGTATCTAAAATGTATCCCTCGACAGACGAGATGAGAAGCATCATCGCAGACCCCGGCGAGAAACGCCCGCTGCTGCTCTGCGAGTACAGCCATGCTATGGGAAACAGCTCCGGAGACCTGGAGGACTACTTTGAAACGTTCTTCTCCGACGACCGCTTTATGGGCGGGCTGATCTGGGAATGGTGCGACCATGCCTTCCCTGTCGGCAGCAGCGAAGACGGATCGCCCCGCTACGGCTACGGCGGAGATTTCGGTGAGCTGCATCACGACGGCAATTTCTGCTGCGACGGTCTCTGCTATCCCGACCGCACTCCCCACACCGGCCTTGCAGAAGCTAAACAGGTCTACCGGCCGGTAAGGGCAAAGCGCACCGATGGCGGCTTTGTATTCAGGAATATGCTGCATTTCACCTGCGCCGATGAGCGGCTCTCCTGCCGGTATGAGCTGACTTCCCGCAAGGGACTGCTGTCCGGCGGAGAATTGAGCTTCTCGCTCCCGCCGGAGGGAGAGTGCAGGATCAGCATACCCGAAGCAGAGGGCAGCTTTGCAGACGACACATATATCCGCTTCATATTCACCGACAAGGAGACCGGGAACGAGGTCTGCTTCGACCAGATCAAGCTCTTCACCGCAGCCGAAAGAGCCGGGTCTGTTACCGCTCCGGCTCCGCAGATCAGGGAGACTCCACTGACCTTTGAGATCAGCGCCGGAGATGTCTGCATAGTCTTTGACCGCAGGCAGGCTGCACTGACATCTCTCTCCAAGAGCGGAAGGAACATCCTTGAAAAGCCTGTGAGCTTCAATTTCTTCCGCGCCCCAACAGATAACGATGTCATGAAGGGCGAATGGTACCAGCTCTATATGAACGACTGGAGGCCCAAGGTATACGGGAGCTCGGTTTCCGAGGAAGAGGGCTGCACTGTGATACGCTGCCGCTTCTCATGCGGAAGGAGCATCTTCCGCCCCTTTGCATCGGTTGAGGCGGAATACCGTATCGACGGCAGCGGGAAGCTGACAGTTTCCGCAGCCTTTGAGGCCGACAGCGAAAAGGTATCTCTGCTGCCAAGATTCGGGCTCCGGCTCTTCCTCCCCGCAGAGTTCGATACCCTCAGCTATTTCGGCTGCGGCCCCGGCGAGAGCTACTGCGACAAGCATCAGGCAAGCTATATGGGAACATTTGCAGCCAGGGTGTCGGAATTGTACGAGCCCTATCTCCGCCCTCAGGAAAACTCCTCTCATTTCGGGACAAAGGAGCTTACCCTCAGCGACGGCAGCATCGCCCTGCATATAACCAGCAGCACAGGTTTCTCCTTCAATGCCGGGGAATACACTCAGGAAGAGCTTGCCGGCAAGCGGCACCGCTTTGAGCTAGAAAAGAGCGGATATACTGTCCTCTGCGCAGATTACGCCATGGCGGGGGTAGGCTCAGCGAGCTGCGGGCCGCAGCTTGCCGAGAAATACCGTATCCCCCTCTCCGGCTTCAAGGGGAGCTTGAGCTTTGAGTTATTATCCGAAAAGTGAGACCCGGAGCGCACAGCAAAAAAAATTCTCCTTTCCCTGCGATATCTTTCTCTGAAAGGGTAGTATATAAGTGAAAGGAGCTGAGACTATGACCGAAGACAGCAGACTTATCGAACTGTTTTTTGAGCGCTCGGGACAGGCGCTGACGCTTCTGTCCGAAAAGTACGGTGCGATCTGCCTGGCGACAGCCCGAAATATACTCTCTTCGGAGCAGGATGCAGAGGAATGCCTCAGCGATGCTTATCTCGCTGTCTGGAACAAGATCCCTCCGGAGAGGCCGGAGCCGCTGGCCGCCTATCTGCTGCGGATAGTCCGCAATCTGGCGCTGAAAAAGCTCCGGCAGAACACTGCCGAAAAGCGCGGCAGCGGATACGGCACCGTCCTTGAGGAGCTGGAGGGCTGCATCCCCTCCCGGGAGAGCGTCGAGGACGAGGCCGAGGCAAAAGAACTGGCAAAGGCCATAGACCGCTTCCTTTCATCTATCGCAAAAGACGAGCGGGTGCTCTTCGTAAGACGGTACTGGTTCGGAGACAGTATCTCCGAGCTGGCAGGGCTCTTCTCCCAGAGCGGGCACAATATCTCGTCGCGGCTTTACAGAACGAGAAAGAAGCTCAGAAAGTTTCTTCTCGGGGAAGGAGCAAAGCTATGAAAAGAGATACATTATCGGATGCTGTCGGGCTCATAAGCGACAGCTATATAGAGGAAGCGGCTGCATTTGAGCCGAAGCGCAGCCGGAAAAACTATTTCGTATGGGGGGCTCTGGCGGCCTGTCTTGCTGCGGCAGTAGCAGTCGGAGCAGTCTTCGCTCTCAGGAGCGGGAAGGTGGAAAAAGACAGCTCTCCCGATGCAGGGGCATCCTCCGGCATCTTCCCGAGACCTTATGGCGGCCGGCTGACTACCCAGGAATCCGCACTGGTCTGGCCCTGGGAATACCGCACCGACGGAGAGAAGTACACGACGGCGACCATCGGCGGCAAAGCCTTTATCACCCGCTCTGACCTGCCCCTCAAAGATGAGTCTGTCATCGGAGAAAGCCTGGGCCAGTGTACTGCGGGAGCCTATGACATCTACACCGACAAGACCTGCACCGAGACCTTTGAAGCCTACGCCGTAAAGAATACCGACAGCGGCCATATCGCGGCGGTAAAACTCCCGGACGGCTATCACATCTACTGCGCCGATGTCTATGACCCGCCGAAGGATCTGGGCGGGCTTGCAGATATATACGGACTTTCGGGAAGGCTCTGTCTGGGGGAATACCATGAATTCGAGGGCTACGACAATAAGGGCCGCTTTACTCTCTCTGAGGGCACGGAGCTCGGAAAAATGCTCTGCGAGCTGAGAGATGCCGTATTCATCCCCGGAGACACACTCTCCCGGGAAGGGAAAAAACTGCTGGCCTTCACGGTAAACTGCCCTGAGCTCGGCATCGATAACCATGTTCTCGACATAACAGAGGACGGGCTTGTGATGACCAATATCTTTGAATACGCCTACACCTTTGATATCGGCAGGGAAAACGCTGCAAAGCTCATCTCCTTTGCAAAAGAGCGCTCTGTAAGATCCGATGCCGAACAGAAGAACAACCTGATCGGCGGGCGGATAACCGAGATCGGCGAGGGATATATCAAGCTGGACGACAGCGAGCTCTGCAAAGACCCGGAGCAGGGCATGGTATTCATCATTCCGACAGACGATCTGAGGATAAAGCGCTGCCTGGAATACCCTGGAAAGCTGAAAGAGGGAGATACAGTCGCAGTAAGCATAAAAGGCGAGGTCGAACCGCAGACAGGTAAGGTCTCCGGAGCCTACGATCTGCGCCCGGCATTCATCGGCAGCGAAGGGCTTTATGTTGCGGAATGACGCCCCCGCAACGACAGCAAGCACCCGAAGGGGTTCGGGGGCGACCGGAAAGCCCCCGAAACTAAGCGGGAGCTGATGTGCAGTTTCCGCACTTGGTCTGGGCGGGGCAACCCCCTTTACACAACGTTCCGCCCCTCTAAAGGAAAGACGGCGCTGAACCTATCGGCAGCGTCGCAGGTCGTACAGACGACCCCACAACGACAGCAAGTACCCGAAGGGGTTCGGGGGCGACCGGAAAGCCCCCGAAATTAAGCGTGAGTGCAAGTGGTGTTTGCACTCACGCTGGAGCGGCGCAGCACCCCTTACACAACGTCCCGCCCCTCTAAAGGAAAGACGACAGCCTAACCTTCCGGCATCGTCGCAGGGCGTACAGACGACCCCGCAACGACAGCAAGCGACCAACGGGAGCGCCGCGTTTCGGAGCTAAAAAAACGGAAAATCGCTTCGCTCTTTCCTGTGCCAGCGGGTTAAAAGGTTTGTCGGCGCGGCATTTTTTGTTTGTCCACATAAAAATGTAGGGAGACCATACTTGGTCTCCCTTTTTGTCGTTATGCCGCGCCTTGCCGGAACTGCGTTCCGG
>CAMNNQ010000035.1 GCA_946545645.1 uncultured Clostridia bacterium | reverse complement strand
CAAGGAGAATTTGGGTAATATGACGGAAAGCTGGCAAGCAGATGATGTGCAGAGGCGTTAGCCGCGGGTCGTGCGGTGTTGCCTTAAGGAATATGTGTGGTGTGTCAGCGGGATAGTCAGATCTATAAATGAAAAAGCTGTATATCTTCCGGATGTCGGGATGATATACGGCTTTTTGTTTTCGGGGGCTGATACCGATACAGGATCAACTGTCTGTTATTCCCAGACCTTGTCTCCCAGCCTTGAGATATATTCTGTCAGCTCAGAGGCCATCTCATATTGCTCCGGAAGCCTGGGATGGCCCGGGGTCGCCTTGCCGCAGCGCTTGAAGGTGAGGTGTGATACATCCCCGAAATTCTCTGCTCTGAGCTCTGATACGATCTCGTCCAGTGCCTTGTCCCATGTTCTGTCGTGCATGAGGACGGTGAGCAGAAGAATGAAGGTCGCATCCGGATAATGCCCCTTGAGATCGCGGAGAATATCTTTATATTTATCCTTCCAGAGCTTTCTGTAAGCGGGGTCGGTTATATCCGGGTCTTCACCCTTTTCGCGGTGCTGATCGTTCTGGCCTATGGCGAAGATGACGATCTGCGGAACATAGAGCGAGAAATCCCAGTCGGTGAACCCGCACTCCTCCGGAAAGTAGCAGACCTTGTTATAGGCTGTCTCCATACCGATAGTGTCAGGGGAATGATACCAGCCTGTTCCGTCAAATATCGAGATGCCGCCCTGAGCGATATTGTTGATCTCCGCGCCGAGATTGCGGGCGGTTATCATCGGGAAGGAATGGTAGGCGTTGTCGTAGACTCCCTGAGTGTCCTCCGGGTCGGGGGAAGCAACATTCTCTATTGCCTCGCAGACAGCTCCGGCGGATACCGAGTCGCCGTAACATTCTATACGCCTGTCGGAGCGGGGCAGGGGAGGGAGAGCCTCGGCATCAGGGTCGATCTCGAACCCGAAGAAATCGAAGTAATGGGAAGCATCCTGCCGCTTGAAGAGGGTGACTTCATGTTCGGTGTCTTCGAGGCCGCTGACCAGCGGGAGGGTGAAGCGCTCTCTGTCTGTCTCGAAGGTGAGCTTGCTCTCTCTGCCGTCTACCAACAGACCCAGCTCCATTTTATTGAAGAAGCGGTGGTTGCGGATTATGGCGGAGACTGATCTTCCGGCAAAACGCAGGGTTATCATCGTCCCGGCAAAGACTATCCTCGGAGCGTCGGGAAGAGTGCGGTCGATCCTTCCCATATATCTTACAGCCGGGTCATTGGCGCCGATGAATTTCTTTTCCATAGCTCGATACCTCTTTTCAGTATTGATGTTTTTCATAACTGCGGAGACGGTATTCTCATTAAAATCATTCTATCATCCCCGCCGAAAACTGTCAAGAGAATGTAAACGATTTCAGTTAAATAATTGTTTCGTAAAGGTAAAAAAGCCGGGAATTCCCTTGAAAATACGGCATCTGAGAGTTATAATTGTCTCAGAGATCCGGCAGCTTTTACGCCGGACGGATGATAATGATGAAAGGATGGATCATTATGAAAAAGATCGCACTTGCAGCGCTGGTGCTGGCACTTACCGCCGCGCTGACAGTAGGCTGCGGCAGCAGCGACAGCTCCGGAGCTTCTTCTGCCCCCGCCGAGACCAAGGCTGAAAAGCCCGCCGACACCTCGGCACCTGTGACGACCGCCGCTCAGGAAACACAGCCCGCCCCAGAGAATGAGGCTCCCGTTGCAGACGCACCCTTTGACCCTGCCACAGGCATTACCGAGAATATGCTCAAGCGCTCGGTCTATTATGAGGGCGATACCTCGCGCCTCGCTGCAAAGCTGAAAAAGGCCGTCGAGAGCGATAAGGAAGGCATAAGCATCGTGTTCATGGGAGATTCCATAACTCAGGGCAGCGGCGCATCCAACGGAAAGAAGCAGTATACCTCTCTGCTGACAGATTGGTTCAAGGAAAATGTCAGCCCGCTCTGCAAGTTCCATAACGCCGGCATCGGTGCTACCGATTCCTATCTCGGAGTCCACAGAGCCGAGAGCGATGTTTTCGCCAAAGACCCGGATATCATCTTCATAGAGTTCATCAATGACAGCAACGATGAGTTCTATAAGTCTACTATGGACAGCCTTATAAGAAAGTGCCTCTCCCGTCCCAACGACCCTGCTGTTGTGCTCATCGAGATGACCCTTCAGGGAGGAGGCAACTGCCGAGATGCTCACGCTGCTTCGGCCAAGGCCTACGGTGTCCCTGTCCTCTCTTATCACGATGCGGTCGCTCCCGAGGTCAATGCCGGGAACTTTGAGTTCTCCAAGATCTCCGGTGACGGCACTCACCCCAATGACATCGGACACGGCTGGGTAGCCGATATCGTCGAGAATTTTGTCAGCAAGGTAAAGAGCAGTATGGACAGCGCCTCCGCCCCCGTTCCCTTCGACCCTGCGACTCCTTCCCCGACAGGCGACAGATATTCCGCCGCAAGGATAGTCGATCTGAATTCGGAGGATGTTAAGGTAACACTGGACGACCACTTCGACGAGGGGTCTTCCTTCTGGGCATATAAGAACGGCTGGAGCACCTCTTCCGGCGGAACGATAACCTTCGAGCTGGAATTCAGAAATCTCGGTCTGTTGTACTATAAGTCCGTAAACGGCAAGGGCGGAGCAGCCGCCGTACAGGTAGACGGTGTGAACGCCAAGCTCATAGATTCCGATTTCTCCGGCGGATGGGGAAGCTATGCCGCAAATATGGAGTGCTATTCCTCCGATGAGGCAAAGATGCACACCGTTACCGTAACAGTCGAGGACGGCGACAAGCCCAACTTCGAGATACTTGGTCTGCTGGTATCCTGATCTGCCGGATTGCAGCCCTGCTTTTACACTAAAGACCTCTAAGACCGTATACCCTGCCCGCTGCGGGAGGGTGTGCGGTCTTTTGCGTTTATCTCCTCCGGGGGCAGACGCCTTTTGGATATACCTGCCAAAGAAGCAGGAAACAGGTCAAGTTTTTGGAGAGGTTTTCAAAAAAAGTGTTGCATTATTCGGGATATTGTGATAAAATAGGTTTGTAAAGGCAACAATTATCGAAGGAAGGGTTTGTGATGAAGGACTTTTTCTCAGTTATATTCCGGAACCTTATCGGTTTCGATATGATAATATTCATCGTCGCTATCATAAACGGTGTTTTCTATCACTTCACCAAACGAGCCGCCGACGAGCTGTACCGTAAGATGCACCTTACAGTTTTTGTCCCCGGCAGCGCCCAGTCTCAGGAAGATGCACAGAGAGCTCTGAGCGAGCTCAGAGAAACAGAAGTTGTACGTATGCGCGACCTTATGGGCAGGCTCTATTCTGTCTTTGTGAACCTGACAGGTATTTTCCCCCTGTTGGGTATCCTCGGGACAGTCTCCTCGCTGCTGACTCTTGTAAAGGATATGACCGATGTCGAGGGCAGCTTCTACGGAGCCCTTACCTCTACCTTCTGGGGGCTGGTGTTCGCCATATCCTTCAAGCTGCTGGACGGCTTTATCAGCGCTAAGATCGAAGATAACGAAAAGACCGTGGCGCTCTACCTCGCCCGCAACGGCAAGGAAAACTGATGGCTGCAGGGCAGTAACGGAGGGGAGCGTATGGGCAAGAACAAGGGAATGATAATCGAGCTGACCTCTCTGCTGGATGTTATCCTCATCATGCTCTTCTGGGTCATGATGGTCTCCTCGGATAAGGCCGATAAGGCCGAGCAGAAAGCGGAGGAAAAGGTCAAAGCAGCCGATGTCCGTGCCGAACAGATGATAAAGGATGCCCGCGACGAGGCCGACAGCAAGATCGATGAGGCCAAAAAGGAAGCCGCAGACAAGCTGGCTCTCTATCAGGCTGATAATGACAGGATGAAGGAGTTTGTCCAGACTGTCGAGGGCTTTGAAAACGGCGAGATGCTATCGATAAGCATAACATATTCCGATTCGAAGGGGACTCTCTCTTTCGCAAGGATGGGAGAGCAGATATCATCGGTCGTTCTCAACGAGCACGCAGATGTGGAGTATGAGATCAAAAGGGTGCTCGATCAGCTCCCGGATAAGGACGGCATTATCCTGGCCTGCTTCGTTTATGACGGCAGCACAGCTCTGCACCGGGACGTTGAATCCGTAAAGAGAGCCCTGGAGGGGCTGCGCAGAGAGTATAAGAATATATACTTCGCTTATGTCAACGCCAGCGGAAGATCCTGAAAGATACTTATTTTTCCCGAAAGGAGTTTATGAATATGGCTAAAAATAACTACATCCATCCCGCACAGAGAAGACAGGAGGAGCATGAAAAACGCAAGGAAAAGAAAAAGAAGAAGAGAGGCCTTCTCTGGCTGCTTCTGATTCTTCTGCTCCTCGCAGCACTTTTGGGCGGCCTCGGCTTCGGTATGGGCTGGTTCGACGGCAAGGGCGACGGCAGCAGCGGAAACAACGGCAGCACAGCAGCCGCTACTCAGGCTACCCAGGCGGAGACCCAGAAGGCTCCCGAGGATAGCAAGCCGGCACAGAAGACTACTGTCAGCATAACTGTCGAGGGCAAGGAATATGTATATAACGGCAAGAAGTTCAACCTCGATGACATTAAGAAAGAACTGGGCACCCTGGATAAGGCTGCAACAGTTGTTGAGATCGTAGACAGCAACGCTATCGAGGACGATCTCAAGGCCCTCAAGGATGCTCTCAAGGAGCTGGGGATCGAGACAGCCGAATCACAGGCTCCCGCTGTAACAACAGCGGCTGCGGCTGAATAATACCTATTTAACACAGCACAGAAACAGGCGGCGGCTTCTTTCGGGGCGCCGCCTGATATCTCGTAAAGGAGACAGAAAATGAAGCTGACCACAAAGCTCGGTATAGGTGCTCTGGCAACGGCAGCAGCCGGCTGGATGTTTGTAGATAATCGTATGCTTTCTGTCGATAAGCCGGAGGTCAAAGTCAATGGGCTCCCCGCTGCTTTCGACGGCAAGAAGATACTGCACCTTTCCGATCTTCACAGAAAGCGCTATGGCGACAGGTTCAACAACCTGATAAATACCTGCGCTTTTCTGAAGCCCGACTATGTGTTCTTTACAGGAGATGTCATGACCAGACACGAGACCGATCTTTCGCCAAAGCTGGTGTTTATGAAACGACTCATGTCTTTGGGACCGGTGTATTTTGTCCCAGGCAACCATGAGACAGGCGCTCCCGACGGCCGGGGGCACAGCCTGTGCAGGGAGATCGAAGAGCTGGGAGTCCATATGCTTATTAACCGCTCCGAGAAGATCACAGCCGGAGGAGAGTCGGTAAATATCTACGGTGTTGAGCTGCCTGCAACGCATTATTATTCAGACAGGGGCTTCAGAGATCTGACTCCCGTTACAGCGGATATGCTGAGGGAGTATGTCGGTGAGCCGGAGCAGGGAAGGACCAATATCCTCCTTGCCCACGACCCTCTGCCCTTTGAAGCGTATGCTGAATGGGGCGCAGACCTTGTTTTCAGCGGGCATATCCATGGCGGGATAATAAGGCTTCCTTTTGTGGGAGGGCTTCTCTCGCCGGAGAGAAAATTCTTCCCGAAATATTCAAAGGGACTCTATAAGTCAGGAGATTCGCAGATCGTTGTATCTGCGGGGCTGGGAAAATTCAGGATGATGAATCCTTCGCATATCCTGCTTGTCACGCTGCGGCAGGGATGAGATTGTGCAGACTGCGGGTTTACACCTTGCTATCTTGATAACTCTCGGCACAATGCACAAAGTTAAAAAAAGCACTTGACAAATCGAAAAATATAGCGTATAATATTTTATGTTGCGAAACACAAACGGGAGCTTAGCTCAGCTGGGAGAGCGTCTGCCTTACAAGCAGAGGGTCATAGGTTCGAGCCCTATAGTTCCCACCAAGCACGGGCGGCGTTATGCCGCCTGCGCTGACTTTTTTTGAAAGATCTGCTCTCGCTGTCGGCGGGTCGTAGATTTTCAGCAGCTTTCACACAAGCCTGACGGCTTGCTGAAATATGCGGCCGGGTAGTTCAGCTGGTTAGAACGCCAGCCTGTCACGCTGGAGGTCGTGGGTTCGAGCCCCATTCCGGTCGCCAAACGGTTCCGTAGCTCAGTAGGTAGAGCAGAGGACTGAAAATCCTCGTGTCGCCGGTTCGATTCCTGCCGGAACCACCATAATGCGGATTTAGCTCATCTGGTAGAGCGCCACCTTGCCAAGGTGGAGGTAGCGAGTTCGAGCCTCGTAATCCGCTCCACTTAAGAAGGCCTGCAATAGCGGGTCTTTTTTATTTTTTGCTTTATTAGTTATAGCGGCGGATCTGTCCTGTCCTTTCCAGAGTGCAAGAGTGCGGGAACGTCGATCAGCCTCATGCCTGACCCGGGGGGCCTTCCGGCCGTCACCGAGCCCCTTGAGGTCCGGAATTGAGCTTTGAGCGGGATATGCCTTGTGCAGACCTGCTGCGGACATAATAACAGAAGAAAACCGTATATTCCCTTGCTGCGGGGGAATATACGGTTTTTGTTTATTGTGCTGTTCTGTTATCGAACGATACGGTCACCAAGGCGGGTTTACCCAGGTGACGCCGCCGTTGTAGTAGTCTACCCAGTTGCCGTCGTCGTCAAGGTAAGCGTTCTGCTGTGCGAACTCTTTGAGCTTGGCCATCATCTCTTCGTCGATATTGGTTATGCCGTAGATCTTCTGCTGGAGATCCATAGCGTTTTTGAGGGTGTTACAGAGGATGACGCTCTTTCCGTCGATCCAGTGGCCGGAATAAGTGCCCTCCTCGGGGATACGCATTTCCTGCACATCATAGTTGGCGTAGTCCAGCATATTCAGCAGCAGGGAGGCTGCCTCTCCTTCTTCGATATCTGTTCTGATATTCGGAAGGATGAGGTTGGCAAGGTTGTTGAGCTGCACAAGAGAAGCTCCTCTGGCCTTTTCGATTATCTTGTTGATAACTATCCTCTGGCGCTTTGTACGGCCGAAATCGCTGTAAGCAGCGTCCTGAGTCGAACCGTTTTCGGGAATATAATCGACGTGCCTTATTCTTGAATAAGCAAGAGCCTGATTGCCGTTCATGTGAACGGTCTGCCCCTTGATGTCGTAGCTCATCTTGATGTAGTCTGTGCCGACAGGGTTGCCCATGATGCGGTTCTGCTCGTCCAGAGGATTCTGCATTCCGCGGGTATTGTCTCCCAGCGGGTCTGCGCCCTCTTCACCGTTGCACTCCTGCGGGGTGACATAGAGATCAAGCCCGCCAAGGGTATCGACTATCTCTGTGAACTGGTTGAAGTTTACGACTACATATCTGTTTATGCTGACTCCGAAGTAGGTCTCCAGCGTCTCTCTCAGGTATTCGGGGCCGCCGGCAAAGAATGCGGCGTTGAGCCTGTCGGAATACTGGCAGGGCGGGAGATACATCCAGAGATCGCGCATAAAGGAGGTCATGGTTATCTGCTTTGTCCTCTGATTGAGGGATAGCAGGAGCATAACGTCGGTGTTGCTCTGTTCATCGGTATTGGCGGTCGTTCTGAGATCCTGCCCGACGAGCAGCACATTGAAGACATCCTCATCTTTCATAAGGTCGATCTGGATGTTCTGCAACTGCTTCTTGATCCGATCTTCTTCTGTCTCGGGGTTGAAGGTGTTGGATTGTGTAGGGTCATCCTGGCTGACGACCATACGCTCGGAGGTCTTGGCCTCGCTCCATTCGCCACCTGTTTTGTTCCAGTAGTAATGGAAGATCAGGAAAAGTGCGATACCCAGCAGGCAGAGCAGGATGAATATCAGGCCTACGATAAGGAATATCATCTGCTTTTTAGTCCACTTTTTCTTTTTCCTGGCTGCGGGCTTCTTGCTGTTATGCTCGCTGCGGTCCGGCTGCTGTTTTCTGGCGCCGTTTGGCTGCCTTCTTGAAGGCTGAGCATCTTCTCTGCTGCGCTTCGGGTGCTGGCCGTCGGGCCTGGGAGCTTTCTTTTTTTGGGCAGCCGCCGGTATAATATCCGGCTCATCGCCTTTATTGACCTCTTGTCTCTGTCGTTTCGGAGCGGCACTGTCTGCGGCTGTACGCGCAGCGGCGGGCTTCAGCCTGAGATCGGGAGATGCCTGGCCTTCTTTATCCATTGCCGGCTCTTTGGTATCCTGAACGGGCTCGGGCTCTATGACATTCTGAACGGGATTCGGCTCCGCAGCAGACTCTTTCTCTGTCACTGCTGCTTCGCTGCCTCCATTTTCATTCAATGCCTGAAGGCGCCGTTTCTTGGCCGATAGAGCATCCGAGATGATCTGCTCAAGATCAAGCTCGTTGTTGTTGCTGTCTGCCATAACAAACCTCTCTTTTATTATTTATCTCCCGCTCCTGACAGGTATTGCTGCCTGCTTTGCTGTTTAAGCATCGGGGAAGAAACAGCCCGCAGCGGGATCGCTTTATCGCTGTATATGAATATATAAATTGACATAATACTCTTATATTATATACCAAAACTAAATAAATTACAACAGTATTTATGACGAATTTATTTACCGAATTACGAACTTTTTGCATATTTATGTTTAGCTTATGGCCTTTTTCCGCGCAGTATAATACAAAGCCCTGCACAGCTCAGAAGGCTTTGCAGGGCTTATTATGCTGAGCTCAGCGGTTTTTAGCTTCGATAGCGGTTATCTTGTCCAGCCTGCGGCGGTGTCTCTCATCGCCGGAGAATGGGGTCGAGACAAAAGCATCGACGAGATCCAGAGCTGTGCCTTCTCCGACTACTCTTGCGCCGAAGCAAAGAACATTGGCATCGTTATGCTCGCGTGAGAGCCGCGCAGAGAACACCTCCGAGCAGCAGGCAGCTCTTATGCCGTTGACCTTGTTTGCAGCGTAGGACATTCCGAGGCCTGTACCGCAGATCAGTATCCCCAGCTCACACTCGCCGCCTGTCACCTTTGCGCAGACCGCTTCTGCGGCATCGGGGTAATCGCACCTTTCGCCGGGAGCGCAGCCCATATCTACAACCTCGATACCTTTCTCTTCGAGATGTGCCTTGACCGCCAGCTTGAGCTCGGGTGCGGCATGATCGTTACCAATGGCTATCTTCATTTTCTTATCCTCCGTTTTCAAAAGATATATTCCAGTACAGAGCAGATATTGCCTGCATCGTCGGAAAGCGTTATTACAGTAGAGCTGTCCTTCTCATAGACAGCGGGGTAGATCCTGTCCGAGGGCATGAACGAGGCCTTGTATTCGCACCGGAGCTGTTTTACTTCGGCATCCCTTGGGATAAGCTCGTCTCCGAGATCGACATATCTGGCGTTGTTGATATGCCCGTTGGTATCAGCCTGGCAGCCAAGAGCTGTAAAGGGCGGCAGATGTGTTCCGCCGGATCCCGGAATATCTATCTTTCTCGGGGTGTATTCCATCTCGATGGCGGGGGCAAGGATAAGGGCGTCGTTTTTATCCTTCGGGAGGTTTATGGGCCTGCGGGTGTCGGCATAAACAAGGGTCGAGACCAGATAGGATCTGGCGCAGAGTCTGCCGTCGGCTCCGAGGATTACTGTCGAGCGCTTGCCGTAAACTCTGCGGCTCTCGAAGAGATGGGTCCGCACAGTCAGCTTCTCGCGGTATTCGGGCTGGCTCAGCAGGTCTACCTGGCGGTAAGCGACATAGAGCAGCGCCTCTCCGCTGCGCATTATCGGCCCGATGACACAGTCTTCGCTTCGGGATATAGTGCAGCAATCCTGCATAAAGTCTATGAGGGCGCTGCGGCGTACCTTTCCGTCGGCGCCGAAATGGCTGTAAAATGTCTCTCTTGCTATCTCTGTCACTGGGGCTTCCCCTTTCCTCTGTATTCTTCCTTGAGATGATATATCTGTACGGTCTCCATGACATCCGAGAGCTTATAGAAGCAATGCCGTTCAAAGGTGGCTTCGAGCTCGTACATCTCGTCGATGTCATCGTATTCAAGCTCCGGGAAAACTGAATCTATCGGGCATTTGCAGAACATATACTCCGGGTAGCCATATTCTCTCCAGAGGCCGAAATTGCGCTCGTTGTCTTCAGCGGTGGTTTTCTTGAAGGTGTTATAGAGATCGTCGTGGTGGGTGATATTGAAGTTGTAGAAGATATTGGAATCGAAGTAAGGGGTCAGGGAAGCGCCGTCCGACTGTTCGTTGCTCATGTTAATCCTGTTTGCGTCGCTGCGCTTTGCCATAAGGGACTTATCCTTGTAATCGAAGAGCCAGCACATCATTATATCATGGCCTTCGATGTTGTTGTCCTTGATATACTGTGCTACTTCACGCATACCGTAGGGCTCGGTAATGTCGCAGATGCAGCAGTAGACCGTCCAGCTCAAAGGGAAAAGTGTTATCCCGACGAGGGCGACCTTTCCGAGAGTCCTGGTCAGGTCTGATTCTATCTTGGCGGCTATCTTCCCGAAAAGCTCCGGCATAGCGGCATTCTCGTCGTCAAGGATTATCCAGGCGATGAACATCAGGAAGAAAGTGAACACTCCGAGGTGGTTCCAGTAAAGATACTTGAACACTCCGAAGACAGAGAGCATAAGGAAGGGGACAGCAAAGGTGGCCAGCTTTTTGTTCTTCCGGGCGATGAGAACGATAAGAGCCAGCAGCAGCGTTCCCCCGATGAGAGTCGTGATAAGCCCGGAGGTGCTCTGCTTTATGGCATCTATGTCGATATATATGCCGAAGAGGGAATCTATCGGGTAGATAAGAATCATATAAAGATTCCTGGCCCGGCTGCCGAAACTGTCGTCCATGTGCAGATAGCGGACATCTTCGGCTGGGATTATCAGCGCGATCAGAGCCAGGGCGAAGATAAGTATCAGCAGGAGGGAATAGAAGCGCTTGTCCTTGAAGGCGGACATCAGGCACTTGCTCTTGACCAGCTCTGTGATTATCTCCGCTGCCCAGACGATGCAAAGCCCTCCCGCAAGTATGATGCCGTAGGCATGAGAAGCGCAGAGCAGCATAAGGGGCAGGATGTAGCGAAGAGGCTTTTCGTTGCGGCCCTTATAGCCCCAGGCGGCGAGAGCCAGCCCCAGCATTGTCAGGGAATAGGGGCGGCAGATAACGGCTGTCTGATAGAAAAAGAAGAAGGTAAAGGGAATAACGCAGCGGACGATCTTCGGGAATGGCGACTTGTAAAGTATGACCCATACCGCCGCAGCGCAGACAGCCAGATTGACAGCTTTGAGGGAGATCTCAAAGGGGGCGCCCAGCTTTGCAAAGGGAGCCAGCATCAGATACCAGAGGGGAGGATGCCCCTCGTAATGAGGTATCTTGAAGATCATATCATTGAAAGGGGCGCTTCGGGCGATAGACCAAGCCTGGGATTCATCGAACCAGGGCTCGTGGAATATACCGATGGCTATCACGCCGACGATGTATGCCAGAAGAACAATGAGCTCGGCTTTTCCGTGTTCTTTGGAAAAAAGCAGCTTTTTTGTTTCCGCTTTCAAGACTTATCCCTCCCGACAATGTGCTACCTAAACAGTATAGCACATTATCCCGAAAAAGTAAAGACACAGGGCACAAAAGTTGTTGTGTGCTCTGTGTCCGCGAACCGGCCAGCCCGGCCTTAGGGCAGAAAGAGTCAGATCAGACAAAAGGAAAGATACCGGGCACAAAAGCTGCAATCAAAACTAAAGTGTCCGC
>CAMNNQ010000034.1 GCA_946545645.1 uncultured Clostridia bacterium | reverse complement strand
CTGTGCTATCCCCCGCCTCCGGCGGGGGATAGCACAGCAAGATAAAAAGCCTTTTGTTTAAGGAATATGTGTGGTGTGTCAGCGGGATAGACAGATTTTTTTATGAGGTGATACTTATGTATAGCATAGGCGATGCGGTGGCGTACGGAACATTCGGTATATGTAAGGTCACTGCGATAGAAAAGCACGATTTTTCGGGCAAAGAGAAGGACTACTACATTCTCAGGCATATAAACTCAGATAAAAACACCTTCTATGTGCCGATGGACAGCGAAGCGGCTCTGGAAAAGATGCACCCGATATGCTCAAAGGCTGAGGCTGAGGAGCTTATCTCCCACATGGATTCCGAGGAGGTCATCCGGATCGACAACGACATTCTGCGTAAGGAAGAATTCAGCCGTATCATAAAGGATGCCGACAGGCACGAGATCATAAGGCTCATCAAGACACTGTATCTCCGCCGCAGGGAGCTTGCAGAAAGCGGGAAGAAGCTCCGCTCCACAGACGAGCTCTATCTCAGCCTTGCTGAGAATATGCTTTTTGATGAGTTTGCCTATGCTCTTGATATCGGCAGGGACGAGGTAGCCGAATATATCGAAAAGCATATTGCATAAGCTCTGTGGCTGACAGGACGGTCACTCCGCTGCATCGCGGCGGGGAGTATAAACCTTTCTCACGGTATGACCCTATCAGCGGAATCTTTAAAAAGATCACGTTTCGCGGAGTCATCCCCCCGGAGATAAGGGATTCCTGGAAATATATCGACATTGCCCTTAACTATCCTGTTTGCGGTCATCTGCCTGCTGGGGATCTTTTTCTTCCCTGTTGCGAGCTTTATCCTGGGGCGGATAAACTACAAGTATCTTTCATTCGGTATCCTGTGCTTTTTCTGGGGGCTGAATATGATGATGCAGTCGTTGAGCAGCTATCTCGGGATATGGATAAACGATACTACCGTCTGCCTGTTTATAGATATGATGACAGGATATCTCTTTGCCGTCTCGCTGACAGTTTATTTCAGATCGAACCTTTCCAGACCGATATCCAAGGCGGTCAGCGGTATCCTGGCAGCGGCCGTTGTCATTGCTGTCGGGACAGCGGCCGTGCTCCACCTCTCTGCCGCGGCTGATATGATAGTTACATCAACTTATGTCAATATCATCATCGGGATAACTGCCATAGCGTTCATGATACTGCTGCTGTCGGTCCAGCCCCCGGTAGAAAATGCTGTCAAGCACGGTGTTGGCATGAAAGAAGACGGCGGGACTGTTACCATAGCTTCCCGCGAGACCGAGATGGCCTATGAAGTCATCGTTTCGGACGACGGCGTTGGCTTTGACACAAATGAGATCAAGAACGACGGGCGCTCGCATATCGGTATGGAGAATATCAGACGAAGGCTCAGGGATATGTGTAATGCGGATGTTGAGATAACAAGTATCATCGGCGAGGGAACTTCGATGTGTTCCTGCCTGACGGCACACCGCTGAGATTTGAGCGGAGCCGCGCAAAAGAGATCTTCGCATATCTTATACACCGCTGCGGGAGCAGATGCTCTACCAAAGAGATAGCTGCTGCCCTTTTTGAGGACGAGCCCTATGACAAGACACAGCAGAGCTATGTCCAGACGCTGATCTCCGCGATGCTGAAATCTTTAAAGAGCGTCGGTGCCGAAAAGGTGATAAACAAGAGCTACAACAGCCTCTCGGTAAATGTCGATCTGCTGGACTGCGATTTTTACCGTTTCAAGGAGCTCGACCCCGGTGCTGTCAATGCCTGTGAGTGCGAATACATGAGCCAGTATTACTGGGCAGATTTTCTTTACAACGGGTTCTGACCGGGATCATTACATTTGTCACACAGCGAAATGACGTCCCGCACTTCACAAACGCTCCCGGAGATGCTATAATGAGTATAACAGCAGAGAAGGAGGTCATCGCTATGGCTGACACAGCATCAGAGATGGTAGGAGTATATTTCAGCGGGACAGGCAATTCAAGATACGCTCTGGAGATGTTCTGCAAGGAGTTCGGAGATCTGAAGATCTGCTCCATAGAGGATGCAGACACCGCAGAATACATTAGGAAAGCTGAAACGATAGTATATGCATACCCGGTACAGTTCAGCTATGTGCCGATGATCGTGCAGGATCATATAGCTAATAACAGCTCTCTCTGGAAGGGCAAGAAGGTCTTTGTTATAGCGACTATGGGCTTGTTCAGCGGAGACGGCGCAGGCTGCCTCGGGAGGCTGTTAAAGAAGCATGGTGCTCAGATCATCGGAGGGCTGCATCTGAAAATGCCCGACAGCATCGGCGACGAAAAGGCCTTGAAGCGCCCGCCGGAGAAAAACCGGGAGCTTATCAGGGAGGCAAGGCGAAAGATCAGGTATGCTGCAAAACGGTTCAAGGACGGCAGGCCGACGAAAGAGGGACTGAGCGTGCCCTATCATCTTGCGGGGCTGTTCGGACAAAGGCTGTATTTCAGACGCCACACAAGGCATTACTCGGATAAGCTCAGGATAGATGCCGATAAGTGCATAGGCTGCGGGAAATGCGAAAAGCTCTGCCCTATGGATAATATTATTCTTGAAAACGGCAAAGCGGTATCCGGCAGCAGATGCACTATGTGCTACCGCTGCGTGAACCGCTGCCCGAAGCAGGCGATCACTCTCCTCGGAAAGCGTGTCGTCGAGCAGTGTGCTATCGAAAAATATCTGTAAGGCCGGCTGAGATCACACATTAATACAAGCGGCACACCTTTGGGAGAAGGTGTGCCGCTCTTTTATGTCAATGTACGCTTGAAAGCGCCTTTGTTCCAGGCTGTAAAGCTCACGGATCATCCTCATATAGGAGCCGCAGCTTCAGACGATATTTCCGGAACAGGAGGCACAGAAAAAAGGCCTCGAAGTTCAGCAGGACAAGATGTGGGGGAAATATGCGCTCGCGCTGCCCGTGTCTCTCCTGCCCCGAAGATATATGACAAAGGGCAAAAGTTGCATTATTCCCCGATCTGTGATATAATTAGGGCAATACCGTCCGGCTACTGCTTCGCGGTGCTGTCTTGATATTATTTTTAACGGAAGTGAATGGAATGTATTACTATATCAGAAACACGCTCGAAAAAACAGCTTCCCCTGATCTCAAAGGAAAGGGCGAAAAATATGTTGCCGTACTGACCTCTGCTGAGTGGCTCGAAAACAGGGACCGGTTCGATATGGGGATCGAGCTTGACCTTGACCTGATGTCTGTCAATTCCACTAAAGCTGAGGTGAACTACGATTCTCTTACCGGGACATTTTCTCTGCCGGACAGGGAAAACATCTCCGGGCAGAGCATCAATTTTGCCTTCGCTCTCGACGAAAAAGGGATAGTCTTTATCGACGACACAGGATATGTCGAGAAGAACATAAGCGCCATTATCAGTACCAAGCGCTGGGCGCTGCCGAGCCTTGAAAGATTCATCTATGACTTTCTTGAACAGATAGTCATCCGCGATCAGGTAATGCTGGAGGGCTTCGACAAGGAGCTTGATACTATTGAAAAAGATATACTTGAAGGCGGGGAAAAGGACCCCTCTCTTAGAGTCAGCCATATCAGGAGCGATCTTCGCGAGCTCCGTGTCCATTATGAGCAGCTCCTTGATCTCGGCCAGGAGCTTGAAGAAAACGAAAATAACTTTTTCACCAAAGAGAACACAAGATATTTTCATCTGTTTACCCAGCGCATCTCCCGCCTTCACGACATCGCTGCTTCGCTTCGTGATTATTCGATCCAGATACGCGATCTTTACCAATCACAGTTAGACAAGAAGCAGAACCGCATCATGACGCTGCTCACTGTTATAACCTCGATATTTATGCCCCTGACGCTTATTGCCGGGTGGTACGGCATGAACTTCAAGTATATGCCTGAGCTGGAATACAAAGCCTCCTATCCGATCGTGATCGCAGTAAGCATAGCGATCGTAGTGATATGCCTTATCTTCTTTAAAAAGAAAAAGTGGCTGTGATACG
>CAMNNQ010000033.1 GCA_946545645.1 uncultured Clostridia bacterium | reverse complement strand
CCCCGCCTCCGGCGGGGGATAGCACAGCGTTGGTCTAATTGCCGTAATCTCCTAAATAAGGTGTTTGAAAATGGTGTGTCAAAGGGATAACCATATAAGTTTTTAACAAATCGCAAAAAAGTATTGACAGATAGCAATATTTTGGGTATAATTTACAAAAAGAGATAATCATCCGATGGGAGGAAAAACCATGTTCAGTATAAACAGAATGGGCTGCAGCTGCCGCCACGACAGCAGCTTTGTGCTCGATCGGCCGAGGGGCTACGAGGGGTACCTTATGCTGTTCGTCAAGACCCGCGCCGAGTTCGTGATCAACGGAACATCCTATCGTTTCGAGCCCAATACTTTTATCATCTATAATAAATACACCCCGCAGTACTATAAGGCCTGCGACGCAGAATATATCAACGACTGGATACAGTTCGATTGCAGCGAGAACCTCGCAGCAAGCACAGGTGTCCGCTTCGATGAGCCGATATATATCGGAGAGAGCATCGACATCTCGCAGTATTTCAAGCTGCTGGCAGATTGCTATTACAGGACAGGCAATCTCAGGACAGCAGGCTATCTCATCAAGGCTATGCTCGCAGAGATATTCTCCGGGAAGCAGAACCGGGAGGATATGGCGATCGCTCATTACCGCGAGCTGCTGGATCTGAGGCGCAGGATCTATTCCGCGCCGGATGAGGATTGGAGCGTCGAGAGAATGGCTGCCCTGCTGAATGTCAGCGAACCCTATCTCCACCTTCTGTATAAAAAAGCCTTCGGTGTCACCTGCAATCAGGATGTCATCAACAGCCGCATCGAACAGGCGCAGCACTATCTCTCCTATTCCGGGATGACCATTGAAGAAGTCGCCTTCTCCTGCGGATACAAAAACACCGTCCATTTCTCCCGTCAGTTCAAGCAGGTCTCGGGAGTTACACCCTCTCAATGGCGCAAGAGCGGAGCGACGATATAGACCTGTTTGCCTTTATTGCGGATCCAAAATCAAATATTGCTTAAATGGGATATGTTAAGAAATTTATAGCATATCCTATTTTATTTCGGGAAAAATCGTGCTATAATAACCCGAAGAGAACAAGTATTGATAACGGTCAAATATCTGAAGGAGGTGCTTTTCGGGATGTTCCAGCTAAAATGGCTGTGGCATAATATGAAAGGCAGCCGCGCAGCTTATATCGCAGCGCTCGTGCTTTCTATCGTATGTAATGCTTTGTATATCGCCTCGCCGTTTTTCCAGTCGAAGATAATAGATACCTTTATCTCCAACGAGAATGCGGCGGATAATCTGAAGACGGAGCGCTCGCTGCTTTGGTGGCTGTTGATCGGTATGGTCGGCTTTACCCTCCTGCGCACAGCCTTGCAGTATGCCTGCCAGATGTATTACGAAACATCCTCGCAGGGGATGATCTACCGGGTCAGGACTCACCTTTTCCGCAAGATCGAGACCCAGGATATGGAGTTCTACGACAAATACAGAACAGGCGACCTTATGACAAGACTTACCGGAGACCTGGATATGGTAAGGCATATGGTGAGCTGGGTAATCAAGGGATGTATCGAATCTATCGCCCTCTTTGCCGCTTCCATGACATATTTCTTCATCATCGACTGGAGAACAGCTCTCTGCATCCTTGCAGTGACTCCCGCGATCTTCATCATAACCCGGCTCTTCTCCCGTAAGGCGGGCCCTGCGTATAAGACTGTCAGAGAGACAGCCTCGGCGCTGAACACCGCTGCCCAGGAGAATATCTCCGGCAACCGCGTTGTCAAAGCCTTCGCAAAGGAAGATTACGAGATCGAGAAATTCCGCGCACGCGACGAGGCTTACCGCTCCTCAAATATCAAAGCGGCTAAGGTCTGGCTGAAATATCAGCCGATGATCGAGATCGCCGCAGGCTCGCTGAGTATAATACTTCTCTTCTTCGGCGGATGGTTCATCATCTCCAGAAACCTTACAATGGGGCAGTATGTCGCCATCTCCGGCCTGCTCTGGGCTGTCAGCAACCCTATGAGGAATATGGGCAACTATGTCAACGACTGGCACCGCTTTATGGCCTCTGCCGGAAAGGTCATCGAGATCTATTACGAAGCCCCCAAGATAATCGACCGCGCAGATGCCGTTGAGGAGAGCGAAAAGCTCAAGGGCGATATAGAGTTCAAGCACGTTTCCTTCTCTATCGAAGGCAAACCAATACTTACCGACATCAGCTTCAGGATCAACGCCGGAGAGACCGTTGTCATCATGGGCTCAACAGGCAGCGGCAAAACATCCCTCATCAACCTTATCCCCAGATTTTCCGACTGCAATGAGGGCGAAGTCCTGGTAGACGGCAAGAATGTCCGCCTGCATAAGCTGCATACCCTCAGAAGCAATATATCGATAGCGACTCAGGATGTCCTGCTCTATTCCGATACTATAGACTCCAACATCGCTTTCGGAAACAGCAAGCTGGAAGAGGAATATGTAAGACGATGCGCCGAGCTGGCCGCAGCCTCGGATTTCATCGAAAAGCTGCCGCTTAAATACGATACCATCGTCGGAGAGCGCGGAGTCGGGCTCTCGGGCGGTCAGAAGCAGCGTATCTCTCTGGCAAGAGCGCTGGCTGTAAGACCAGCTGTGCTGATACTTGACGACACTACCTCCGCTGTCGATATGGAGACAGAGAGCAGCATCCAGCACAGCCTCGGAGAGGAGCTGGACTTCCCCTGCACAAAGATCATTATCGCCCAGCGTATCTCCTCCTCCAAGAATGCCGATAAGATCATTATCCTGGAAAACGGCAGGATAACCGATATAGGTACCCACTCCGAGCTCATCAAGCGCGAAGGCTATTACAAGCAGATCTATGAGCTGCAAAGCGGCATCAACTGCGCCGCCGAGGAAAGCGAGGTGAGGGCGTAATGGCAAGGAACAAATACGATATCGACGAACAGCTTGAATCCCCCTTTGATTTCGGGCACCTCAAACGCTCCTTCGTCTACATAAAGAAATACAAGAAAAAGATGATCCTGGCGCTCTGCATAAGCATAACCGCTGCTATCGCCGGGCTGGTAGGCCCCCTGCTGACACAGTATGCCCTCGACAAATCGATCCCCAATGAGAATTACGGACAGTTGGCTCTTCTGGCAGGCCTGCTGCTGCTCTTTACAGGCATCAGCACCGCCCTCGGAAATATCCGCTCCCGGATAATGACAGTCGTCGGGCAGAATATCATTTTCGATATCCGCGAGGACCTTTTCGCACATCTGCAAAAACTCCCATTCACCTATTACGACGACCGCCCTCACGGCAAGATACTGATCCGTGTCATCAACTATGTCAACTCTGTTTCGGATATGCTCTCCAACGGTATCATCAACTTCATCATGGAGATACTGAACATGGTGTTCATCCTTATCTTCATGCTGATAGTCGATGTAAGGCTGACTCTGGTGGCTGTCTCCGGGCTGCCGCTGTTCATGGCGCTGATGTTCGCTATCAAGAAACACCAGAGACGCGCCTGGCAGGATGTCTCCAACAAGAGCTCCAATATGAATGCCTATCTTCAGGAGAATATCGTCGGAGCAAGGATAACCCAGGTATTCACAAGAGAAGAGGAGAACGCCGGTATCTACGACAGGCTCAACGCAAAATACCGCAAGAGCTGGATGCGTGCCGTCAGGTTCACTCATCTTGTCTGGCCGACCACCGACAATATCTCGACTCTTGTCCGGGCGGCGATGTTCGCCGTCGGGCTGCTGGTCTTAGACCCGGTAACGGTCTCGTTGGGAACGCTGGCCGCTATGACAGGCTACGCCTCGCGGTTCTGGCAGCCGATAATGAACCTCTCCAACATAATGAACAACTTTATCAACAACATCGCCTACCTGGAGCGTATCTTCGAGACGCTGGATGAGCCTGTTACTGTCTCCGACAAAGAAGATGCTCACGAGCTGAAAGAGATCACCGGGCAGGTTTCCTTCAAGAATGTCACCTTCGGCTATGAGGAAGGCATAAATGTTATCGAGAACATCTCCTTTGATGTCAAGGCCGGAGAGAGCATCGCACTGGTAGGCCCCACAGGCGCCGGAAAATCAACTATCGTTTCACTGATCTCCCGTTTCTACGACCTTAAAAAGGGCAGCATAACAGTTGACGGAGAGGATATCTCGGATGTAACTCTCCGCTCGCTGAGGACTCAGATGGGCATAATGCTCCAGGACAGCTTTATTTTCAGCGGAACTATCATGGACAACATCCGTTACAGCAAGCTGGACGCTACCGACGAAGAGGTAAGACGTGCAGCCTCCACAGTCTGTGCAGACCAGTTCATCCGTGAGATGCAGGACGGCTACGAAACAGAAGTCAACGAGCGCGGCTCCAAGCTCTCCGGAGGCGAGAAACAGCTTATCAGCTTTGCCAGGACCCTGCTCTCAGACCCGAAGATACTTGTGCTTGACGAAGCGACCAGCTCTATCGACGCCAAGACCGAGGCTCTGCTGCAAAAAGGCATAGCCGAGCTGCTCAAGGGGCGCACATCCTTCATCATCGCCCACAGGCTCTCGACTATCCGCAACTGCGACAGGATAATGTATATCGACGACAAGGGCATCAAGGAAAGCGGCAGCCATGAAGAGCTCATGGCCAAAAAAGGCGCTTATTACGAACTCTACACCTCCCAGTCGGCTTGATGCAGCGCTGAAAAACGGCTTCTGCTGCACAAGAACATAAGAACAATAAGAGATCTCAAATAAAAAGGGTATTCCCAAACCGGGAATACCCTTTTTATTGTGCGGAGCTGATGATACGGCAGCTCTGCATTACTTATTTACGTTTTTTCTTCGGCCTGTCAGCGTTTCTGCGCTTCGGCTCATCCTGTCCGTTCCTGCGGGCGGGCTTTTTCTTTCTTGCAAAGACCTCTTCGGGATCCTGTACCATCTCGGGAGCGTTGTCGTCGTCATAGGCGACAAATTCCTCCTGCGGCTCCTCCTTCTTGGGAGGTTTCTTGTTAAAGGGCTTCATAATAAAGATATACTCCAGCGCTATGGCTGCAAGAGTCAGCAGGACAGCTACGGCAATAAAGAAATTCCTGCCGGAAGTATCCGCCTCGGTCGCGGAAGAGGAGGAAGTATTATCCGAAACAGTGGCCTCTGTCTGCCTTGCAGCTTCTGAGATTATGAGGCGGAATTTCAGCTCCTTGCCGGATATATACCTTACAACCAGCTCGGTCTCTCCCGGCATAAGCAGGAAAACTGCTCCCTGCTCGTAGTAAGCCAGATCGGTGTTCCCGAGCCTTACGTTCCGGACATTCTTTATATCGGGGACACCCAGCTCCTCCAGCGTCAGCGGCATGGTCGTCAGCCTTACCTTGATTATCGGGCGCTCGTCCTCCTTGGAGGCTTCGGCAGCACTGTCTCCGGACGACTCTGTGCCTGAGACTGTCTCGTCCTCTCTCAGGCGGACGATACCGTTTTGGATATGGGTCGGCATCTCGGAAAAGCTCATATCCTCCATAGACTCGACAGCTATGTATATAACGGAAGAGCTTACTTCCTTATCGACGACCTTGAAGCTGAGATCGGCATAGGCGCCCCGGTAGGATGTGCCGTCGGTGTTGATAAAGGTCAGCTTATATGAGCCGTCGCTGCGGGTCTCCTTGAAAGAGCCTCCGGAAGCCTGTGAATGGGTCTCACTGTCGGTAAGAGTTATCACCGAGCTGTCGTACTCGACTTTTATGACTGCCCCGGTCATCCTGGCCTCGGGGAAAATATTGAGCTTTACGTCAAACCTGCCGTCCTTTATGCTCCCGACTTCAAGGGAAGCGAGGGAAGGCTCTGTAACTTTGGATGAGCTGTCCTCCTCAGAAGATGAGTCCGGCTTGCTGCTGTCGGCGTCAGAGCTGTCGCCGGTATGGCTGTCGGAGACGGATTCAGATGGCTTTGAACTGTCTGAGGCGGAAGAAGTATCCGGCTTTGAGGACTGCGAGGAGCTATCCTGAACGGAAGAGTGGTCCGGCTTTGATTCCTCCGGCTTGCTCTCCGGCAGGGATTCATCCGGCTTGCTTTCGGGGAGAGACTCGTCCGGCTTGCTCTCCGGGAGAGATTCGTCGGGTTTGCTTTCCTCGGAGGAGCTTCCATCGGGAACAGACCCGGGTGTGCTCTCGCCGGTATCCGACTCTGTTACAGAATCGGTAACGGAGGGTGTTACTTCGCCGGAATGCTCCTGCGATTCAGCCAGCACAGCAAACGCACTGACCTGCATAACAAGCAAAGCCGCCGCCATAGCTGCGAACTGTCTGAGATTCATAGACATCCTCCTTTCATGATCTGATATGCCAGTGTTAACTTATATTATATAATATCCGAAGCGTTTTGTCAATCAATGCCCTTCCCTTGACACAGCTAAACATTCCAGGGTTTTTCAGTGCTTTTTGATATGATTTGCCGGATTATATGCGTTAAAGCGGAAAAAAGGCAGGCTCGCTGTGAGCCTGCCCTGTTGAAGTTATTATTTTCAGCTTATCAGGCGGGGCTGATCGCCCATATCTGATTGGAGCCGCCGGTGTATCTCCACTGGAGGACGTTTGCATTATCGTCTCTGGATCTGCCGGATACATCGAGAGCCTTGCCGCTGCGCTTGTTGATGATCTTGTAGCCGGAGCCCACCTTCTCGATCCACCATTTCTGCTGGTCGCCGTAGTTGCGCTCCCACTGCTGGACATTTGCGCCGTCGTCGCCGGAGGCATAGGCTACATCCAGGAGCTTGCCGCTGGCGGCATTTCTCAGGCAGAAGCTGCCGTCGGACTGCTTCTCAAAATACCATTTCTGGTTGTTATAGCCATGATAGGTGTACTGAAGAACATTAGCGCCGTTATTCTTGGAGCCCCAGGAAACATCCAGAGCCTTGCCGCTGTTCTGGCATTTGAGCACATATGCTCTGTTGCCGTCGAAGGAGGCGTAGGAATTGTTGTTATTGTTCTGCTGCTGTTGCTGCTGATTGTTCTGGTTCCAGTTGTTGTTATTGCTCTGCTGCTGTTGCTGCTGATTATTGCTGCTGCCGCCGCTGGGAGCTGTCCAGGAGATCCAGTCATACTGCGCGGTCAGAGGAACATTGCCGTTGAAGTGCTTGAGCCAGTCGTCAACTCCGGTGCCGTTCCAGGCGTTCATCATGATCTTTCCGGGGGTCTTCGGGATGTTGGAATAAGCAGTATAAACGGGCTTTTTGTCAACATACCAGGTAATGCTGTTGCTGTCCCAATAGAAGCCGTACTGATGGAAGGACTGGGAAGCATCGAATCCCAGGTTGTAAACATACTCATGACCGCCGACGCCGTTGGTATAGTAATTGAACTGTACCTGGGTCGTGTTCTTTCCGAGGAATTCGATATCGATCTCGTCCCACTGTGTCCCGTCAGAGGGGCCGGTGTAGGTAAAGAACGAGCTGACGACGCCATCGTTCTTTATAGGCTTCATGCTGACATCGTACATACCGAAGCCGAAAGCCTGCCTTGTACGGTACTCGGCAGCCTTATAACCGCTCCACTGGCTGCCGGTTATCGAAAGATTGAGCTTGCCGCCGGAGAAGTTTACATTATCTCCGCTCCAGGTGCAGTTGAACATCCCTCCGTTTGACCAGCCATTGGATTTCTCCATAGTGTTCGATTCATAGTAATCGAAACCGGAGCCGAAATAGCTGCCTGTGAACTTCGACGCAGCGTCTGCTTGGGTTATCGAGCCCTTTGGGACAACTACGAGTGCCAGTGCAGTTGCCGCTGCTGCTACCAGACTTATGATGCGCTTTTTCATAGTGATTTCCTCCATTCATATTTTTTTAATTACGAGTTTAATCGTATCCCGTTGCTTATAATTTATCACGATAAAGTGTGTTTTTATATAAAAAACATATAAAATTTATCAAAATTGAAAACAAAAACTATCAAAATATACGGCATGATATTGTAATCTGACTATCCCGCTGACACACCACACATATTCCTTAAGGCAACACCGCACGACCCCTGTGCATCAGATGCGCCGTCCAGATTTTCGTCAGATTGCCTAAATTCGACGCAGGCTTGCTGACGC
>CAMNNQ010000032.1 GCA_946545645.1 uncultured Clostridia bacterium | reverse complement strand
CACACAAATTTTCCTTGCCGGGCGTCAGCCCGCCTGCGTCAAATTTATGCACTCTGACGAAAAATCTGACTGCGCATCTGACGCACAGGGGTTGTGCGGTATTGCCTATACGTCCGGAGACATTATCACGATGCGGGATCCTCACGCTTCTTTCTTGCAATCAGGAAGCATATCAGAGCTCCCAATGCCGCTGAACCTGTGCAGGCGGCGATCATCGTGCCTGTGCCGACTACAGAGCCTGTGGCCTGTGACGCTTCTTCGGAACTGTCGGAGGATTGTTTCTCGGATGCGGCTGCCGGGTTTTCCGCAGAAGAGGTATCGGCATCGGAGGCCGACTCAGCTGTAGCGCTGCTTGCTGTCCTCCCGGACGATGCGCTCCAGCGTTTTGATATCTATCGTATGCCCTTTGGCGCAGATGCCCTCTATCAGAGCGCGGGTGTCCGCCCAGCCCTCTCTGTCGAGAGAGATGCCGACCTTCTCGGGGCAGTGCCTTAAAATGTAGCTGATGTATTTGCTCAGCTCGGTGTCATTTTTCTTCATACCGTCCAACTCCCCGGAACAATAGATCTCTGCCGATATTATAGCATATATCCGAGCATATTTCAATACACTATTGACAAATTTGTAAAATTATGTTAAAATAAGGTTGTTATAAGTGCATAAAAAGTGAATGATAGTTTTTTTATGCGCCTTATTGAATAAAGGAGGAATATTATGAAACGGTTTCTTTCATTTGCGGCAGCGGCTGCATTATCGCTGACGGCTCTGGCGATACCCGTCTCGGCTGACGAACCGAAGCTCCCGTTTGAGCTCTCCGCTCCCGAGAACGTGTCTATGGTCTGGCTGGAGGGCAACGACTCCGAGAACACCATCGAGATCCATTACTCGCAGAACAATTCTATGAGCTCGTGGAGCTCCAGGATCGAATCGGAGTTTGAAAAGATCAAGGAAGAACTTGCGGCCGACGGCTACGACGATCTCTGGATAAAGAGTCAGATCGACTGGTCGATCGACTCGCAGGATGACTGGAAGGTCAATGATTACTGGCTTACCGAGGGCTACGACAAGGACTTCCGTCAGCACCTCGGCTATTGGGCGTATATCGCTCAGTCCTATTCCGCAGAAACTGCAATGAGCGAATGGATATTCCGCGATATGGGCAATATCGACGACCCCGAGGACCGCGTATGGTACGGCAGACATGAGGACGGCGACGATTATTCAGGCTGGAAGGATGTTCTGAAAGAAGATCAGTACGATATAATAAAGGGCGAAGATGAAAGCCACGCAAAGATAGATCTTGACAAGCATACTATCTATGCCCGCGTGCGCTGGCTCGTTACGGTGCGTCCCCTTGAGGGCGATGATATCCATATCCCGTCAGAGTGGTCGGAGGTCGCGGCTATCGGCAAGGATGCCGTAAAGGTCGAGCCTCTCAAGGAGGGCGATGTTGCGGCTCCCGTGATAAGTGACCTCAGATACAACGGCGAGGAATTCAACGGTTATCCCGTTGTAGCTTTCAAGCTCGCCGTGGACGAGACCCTTGCAAAGCAGGTGGCTCAGGTAAGCGGCACACAGGGGGGCATCTCCCTTGAGGTCGAGGCAAAAGTCCAGGGCTCCGATGAATGGGTCGGGCTCCAGGGCGACTGGGTCGTCAAAGCAGGCGAGATGACCTCGGCGCTGCTTCAGCTCGCCGAGAAGGAGAAGGATGTCAAGGAGGGCACTCCCATCGAGCTCCGCGCCAGATACCGCTGCGCTCAGCCCGAAAGAGACGATTTCTTCTCTCCCTGGTCGGAGACGATAACCTTCGGCTCTCAGGAGATGACGGTAACTACCGCCACCGTTACCGAAGCCCCCGTCACCGAGACCACAGTCACCACCACGACTGCCGCTCCCGCTCCCAAGGAGAAGGAAGAAGACGACAAGTGCTGGCTCTGCGGCTTCTGCCCCTGCCCTCTGGGACTCTGCATCTTCATCTGGATAGCGATAATCATTGTTGTCGGGATAGTTATCCTCCTGATAGCAATTAAAAAGAAGAAGGACGGAAACAAAAAGGAATAAAAACCTCACAGACAGCGGAGCAAGACCATCTGTGTGATACGGAAAAGCAAGAGGCCGGGCAGGAGATCTGCCCGGCCTTTCTGTTTTTATTCTTCCCTTTCGGGGCGGTAGAAGATGCCGTCTATCTCGGCGTCAATGGAGTCGGCATTTACCGGGCATTCGGTATAGGCTTTCAGCGATAAGCGGAGGTCTGCGATCTTTCCGCGACTATCTTGGCCTGCTCATCGTAAATGCTTGCTACAAGTGCATTGTGCCTTGATTCAGGAAGCGAGGGATTCTCCTTCTCAAAACGGCTGTACAGCTCGTCGACTCCGCCGGAAGCCCTGAGACGTGTCAGCCAGCCTGTCTCCGAAGTGTCTGCCGCCATGCAAAGGCCGGACATTAGAGCGCTTACATTATTGAGGTTCCCCTGCATGATGAGGGTAGTAATATCAACGTGCTCTTTTTCAGCCTTGGCATATTCATCCGCAGACATTTCTTCTTTCAACGGTTTGAGCAGAAGATCTCCGAGAGGGGAATCTCCGCTGTCGTCGTCGAGGAGCTTGTTCATCTTATCGTGAGCGAGTATGGCCTTAACGGAGCCTTTTTCGTAGTTCCTGCGGTATTCTTCAAGAGCGGTCTTCAGATCGCTGACAAAGCTGTTGATCTAGGATCTCTCGTTTTCAAGCAGCTTTTCATATTCGTCGTAGCTGTACCCGCCGTTCATATTCATGACCCGCATATCGGTTATGGCCTGATCTTTTTCGGAAGTGGTCTTATATCCGAGGTAAACGCTTCTCTTCTCGGAGCCCAGCCCGAGCCAGGAAATGCCGCCTTCCGCTCCCTCATTGAGATCCTGGTCAAGGACAGTGCAGCCGTTATCCTTCAGCCATTGTTTGGCGGAATCTGCATCCTTGCCATAACTCAGATATAGTTCGCTGATATATAACTTGTCATCCTGCTGAGCGCTTGCGATAGTAGGAACTTACGCCTGAAACATAAATGCTGCGCCTGTTGCAGCAGCCAGCAGCTTGCAGAGAAGACCTTTGAAAAAACGTTTCTTCATTCAGAATCCTCCTTATCTGGTCCGGAATCATCCTTATGCTTTTGTATTATAACATAAGCTTTGTTCTTTGTCACTAACCGAAGCGGTTAAGGCAACACCGCACGCCCCCTGTGCATCAGATGCGCCGTCCAGATTTTCGTCAGATTGCCTAAATTCGACGCAGGCTTGCAAGCGAAGTTCACTTCGCTTTACGCA
>CAMNNQ010000031.1 GCA_946545645.1 uncultured Clostridia bacterium | reverse complement strand
CGTTCCGGTATGGGGTTCTACCCCATGCCCCGCTTAGGGCTCTGCCCTAAGAACCTGCCAAGGGCTGGCGCGCCCTTGGATGGGCGCAATTATGCCCGCTTTGTGCGGAACAGCACTTGTTCTGTGACCCCGCCGCTAACAACGTCCCGCCCCTCTAAAGGAAAGACGCCGCTGAACCTATCGGCATCGTCGCAGGGCGTACAGACGGCCCACCAAAGACAGCAAGCGACCACCGGGAGCGCCGCGTCCCGGCGTTAAAAAACGCGTTTCGGCGTTAAAAAAAAGGAGAGATAATATATGTATAATAATGTTAAACTTGATAAGTCACTGTATTCGATCACCGGTAAGAGCTTCACCGAAGCCCTCGCCGAGCTTGACCCTGATGCCAATTATACCGGCACAGACCTCGCCGGCCTCGATGCCTTTGAGAGACAGCTCAAGCGTTTCAATATCAAAGTCTCCGGCGAGAATTCCGATAGGGTAGAAAAGTTCTTTGCCTCTTCTGAGTCCGCAGTCCTCTTCCCCGAGTATTGCAGAAGAATGATAAAGCAGGGCATGAATGAAGCCTCCCTTGTCCCCGATATCGCCGCCGCCATAACTTATACCGATCAGATCGACTTCCGAGGCCTTACAGTTACCGTTAACGGTACCGATGCAGCCGTAGATCAGGCCGGAGATATCCCCGTGACCTCAGTCCTGCTGGCTTCTGAGGCCAAGCCCCTTAAAAAGTTCGCCAGAAAGCTCTCCTGCTCTTATGAGTCTATCAGAAAGCAGCGCCTCGGCGCTTTCGGCGTTATCCTCAAAAACCTCGGCGCCCAGATCTCGCAGGCTGTCAATAAGCTGGCTATGGACGAGCTTACAGAGGATGTCGTCCCCAGCACTATCGCCGGAGATTCTGTTACCTATGCCGACCTCGCAGAGTTCTGGTCTTCTATGGGCGGAAAGAATATGACCGCTATGGTCTGCTCGCCCGCTGTAATGGCGCAGATCCTTGCCCTCAATGAGATGAAATTCTGCGTTTCCGATTTCATGACCAGCGGCAGAGTAAAGACTCCCTACGGCGTTACTCTCATCAAGAGCTCCGCTGTAGATCCCGATACAGTTGTCGGTATCGACGGAAGCTGCGCCGCCGAAATGGTCTTCGGGACAGATATCATCGTCGATTTCGATAAGCTCATCTCCTGCCAGTGTGATGAGATCGCCGCTTCTGTAACTGTGGGATTTTCTGTCCTGACCGACGGCGCCGTAAAGGTGCTGGCTGTCTGACCTGAAGATCTCGCCGCTTCGGAGCGAGGCTCCGTTTGAAAGAGGAGTGATTATATTGGCTGAGATCAGCTTTGAGAGAATTAAAACGATATTTCTGCGTATCGCCGGAGAGGGCGAGACAGATGACTATGACGATCTTATCGCCCGCGCAGAGGCAAAGATCATATCCCTGCTCTCCGACGATGACCCGGATGAGGACACAGTTTCCCGCTGCGAGTATGCCGCCGCCGCTGAGGCCGCCTATGAACACGCCTGCGAGCTCTGCGCCTCCGAGCAGCTTGTTATGAGCGAGTCGGGAGCTGTACGCAGAGGCAGCCCGCAGAGCAGCACAGTTGCAGCGGCAGCCCGTCTCCGCGACCACGCATTTGCAGAGCTGGCGGATGTCGTCGGAGACAGAGGCTTTGTCTTCAACACAGTAGGAGGCTGAGAAATGGAAGAGCTTTTAACCAGAATCGCAGCGGCCTTCACCGCAGCCGGTTTTACTGTGACCGATCAGGAGCACGCTGCCGTCCCCGCGAAGGAGCCAGAGGTGCGCTATGCTGTTCCCAAGCTCAAAAAGCATGAGACATCAAAGCGTGTCCGTGCTGACGGCGACGAATATGCGGTCTGCCATACCTTTACCTGTGCGGTGCGCTGCTTCGGAAAACGCTGCGGCTTTTCCGACAGCGAGGGGCTTCCGGCAGCGGTCTCCCTGGCGGCCAACGAGCTCCGGGGCGAGGACGGCCTCAGCCTGCTCTCCCTGGAGACAGGCGAGCTTGTCCGCGACGCCGCCACGGACCGCCTCACCTGCGATCTGATCCTCAGAGCAGCAGGCTATGAGGTATATGATGGGTGGTGGGGCGAATGATCTTTGAAAACTCCTTCATAACCGTAAGATGCGATAGCTGGGAGTTCGCTGCTGACAGCGCTGAGGTCAGCTACGAGAACAAGGTCAACACCATCCCGATCTACGGCGGAGGTTCAGACCGCCGTATCATAGCGACAGACAAGGTGATAACCCTCAAAGGCCGCTATGTCCGCGCTGAAAAGTCGGCTTATTTCCACGGTATGCTCAGCTACTATCTCGGCAGGGGAGCCGCAAGGCTGGAGATCGGCACAGAGGTCTTCACCCGGCTCTACCTCCGCAAAGGCGCCCTCACCGAGACCGAAGGCGACCCATTCGGAACCTTTGAGATCGTCCTGAGCAGTGGGGTCGGCTGATCCAAGCCGGAACTGCGTCCCGGTATGGGGCGCTGCCCAGCTTTTTTCCGAGTTCTGCCGAGGATTAAAGTTCGCCCCGCAAGAGACGCTGTCCCTTGGCAAGGCGCAATATTACCGGCTTTGTGCGGTGCAGTACTTGTTCTGTGACCCCGCCGCAAACAACGTCCTGCCCCTCTAAGGGAAAGACGACTATGAACCTTCCGGCAGCGTCGCAGGGCGTAATGACGACCCCGCAACGACAGCAAGTACCCGAAGGGGCACGGGGGCGACCGGAAAGCCCCCGGAATCAGGCGTGAGCTATTGTGAAGTATCTGCTCTTAGGTCGGGCGGAGCAGCACCCTCCTACACAACGTCCTGCCCCTCTAAAGGGAAAGACGTCGCTGAACCCTCCGGCAGCGTCGCAGAGCGTACAGACGACCCGCCAACGACAGCAAGCGACCACCGGGAGCGCCACCACAAACAACGTCCTGCCCCTCTAAGGGAAAGACGCCGCTGAACCTATCGGCAGCGTCGCAGGGCGTAATGACGACCACGCAACGACAGCAAGCGACCAACGGGAGCGCCGCGTTTCGGAGCTAAAAAACGGAAAATCGCTTCGCTCTTTCCTGTGTCAGCGGGCTAATAGGTTTTTGTCGGCGCGGCATTTTTGTTTGTTCTCGCTGCGTTGTGTGGAAGGATGTCGTTGTTGCCCTTTTATTCGGTGTGCCGCGCCTTGCCGGAACTGCGTTCCGGTATGGGGTTCTACCCCATACCCCGCTTAGGGCTCTGCCCTAAGAACCTGCCAAGGGCTGGCGCGCCCTTGGATGGGCGCAATGTTGCCCGCTTTGTGCGGTGCAGTACTTGTTCTGTGACCCCGCCACAAACAAC
>CAMNNQ010000030.1 GCA_946545645.1 uncultured Clostridia bacterium | reverse complement strand
CTCCTAAATAGTAAATAAGCATGATGCTTTCACATCGTTAGCAGACGTATAAACTCTATGAAAACACATTAAATACCCAAAAGAACATAAACAAACCATTCCTTACAAAAAGCACCGATACCCTGTTTGAGTCTAGAGTTTTTTATGCCGTTTTTCAATTGCATTTTTTCTATTGATCCATAAATAGTGATATGATTCTGTTATCTTCCTTCTTGCAGTTATAGTGAACACCGGCGTATTTAGCAATGTCAGTTAAGTAGAATAATTCCACCTTATTTAAACCATATTATCCCATTTATACTCGTATAAAGATCCATAATTATCGTTATTCTGTTAAACTGCCCGCAAATCGCATACAGACCTATTGATAATACAGCAGCAATGATTTCATTCCTTACTACTCTTGAAACAACAAACAGCAAGGCGGAAAATATAATACAGCCAAGCATTTTAATAACAACCGACAAATACATTGCGCTTTTTAATGATATATCATATTTGCATCCTTCAAAGTCAGCATAGCTGCAAATGGGTGCTGATACGTCTCCGAAGTCAAGGCTGAGAAAAATAAGCTGTTCTGCCATGCTAAACAATACCGAAATTATTACCGATATCGCTAATGCAAGCAAGAGCTTGTCCCTTAAAATGCTGTGCTTGCCGCTTCGTGTGGTGAACAATATGCTCTCCATACCGCATTTATAGTCGTAAAGCGAGAGCCTTAATGTAATTACTGTTACCGAAATAAGAAAAAACAGCGTTCCGAACTCTTTAAGATACCCGTTTGTAAACTCTGTAAATTCAAGATCATATACAAGCTGCTGCCCAATCTCAAGGCTCGTGTATCTGTCTATGACCGCTTCAAGCGCCTGAGCCTTGTGCACTGCTGCGGTGATCTGTTCGCTTAAAAACATATACTCATCTGCTGTGTAAGAGTTGCCGCTAATATCCTGCTCTGCTATCTGCTGCTGTTTTTCAAGCTCTGCACACATATCATTATAGGTCTGCTGCGAGTATTCTCCGCCATATTTTGATATATACATTTTGTAAAGCTCAGTGTCAAAAGTGTATTTGCTCAGGTCAGGTCTGATAACAGCACACAGCATTGCATACAGGCATATCAAAGCCGCTGTAAGAATAACAAGAGCCTTTGCACTACACAGCTTTTTTAATTCATATTTTATCATTTTCGTCACCGAAGGTATGCATATACAGGTCTTCAAGATAAGGCTCACACAGTACGGCGGCTTCGTGCGGCTTTACCTCACTTATACACCTTATACACGGCCTGCCGTTTCTGTTTACAAGGCTTGAGGTCGGGTGCTGTGCAATAAAAGACTCTGTTTCTGTATCTGAAAGTGTTATCTCCCATACCTTACCCTCAAGTGCGGCTGTAAGCTCCGATACAGCCCCCTTCCCGATCAGCTCGCCGCTTTTTAAAAGCAGCACCTCGTTTGCTATGGTCTCAATATCGGACACTATGTGTGTGCAGAAGATCACCGTCATTTGCGAGGACAGGCGGCTTATCAGGTTGCGAAAGCGCACTCTTTCCTTTGGATCAAGTCCTGCGGTGGGCTCATCAAGTATCAGTATGGCAGGCTCCCCGATAAGAGCCTGTGCAAGCCCAAGCCTCTGCTTCATACCGCCCGAAAAGGACTTTATCCTTTTGTCCTTCTTATCCGTTAGATTTACCTCACCGAGCAGCTTTTCACATTCAGCCTTAGCCTTGCTCTTTTTTAAACCCTTAAGCTGCGCAATGTAGAGCATTAGCTGCTTTGCGGTAAAATCGGGATAGAAGCCCGGATACTGAGGCATAAATCCGAGAAGCGAGCGAAAGCGCTCACCCATTTTAAGTGTGTCCTCTCCGTCATATGTAATGCTTCCGGAGGTAGCAGGGATAAGGCCGGCAAGAATATTTATAAGAGTAGATTTGCCTGCGCCGTTAGGGCCTAAAAGGGCATATATCCCATTATCAAGTGTGGCACTAAAATTATTAAGTGCAGTATTGCTCCCATAGTTTTTGCAAAGGCTTTGAAATTCAAGCGACATTATGTGACCTCCTCTCACGGCAGAAAATGTTATAGCTAAGTACAAATACACTTACAGTCAGAGTCAGTGTGAACAAAAGCGTAAGCACAAATGAAAACACGGGCACTCCAAATACATTAACGGTGTCATAGCCTGAAAGATAACCTTGCAGATCAAGCAGAGAGAGCAAACCAAGCTTTGAAAGCGTGTGCTCTGTTCCTTCAAATATTTTCGGGATATAGTAAAGCCCGCCAGCCAGACAGGCTGAAACACCCATAACTGCAAAGCTGTTTTTAAATACCGTCGAAAGCAGGAAAATAAGCCCGACGGCTATCATAGCGCTCATGATCCTTACTGCGCATAGCAGCAAAAGATACAAAAGTATATTCAGCCTAAACGGGCACAAGTAAAACATCTCCATGCTTTGCAGCGGAGCTGACAGCGCACTAAAGCTCAGCCCCCGCCTTTGCCATATACATATAAAAATGCTAAACGTAAAAACTACAGATATTAGGCAGACCAATACAAATGCGGCTGCAAGCTTTTGCCTAAAAAGTCTTGCCCTTCCGCCTTTAGTCGTATATAAAAGCTGATACATTCCGCATTCGTGTTCTCTTGCTATAACAGGGCTGACAAGCGAGATAACTAAAAGCAGGAAGGCTATATTTATCTCGCTGAGAGAACAGAGCGTCAGTCCGCTTTGTACGGCAACTGTATCGATCGGCTCGAACTCATATTTCACGTTGTAGCTGTTATATGCTTTCTCATAATCTGTCCTAATATAGTCAGTAGGTGCGGCCTCGGCTCTTTCCCGTAGTGCCAAGACTGTATCTGTCATTTCGGCCTGATGTGCTTCAAAGCCTTGCATACTTGTGTTAACATCGGTATATGTTCCGCCCCTGTCTATCCTTGCAGTAAAAAAGATCAGATACCCCACAAGGAGAAAAAGCAGTATCAGGCTCTCCCTGCGCCAAAGCAGCTTTTTAAGCTCAGATTTCATCTCATTCATCGCCCCAAAACTCATAGCCGTCATCGGTGTAAATAAGCAACCTGCCGTTTATCTCGTCTGTTGGGATAACACTCAGTCCTTTGACGGTCTCCGATCTGCCGCTTTGAAGTTCTAAGACGCAAACGTTGCCCTGCTCGTCGCAGTAATAAAGGCTGTTGCCGAGTATTTTAAAGCCCATGGGCGGCATAGCGTTTATTACCTCACTAATCTTCTTTTCATCGGGAAAATATGTGCAAATACGTTCACCGCAAAAGAACCATAGATTGCCGTTATAGCCGTAATAGCTGTATGAGCTTGGCACAGATGTCTCGCCGGCAGTTTCGAGTATCTTATCATATAGCTTATTGTCTTTTAGAGAATATCTGCAAAAATCAGCACCCTGCATATAATAGATACTGTCCTGCGTAAATGCAAATTCAATGCCGCTACCGCAGTCAAATCGGCATATCAACTCAAAGTCATTATTGAATACATACCCCGTCATACCGCTGTGAACAAACAGCGTATCGGTATTTATACGCTCTACGCAGTTAATACCCGTTTCGACCTTGACCTTTGTTCCTTGCTCGTCCGTGATCGTTAATTCTGCGGAAAATTCACAGACCTTTTTATCATTGTCCGACATAATATCCCACTCATACAAAAAGAGTTTATCATCGGCCTTTTCATAATAATATAAGCTGTCATCAACGGCAAAATACGAAAGGAAGCCGGTTTTGTACAGCCTTGAAAGAGGACAGCTTGGCGAGTTGTGGCTGCATAGAGGTCTGCTGCAAACAGGGCGTATATCACCGGAATTAATATCCATTGAGTAAAACTCATTTGTCATACCGTCCTGAATGTCAAAATACACGTTCCTCTTATCGTAGAGCTTAGGGTAAATAACGCTTCTTGAACGGCTTGTTGTGCTTATGAGGCCTATCCCGCCGAGCATATTTTGCTCTTCTGCCATTGTATTGTCCGAGAGCCTGCCAAATAATGCACAGCCGATAAGCACCGAAAGACACAAGGATACAGCAAGCCATAGCCTTCTCATTTTAAGCCTCTGTGTAGAAAAGATGCTCATAGGATATTGCTCTGCCCTCGTCATTCAAATCAAATATACATACCGTCAGATGGGTATATTTTTCCGCAGCTTCAAGCACAGTAACAGGTATATCCAACGCATAGTCCTCCTGTTCTGCACTCACGGCTGCATATTCAAGGCCATTCCAAAGCTTAATTGGCCTGCCGTTTTCAAGCACGGTATACAGTATATCGCGTTTCACGCCGTTGTTACCGACCACGTTTGAATTTACAAAATGAAAGCCTATCTCTGTGCCTGCCTTAACATAAGAGCAGAGTCTTTCGGCCTCGAAACGCAGCTGCTTGAATATATAATTATTCGACTCTCTAAGGGCAGACGGATCGCTGTTGTCGGTGTACTCGATCTGCTCGGGATAGCGCTCCGCCGTGGTGGGCTTGTCTGACTTCGCGGCTTCGGCATCAGAGATAAAGCGCCTGTTTATCTGTATTACTTGGCTGTGACCTGTCTGCGGAAAATATGCTGCCAGCATAACGGCTATCTCATTCTCTCCCACTGTTAAAGAGTGATCGGAAACAGTAAGCTCCTCGACAATATCCTTATTAACTGGCGCTTCCTTTACAAGAATACCTTTGTCGCTTGCCGCACCGTCAAGGGTGAAATCACAGAGCTCCCCGTTCACCGAAACGAATGTGGTCATAATAGCATCGTCGTTAAACTTTTCTCCCGATCCGATATTATATCCGATATATATTTTTATCTTTCCGTCCGGCATATGTGTTTTGTCGGTAACGGGCAGGGTGGGATCGGAGGACTCAAACAGGTTGACCGCCATTCCCGGATAGCTGAAGCCGCCGTTCATCCAGTTAGACCAGTCGGGGAGCACTCGGTCATTGTTTCCTGACGATATGCTGCTGTCAGATTGATCGGCTGAAACGCTTTCGCTCAAGCCGCTGTCAACAAGCGGCTGTGCGTCACCGCAGCCTGAAAGCATAAAAGCGATGATAAGGATAAACAGTCTTTTCACAGCCTTTACCTCCGTTTAAACTCGACGCCGCCCAATGTTAGCGTTTCTATCTTATCAGGGTCTATCAAACTCATAAAATTGATAAGCACTCCATTATCCTCACCGTCAAGATACAATCCGGTTCCCTCGCCGCCAAGATACTTATGCCAAGGGTCGGATATGCTTCCGTCCTTCCATCTTATTTGGTATTGCCAGTTTTCTATGTTCTCCGCAGGGACCATCGCCGCAAGGCCTATCTCGGATACATAAGCCTCCGTACCGTCCTCGGAAAACAGCCTTATATTTCTTAAGCTCACTGCTCTCGGCAAAGCAAAGGATATGCCCTCCAGCAAATCATCATTATCGTTTCTCTCTCCGTTCAGATCGTACTCAGCTGTTCTAAAGCTCATAATGAGTTGTCTGTTTCTGTCGATATTGTTGCTGCCGTAATGAAAGAGAATACTGCCTCTTATGGTTAGAGGAATATTGTTCTTGTATTCATTAGTTCCGAGAAAGCTTATATATTCTGCCGCTGTTTCTCCGGTGTCGGCATACGTCAGAACACCTTCGAGGAGCAGGTTCTGCTGTAAATATTTTACAGCTTCGGCATCAAGCGTTTCAACAGTTATTATCGGAAAGGCTCGGTAATCATCCGAAATAAAGCTGTCCAGCGTGATCCGAAAATGCTCGTTCTCGGATAATTCCCCGATCATATATCCTCCGCTTTCAAGAGCTTGCGTACCGCTCTCGGTATAAAACTGCCTCACTCCCTCTCTGTGGCTCATAAAATAATAGGCAGCTGCCGCACCGACAGTCAACAGTGATATCGCTATGACTGCGGCTATGAGCGCGGTAATGATGCGCCGTCTTATATGACTGTTGACCAACAGCTTAGGAGCAGCCTCGAGCACATATTTATCATCAATACAGCCTATCATTTCAAATATCATTTCTTCATTCATAGCTCAAATCCCTCACCTTCAAGATAAGTTTTAAGTCTGCTGCGCAGTCTGTGAAGCATTACATTTACAGCATTTTCTGTCATTCCCATTTCCCTTGAGATCTGTGCCGACGAACAGAGATACCAGTAGCGTTTCACAAATATTTTTCTTGACTTAACATCGAGCCCCTTTAAAAAACCGTCTATACATTTCTTCATTTCCTTTGTATCAAGCTCATGTTCAACAGAACAGTCGGACACGCATTCTTTAAGCTCGTCAAGGGTCTCTGTTATTGAACCTCCGCCTCGTTTTATTGCTTTCATAGCTTTTATACGGTTCAGCGCGATATGCCTGGTAATGCACCCAATATACGACTTTAAGCTATGGGGTTTGTCCGGAGGAATCCTGTTCCATACCTCGATCAAGGCATCATTGGTACATTCTCTGCTGTCCTCGTATGAGCAGAGGATGTTATCTGCAATATAACGACAGTACGCCCCGTATTTGTTTTCAGTTTCTTTCAGTGCGTTTTCATCTCGCATAAAATAAAGCTTTATAATTCTGTTATCGTCCATAAGAACCAGTCCTTAAATTATACTCTCATTTATATAGGCAACTTTTATCCTCACATATTACATCAAATTACAAAAATAATAAACTGCCCGAAACACTTTACTTCGAGCAATTCAGGATCGTGTATTATTTCATACAGAAGATTAGGTCGTTATTCTTTACAATGCTGTTCATTTCTGTCATTTACCTCATAGTCGATAAACTAAGGCCAAATCTATTCTATCATGAACAGCAGATATTTGCAAGACATATTATTTACTTAGCTAATCAGTGATACTCCGTACTCCTTTATTCCGACAGATAAAATACCGAAGTTCACCTTCAATATGGATACAAACCTCAAGCAAATAATTCAAAACAAATGTTCCAAAATCTATTGACAAACAAACGTTCTTATGATATAATGACCCTTGCGAACAAAAGTTCTCATACTTTTCTGAACTCAATATGCAAAGATATTCAGGCTATGCTGATAGCTGGAGAATTCAAGTGCTGTAATGATCTGTCAGCCGTCGTATTTGTGCATAAATGCATTGTTTCATGTGGTTAAGCAATGTGGAAATATTTGTCATATAGTAGCAAGTATAGAAAGTGGTGCATACTTTTCCACTTTCTTCTAATCAACTGCTCGACAGCTGCTGATCGGACGGTAAGGGGACCCGTTGCCCTTACCGATGAAACTAACGATCAAAACAGTTATGTAAATATCTGAAACTGCCTGCAAAATGCCAAACAGGAACGATAAGAGCAAAGAGTTCAGACAGCAAGGGAACAAAATCGGGAAAGTTCGTACCTGTACCAAAGTTCAAAACTGATACTGTTGAAAAAATATGAGGGGTGATCTCTATGTTTTATTACCCGCTGTCGAGGTAAAAATATCGCGGCAGCGTTCCGACAAGCAGATATAAAAAAGAAACAAGGGATTTGTTGAGCATCTGAAACATTTACAGGAACAGCGTAAGGGTGCAAACAGTATCTGATAACATTCCTGATTCAAATGAAAAAAGCCAAGCTGCCTAATTGCCTGAAGCAGCTTTGATTTAACATTCATAGCAGGGGAATGAGGTGAGTCCAATGTGAAAAGAACTCTGCACGGGGATCCGTTTCGCCTCTTGGGTGAACCGCGCAGACCATCAAGCTTAGCCAAATAAGTACGCTTTTTGTCGATCAAAAACCCTGCATCGTCGTCTCCGTGCATACCTGCCGTTTGCCGCGGCAGGGTCAAAAAGGATGCAGAAAAAACAACCAAGTGGACAACAGATAAGGGCTTTAGCAATCAGCTTTCTGCCTGTTATCAGAGCGTATTTCGATACCGATGAGGGCAGGGAAGCATACAGAAAATTCCTTGAAGAGAATTCGGATCGTCAGATCGAATCAAAAACAGGTTACCTCGATGCGTCTGAAAATGACTCTGAAAAGGAAAAAGATAAAGCTGTATAAAGCAAAACGATTTAACACTTTAAAGCGTTGACAAAGGCTTAAAAATGTGGTATAATGTGAGTGCGAGGCAAGTCAGAAGTCAGGCTGATTTCTCCGCGGGATAGGGCGGGCGATACCGCATTTTAAAAAAAGAGGAGGGAACAAAATGAAGGCAGTTATCTACGCACGTTATTCCTGTGACCACCAGCGTGAGGAAAGCATCGACGGTCAGCTCCGAGAGTGCAAGGAGTTTGCACAGAAGCAGGAATACCTCATTGTCGGCAGCTATATCGACAGAGCTATGTCAGCCAAGACCGACAACAGACCGCAGTTTCAGCAGATGATAAAGGACAGCGCAAAGGGCGGATTTGACATTATCATAGTCTGGAAACTGGACCGCTTTGCAAGGAACAGATACGATTCCGCGCATTACAAATCAATACTCCGACGTAACGGAGTGAAGGTCGTTTCTGCAACGGAGGTGATCTCCGAGGGCGCAGAGGGGATAATTCTTGAATCAGTGCTTGAGGGCTATGCGGAGTATTACAGCGCAGAATTATCCGAGAAAGTAATACGCGGACTGACTGAAAACGCTCTCAAATGTCAGTATAACGGCAGCCCCATACCTGTCGGTTATATTATCGACGAGACGAAGCATTATCAGCTTGATCCGACAACTGCTCCGTTTGTCAAGGACGCATTTGAGATGTATGCCTCGGGTAAAATGGTGAAAGACATCTACGAATACCTGAACAGCAAGGGCGTAAAGAGCTCTTACGGAAAACCAATGAATAAGACAAATACAACGGCATTTCTCAGGAACACGAAATATCGCGGTCATTATTGCTACCGTGATATTAAGATAGAAAACGGTGTGCCGAGAATAGTATCCGACGAGCTTTTTGAGGCGGTACAAAGGCGATTGAACAAGAATCAGATCTCGCGTTCAAGGTTCAAGGCGAAGCACGAATACTTCCTTTCAAGTAAAATGGTATGCTCGGACTGCGGTGCGTTTATGGTAGGCGAAAGCGGAACGAGCCGCAAGGGTACAGTCTATAATTACTACAAGTGTGCGAATGTGAAAAAGCGGCTCGGGTGTCACAGACCGTCGCTGAGGAAAGACCTGGCAGAGAAGCTGGTATTTCAAAAGTTAATGGACGAGAAGTTCACAGAAGATATGATAGAGAGGATCGCAGACAAAGTCATGGAGGTTCAGAAAGAAGAAAACTCCGCGATACCGCTGCTTCAAAAGCAGCTTGCGGAGATAGATAAGGGTATTGTGAATATGCTCAACGCAATGCAGGCGGGGATACTGACTAAATCGACAAAAGCCCGTTTGGAGGAGCTTGAAGCACAGAAAGAAAAGCTGGAGCTTGACATCATGAAGGAGCAGCTCCACGATGAGATACTTACCCGTGATCAGGTGGTGCTTTGGCTGAAGACGCTGAAAACTCTCGACCTCACGAACGACGACAACAAGCGCATCCTTGTTGATACGTTCATCAACTCCATAATAGTGTACGACAACAAGCTCGCGGTGAGCTTCAATTTCAGAGACGGTGCCTGAGATATCCCTCTTTTGAGGGTAGGGTGTTCGGATGGTGATGGGCTCGTGGCGCCACAAATCCCGTAGATTTATGATCTACGGGATTTTTTGTGTCTCTATCGCTGTATATTCATCTCTTTACGAAAAAAAGCTGCCGGACGGCAGCTCCTATCGGTCTATATACGTTACTTCATTTCCGGTACGGCTCAGCGGCACTCTGCAGGGAAGTCCGTCCTCCGTATCGGGGTAGCCCAGGGCAAGCGCACCGTAGACCCTTTCGTTTTCTTTGAGCCCGAGAGCTCGCTCATATTCAAGGAGCGCCTTATCCTCGTTCAGCCATTTGAGCTGATTGATCCAGACACTTCCAAGGCCGAGCTCGTTGGCCGCGATCATCATATTTTCAAGTGCACAGGCTGTATCGGCTATATTGTTTCCGTAGTCTTTCTGATTTGCAACAATTATAAGGCAATCCGGATCGTAGTGAAATACATACCCTCCTTTTTTAGACATCCGGATAGAATTTGCCAAGGAGCGGTATGTCTTCTCGGTGATCTCCATTTGGGCGAAGCCTTTTTCAGCGAGCTCAGCCAGCTTTTCCAGGACCTGTTTGCTTCTGACAACAATGAAGTGGCAGGTTTGGCTGTTGCCTCCGCTTGGAGCATACCGCCCTGCTTCGATTATTTTACCGAGTTTATCCCTTTCAACGGGCTTATGTATAAATCTGCGGGTGCTGCGGCGGGTCATTATTGCTTCGATAGTATCCATTCGGCTCCCTCTTTTCTTCGTTGATATGTATGTTATAGATAATGTAATCAGGCTTCAGTGCAGCGGCGGAAGGCTGTGGATGTCATAGTTGTCGTAATAGATGTCAAATGCTGTTTTTACGTCACCGAACAGCTCGATCAGCGCTCCTGCCTGAAACATTGAGGAAAGCGCTCCCGAGGGAGCTTTCCATGCCGCGTTGCTGATGACTTCCAGCTTCTCGTTGCCCGGTGCATTGGATCTCAGGATAGCTTCCGCCTTGAAGAGGAGCTCTCCCGTTGCGATGTGATAGTCGCTTGAAACAATGGCCAGCTTTTTGACCGAAGGGTAAAGAGAGGTCAGGATGTCATAAGTGAAGATCGCGTTCTGAGCTGTGGTTATGGAGTTGTCCTCGACTATTATGCGGCTTTTATCAATGCCTTTCTCTGCAAGCCATTCTGCCATTTTCCCAGCTTCGGATGCAGAACTGTTATCCGATGCTGTGCCGCCTCCTGTGCAGACGATATATGCCTTGGGGTACTTTTTTGCGCTGTTTAGAGCGACGGCAAGACGCTGGATCAGCTCATCCTTCATGCTCCCGTCTGGTTCAAGCTGAAAGCCGAGAACTACTATGCAAAGCTCATCGGTGTCTGGCAGACCGTTAGGCAGGATGTCATAGTTGAGCGGCTGCCCAGGCTCGCCGTAAGATCTCCAGATTCCCATGATCTGTTTCCAGCGCTTCCCGGTGTTCGCATCGGCGGAGGAGATGTTTTCAAGCAGCGTGTCGATCCTGTCCTTTGCTTCTTCTCCGTAGCTGCCGTAGTCTACTGCGATCTCTTCGACGGCCTTTTCAATATATCCGGGATCAGGTGCAGTATTGCTGTCTTCGCCGGAAGACGGACTGCTGTCATTATTGCTGCACCCGGAAAGCAGAAAGCCGAAACATATTATTATCAGGACGGGGATGAAAAATAAGCGCTTTCTTCCCGCCGGCCTTGTTATATTTCCGATTTGTTCTGTCATGGTCTTCCTCCTTTATCAGTTCTGTTCTATACACCGCGCGAAGCCTTTTGCGGTCCTTAGATCCGGCTCTGTGAAGTGATTGCCGTCGTTCCATTCGAGAGTGACATCGAAGCCGCGGGATCTCAGAATCTCATATTGTCTGCGGATATTATCACCGACCGCTGCCATGACCTGATTGCGGACTTTTTCCTCTTTTCTGCCGAGGCTCAGGTATATTCTTTTCGCTTTTGGTGAGCGCCCGGAAATAAAATCCTGCCAACCCGGAAACCATACCGAGGGCGAGACCCCTGCGACAGCAGCGAATCTTTCCGAAGTGTATCCCGCCCACAGTGCAAACAGCCCGGCAAGAGAATACCCGCCCAGAACAACGGGGATATCTTCCTTTAATGAATACCGCCTGATAATATCCGGGAGCAGCTTCTGCTCAATATATGCGGCAGTTTCCCCGGCGCCGCTGCCGAAGGCCTCATTCCCGAATACCGGCGGAGCTTCCCAAGGGGAAAGCTCGCTGTTCCAATCGGTGACTTCAAAGGCTGCGAACAGGAAGGGCTTGTCCGTAAGCTGTTTGATGTGTCCGACTTCTGCATCGATGTGTCCGAGCTCACGTTTATCTGCGGGCTGTATCAGCAGATATTGAGGCGCATCGTCAGTGCAGACGGTGTATGACCTGTTGTCTGAAATAATAGTTTCGTTCTGCATCATGTTCCCTCTTTAAATGATCTGAGATCGTCGAGTATCTCCTGCTTTGTCTGCGGGGTCCAGTGGCTGTCAAGGCAGAGCTTTGCATCCAGCCGGGAGACGGTCTCTGCCAGCCTGCTGCATAAAACTCTGTCCCTGACCCATGTCGGGAATCTACCGCTGCATGAGTCTCCGAGAAACAGCACCTTCTCATTTTCAGCATAAACAAGAGTGGAGTCATCCGAGTGAGGCGCTTCTGTCTGCAAGAGCCTGATGGGGCAGCTCCCCGGGTCCAGCGACATTTCTCCTGAAAAGACAATGTCCGGGAGCGTTACGATAACAGGCTGACAGTCAGCGTATTTGTTCCGGATACATTCATCTAGCCCGAAGAACCAGCCGGTTCCTTCGCGCTCCGTTCTTTCTTTATACCCTCTGAGATAAGCGGCGGTCAGTTGATTTGCGATACACAGCCCGCTTGTCGCGTGCATCCCGAAGGTGTGATCCCAATGAGAGTGGGTAAGCACTGTCAGCTTCGGCAGCGGAAGCCCGGCTGCTTCCAGGGCGGAATAGAATTGCTCTGTATGTGCCTTGGAGTGCCCGGCATCAACGGCAAGGCTCCAGTTGTCCCCTTTGATGTATCCGAGGATAGGGCGGTCGCGTTCTTTTTCAAAAGGGGAGTACCATACCTTGTCGGTCGCTTGTATCAGTTCCATAGGATCACCTGTTCATCAATGTGATTATTCAAATATATCATATCACATATCGGGAAAATAGTCAAACCTCTCCTGCTGTTCAGACATCCGCTTCCTTATTTCTACAGGCAGGACGAAGAAAACTGCTTCGGTCAGGAAGATATATGAGCTTCATATTCATCCTGATGCAGCAGGTGTATCTGCTTCACCGTTTAGGTTATTGATTTTTTTACAGAGATGTGGTATAATATGTTATTAAAGGATGCGGGATCTCGCATCAGTAATCATATTTATTCAGTTCTAGGAGGAATGCGATCGTGACTATTACCAAAACACAGGAGGGTGCAAAGCTGACCGTTGCTATCGACGGTGAGCTCAATACAAATACAGCCCCGGAGCTTGAAAAAGAATTCGAGACCTGCCTTGAAGGGATCACTGATCTCGTGATAGACGCCGAAAAGATGAATTATATTTCCAGCTCAGGCCTCCGCGCACTTTTCGGCGCAGCTCAGATAATGGCAGAGCAGGGCAAGATGACGGTCATAAATGCCTGCGATGATGTAAAGGATATTTTCAATATAACAGGATTTGTAGATATCCTGACTGTGATATGATATGAAAAAACTTGAAATAGAAGCTGTAAAAGAAAACCTTAACGATGTGCTTTCTTTCGTAGTCTCAGCTCTGGAAGAAGCAGGATGCAGCCAGGCTGATCTGTTCAAGATAAAGCTCTGCACAGAAGAGATCTTTATCAATGTTGCAAGCTATGCTTATTATCCCGAAACAGGTCCCGCTACTATCATTCTTGATGTCAGCGGCGGGCCTGTTGTCGTTATGCTGCGGTTTATTGACAAGGGAGTCCCCTTTGACCCGCTTTCCAAACCGGATCCGGTCAGAAACCGCCCTCTCAGAGAGGCAAAAAAAGGCGGTATGGGGATATTTATCACCAAGACTTATATGGATGAAGTCAGCTATGACCGTAAGGACGGGCAGAATATCCTTACAATGAAAAAGGCCGTCGTTATCGGCTGACAGGCTGCCGGGATAAAGATCCCGCTCATAAGAACAATGCGGCAGTCTGCGACTGCAAGGAGGATAAATCAATATGGCAGAAAGCAAACGCTATACAAAAGCATCCTGGGATATCATGGCTCAGCTTCTGAAAGTCGATAATCTTGAGGAGGCTCTCTCCGGAAGCCTGGAGATCATCGTCAAAGCTCTCAACAGCGAAGCCGGTGCGATATGGATGCTCGACCCGAAGACAGACAGGCTGTCTCCCGTATTCCATATCGGCCCTGCCGACATCTCCAATATCAGCATCGAAAACGGGTTCGGTATAGAGGGCCTCGTGACTAAGACCGGAAAATCTGTGTTTGTTTCGGACGCTGCTGCCGATGACCGCTTTGACGGAACAGTGTTTGACGATAACGGTCTCAGTACCAGAACTATGATTTGTGTTCCGCTGAACAATATGCACGATGTCATCGGATGTGTGCAGATCGTCAATAAGCTGGACGGAGGTTTTTTCGATGCCGAGGATATGCAGCTCTGCGAGCGTATGGCCTCCCTTGCCGCTATCACGATCGACGAGAAAGGGCTAATAGTTGATCTTGAAGAGAAAAAAGAGGTCCTGGCTACTCTTCGCAATATCACCAAAGAGTATCAGACGGGAGATACGACCCTTAAAGTGCTCAAGGGCGTCAACCTCGATATCTATAAGAATGAGTTTATCGTTGTGCTGGGTGAGTCCGGCTGCGGCAAATCAACTATGATGAATATTGTCGGCGGAATGGATTTCCTGACCAGCGGCGAGCTTACCATCGAGGGCAAGGATTTTTCACATCCCTCCGATGCCGACCTGACAAAATACCGCCGGGAATATATCGGCTATATCTTCCAGGCTTATAATCTGATGCCTAACCTTACTGCGCTGGAAAATGTAGAGTTCATCGCAGAGCTTGTCCCCGACCATATGGATTCCAGAGAAGCTCTCGCAAAGGTCAATATGTCTCAGCGTGAGAACAACTATCCCGGGCAGATGTCCGGCGGCCAGCAGCAGCGAGTTTCTATCGCCAGAGCAATAGTAAAGAAGCCTAAGCTGATACTTGCTGACGAGCCGACCGCAGCGCTGGATTATACCACCAGTATCGAAGTCCTCCATACGATAGAGGAGATCGTCAAGACACAGGGCACGACCGTTATGATGGTGACCCATAACGTCGAGATCGCAAAAATGGCAGACCGTGTCGTTAAGGTCCGCAACGGAAAGATCGCTTCAATAAAGAAAAATATGCACCCGCTTCACGCCGAAGACCTGGTTTGGTAAGGCGAGAAAGGGGTAAAGTATACGATGAAAAAAACACAGATCAAGGATTCGTTGCGTAACGTCAAAAAGAATATACTTTCCTGGATCTCGATCATATTTATCGCAGGTATGGCGGCAGCAGCGTATCTCGGTATCTGCTATGCGGCTTATTCCATGAGAAAGGCCGGAAATGATTTTTATGAGGAAAACCGTTTCCGGGATCTCGAGATAACCTCAACTCTCCTTATGACCGATGCTGATATCGAAGCGCTGAAAAGCGACAGCGGTGTCAGGGATGCCGAGGGGATATTCTTTACAAACGCCAGGCTCCGTAACGGAAGACAGTTCCAGACGGTAAATATCGTTTCAGATACCGAAAGAGTCAATACTGCGAAGATAGTTGAGGGAAGCCTCCCGAAAGCGCCTGACGAGTGCGCCGTTGAACAGTCGATAGCAGAAAAGATGGGCTATAAGGTCGGGGATCCGCTTAAAGCCTGCAGCGATAAGGGCGGCATTCCTGAGTTCATGAAGGGGACAGATTATAAGATAACAGGTATCATCCTCCATCCCGACCACCTGTCAACGCCTGAAATTGCTCCCGGCAACAGATATATCATAGTAACACCCGAAGCTTTTGACCTGGAAAAGCTGGATGGCTGCTATATGAGAGCCGAGATCCTGCTCAAGGAGACCGAAGGACTCAACCGCTTCAGCCCGGAATATCTGAAGAAAGTCGATTCAGCGACAGAAAGGCTGGAAAAGCTCGCCGAGGAAAGAGCTGCTGCCCGGACAAAGGAATTCAAGGAAATAAGTCAGGCTAGGATCGACGAAAATCAGAAAAAGCTGGATGATGCAAAAAAAGAGATCGATGAAGCAAAGGAAAAGCTGGACGAAGGCAGCGCTAAGCTCAGGATCAGCAGAATAATACTGGACGAGAGCCGTAAAACTATCGAGGAAAATGAAGAAAAGCTCTCCGATACCAAGGCCTTGCTGGATGCTGTAAAGCTCTTTCTGGACGATGCCGAGAAAGGCAATCTCAAAGCTATGGAAGATCTGCCCCCGGAGCAGATAGAGGAGATCAAGGCAAAGGCCGCAGAGGGTAAGAATGAATATGAAAAAAATCTGGCGCAGTATAATGCCGGAGTCGAGAAGCTGAAAAAGGCCAAGGAAGATCTTGAAACAGGCGAAAAGAAATACAGCGAAGGCCTTGCAGAATATGAGGCAAGCGAGAAAAAATATAACGACGGTCTTGCGGAGTATGAAGCAAATCTCGCTAAACTGGAAGATGCGAAAAAGGAGCTCTCCGGAATCAGGGATTGCAGATGGTTCATCTTCAATATCGAATCCAACGCCGGATATACGCACCTTTCCCTCTCCTCAGACAGCATTTCAAGCCTTAGCATCACTTTCTCCCTCTTCTTCGTTGTCATCGCTGCGCTGGTCATCTATACCACTATCGGGCGTATAGTAAACGAGCAGAGAAAGCTGGTCGGTGCAACAAAAGCGCTGGGCTTTTTCAACAGGGAAGTCCTGGGCAAATATTTGGTCTTCGGTATCAGTGCAACTGTCGTCGGCGCTCTGATAGGTATAATAGTAGGCTTTTTCATTATCCAGGGCGTTATCCTGACATCGTATAAGAATATGTACGTCATCGGGCAGATGCCTGCAAAGATACTGATAGGGACATCTCTCGCCGGCATCGGTCTGGCTGTTGCGCTGGCTGTCGCTGCTGTAACTCTATCCTGCATGAGCCTGATGAGATCAACAGCCATGGATCTTATGAGAGAGAAACAGCCGAAGGCAAGCTCAAAGGAGGGCGGGAAGTCCGGCAGCCTTTATACAAGGCTCATATTCAGGAATATGCGCTCCGATCTCGGAAGGGTCATCGTAACGACTGTCAGCATTGCCGGATGCTGCGCTCTGCTGGTAACAGGCTTTACTATGAGAAACAATGCTCCGGGTATCATCGACAAGCAGTATGGCGAGATCATAAAGTATGACGAGAAGCTGACCTTCAACCCGGATGCTTCCGATACAGCAGCTCAGGATATAGAAAAGATCCTGAGTGGATCCGGAGCAAAGTATATCGCTGTTTCGTCCGGATACCGCGCTTTCAGAGCGGGAAACGATATGGAGTATACCGACCTTATCTGCGGAGATATCTCCAAGCTGGAGGAATTCTACAGCTTCAGGGAATGGAAGACCGATAATACTATCCCCGCCGACGGAGACGGTGTATTCATCCAGTGCAGGACCGCTGAATCCTCCGGCAAGAACAAGGGCGATGAGATCATCATCTACGATGAGACAATGGATCCTTTCGATGTTAAGGTCGCAGGTGTGTTCAATAACTACTGCGCAAGAAATATGGTAATGAGCGAGAGCGCATTTGAAAAGTTTTTCCACGAGGCGCCCAAAAAGAATACCTATTTCATCCTGCTGAACGGTGCTGACAGAGCGGGCCTGCTGGAAAAGCTGGAGAGCGTTGAGGGCTTTGAAAAGCTGGAAGCGACCGCCGATGAAAAGGAAAGGCTCAGCTTTGTGACAGGAGTCTTCACCAAGGTCGCTCTGCTGATGCTGGCTGTCGCCGGGCTCATGGCATATTTCATCCTGCTGAATATCACAAAGATGTATGTGAATTCCAAGCAGCGCGAGCTGACGGTAATGCGTATCAACGGTTTCACAGTCAAGGAAGCCAAAAACTACCTTAACCGGGAGACTATCGTAACGACTGTCATCGGAAATATCCTCGGTGTCGCTGTCGGAGCGCTGATGGGCTATATCGTAATGCGCTTTATCGAGATGCCGCACCTCCAGTTCCTGAGAACACCTTTCCTGCTGGGCTGGCTTATAGGTGTTGCCCTGACAGTGTCCTTTACTGCGGCGATAAATGCTTTCGGCCTTAGAAAGATCAAGGATCTGAAGCTGACAGATGCCTGACATCCCCGACAGGGATAGTAAAACTGAAAACAAACGGTATATCACCTGCCCTTGGGCGGGGATATACCGTTTGTTTTCTAAGAATGAAGTCAATATCGACGGCTGTAATGCGGAATAGCGATATCTGATTGTGCAAAACGCAGAATAGTAAAAAAATTCAACAGAACGGCCGGATCTGCAAAGATTTTGAAAAGATTGGTATGGTATGATGTAGTTACAGCAAGGGCAGCAGCCCGGAGCTGTCATAAAAACGCTGGTTGGTTTCTCCCTTTTATAAATTCTGTTTTTGGCGCTCGGCTCCGTGAAGGAGTGAGCGCCGCTTTTTTATCCCTGAAATAGTGTCTCGCCGGATAATTCCGAGCCGTCTTCGTCGCAGACAGAGTAGAAGACCGTCTTCTGCTCCAGCATAACGCTTATACGTCCTGTTGCTGCTGTTCCGTAAATGATATGGCTAATGCCACTGCCGCCTGCCTCGTCCGGGTATGGCTGATACTCCGAAAACTCATTGGCTATCGCATCAAAATCCTTGCAGCGTGCGATGATCTCCCTAGCAGCTTCAAGATCCAGCTTCGGAGCCGTAGGGTCGGTGTCGCCTGTCAGTACTGCTGCGGCGTATGGCTTCGACCAGGCCGTGTCGCTGTAAAACTCGTTTATCTTCCTGCGGGCCGGTGAGCTCATGATATCTGAAAAATCATATCTGAACTGTGCTGCTTCGCTTCCTCCCAGCTTAACGCAGAGAACAGCGTCAAGTTCTTTGTGAGGAACGATGCTGATCGTTGTTATCCTTCCGGGGGTAAGGGAAAGTTTCCTCGGGTTGAGTTCATCAGGGCCTATGCTGCATTCGTCATAGATCTCGCCCGTATCGTCTTTATAGAGCTTGATATGCCCGGACAGCTCAGAGCCGTGAGGCATCCCGTTGTAAACGGTCAGATAAACGGTGTCCTCGCCCTCATATCTGAAAGCGCTGAGCGGGATGATCCCGCTGCCTCTTTTTTGCAGCTCTATGATCGCCGCAGTACAATGCTCCGTTTCGGCTTCGATCTTTTTTTGTATCTCGATGCGCAGCTCAGACCTTTTATCAGCTATTAGCTGGCGGTACCGGCTCTCGGCCGATCTTTTTTCTTCTGAGGCTTTGGATGCTGCTTCGGTGTCTCCGACGGCAAGAGCCTGTGCTTCGGCTGTCTGGAGCTCCTCCAGCTCAGAATTCATCTTAGAGGAGAGCTTATCCGATTCCGCCTTGTTTGAGGGCTCTCTCCTGAAGTATTCAGCGATAAGCTGATGTCGGTTAAGGTCGTGTACCCGGTAAGCGCTGACGATACCGACAAATTGAGGTTCGTCTGTCGCAACAGAGCCTATGCCTGACCCGGTCTCAATATCATTGGCTCCCGGGGCAGTTCCGGCTCTGCTGCTGTCGGTGCGGATATTCCGGCTGATGATAACAGTCCCGGCGGCTGCTAATGCAAGTATGACCGCTGCCGCGATATATACGCCGTATCTCGGCCTGACAGCGACCGTCGGCAGACTTTGGGCCGTCAGCCTGTCAGGAAGCTCTGTTCCTTCAAAGAGCCCGCTGCGTGCGTGCAGCTTGTTTATCCCGCTTTTATAACATTCAAAAACATTGTTGCTCCTCATATATTACCCCTCCTTTTCGCAGGCTTTCTGCAATAGCTTCTTTCCGCGGCGTATCAGCGAGGCAGTGGTGTTTATGCCCTTGCCTATGAGCCCGGCCGTTTCAGCGATAGTGTATCCCTGTGCCAGATGCAGATAGAGCGGCAGACGGTATTTTCCGTCAAGCGAGAGCATAGCTCTCATTGCCGCCCGCTCTTCCAGTGTCAGCTCATCGTCGGTAGTAAGGTCGTCCGCCTCTTCCAGCGGGACAGTGCGGCTGTGCTCGTGAGCTTTAAGGGTATCCTTTGCAAGATTTACTGCTGTCCGGATCAGCCAGGGGAGGATGCGACCTTCCTCCATATCTTCCTGCTCAAGAAGGCGGAGGAACGCTTCTTCGGTGCAGTCCTGAGCCGTATGCAGGCTGCCGGTGTAATGCCAGGCAGCCCGGGTAACGGTGTCGGCATACTGAACGTATATCCCGGCGGCTCTTTCTCTGTCCATAAGCGTCCCTCCTTTCTTTTCCCTTCAATATATATACGAATGAGCGGGGCGGATCTGTGCATTTTAAAAAACTTTTCCCGGAGCTTTGGTGCTCCTTCGGCTTTTTCAGCAGTGTGTCTTTACTTTTTCCTTAGAATGTGTTATAATGATCTCAGGCGGATCAGCCGAAACGATTATAGGAGGTAAGATCAATGGCAGACATCAGCAAGGCAGTTGAATTTCTTGACAAGGCAGGGACATATTATCTTGCAACAGTTGAAGGCGACCAGCCGAGAGTAAGGCCTTTCGGTACAGTGCTTCTCTATGACGGCAGGCTCTATATCCAGACAGGAAAGGTCAAGCCCGTCTCAAAGCAGCTTGCTGTAAATCCCAGGGCCGAGATCTGTGCTTTCTGCGAGGGGACCTGGGTCAGAGTCTCCGGCGAGCTCGTCAATGACGACAGCAGGGAGGTCAAGGTCGCTATGCTGGAGAAATACCCCAGCCTCAAAGGTATGTATGACCCTGACGACGGAAATACGCAGGTGCTCTATTTCAAGGGAGCCAAGGCAGTTTTCGCTTCCTTTACAGCGGCTCCGGAGTCGTTTGAATTCTGAATCAAAAGCAAGACCGCAGAGAGGCTTTTTTCGGCTTCTCTGCGGCCATTTTTTATGTGAGGCAGGCAGTCAGTTCCCGGCTGCCGCAGGCTTTTGAGATCTCCGTCCCTTCGGGGGCTGCGGACGTTTGCGGAGCTGCTTGTATATACTCTTGTAATGAGCGTATACAGTATCGTATTCCTGCTCCTCGGGAGCAAAGCCTCCGAAGCAGCTTCGTTCAAATAGTCTGGCTATAGGGGTTATATCGGCTGTGTTCTTTTCCAGCGAATATTCGCAGAGCATATTCGGAGTGTATGCTTCGAGACTGTCTCCGCCGGAGTGTTCCAGCAGCTTTACTGTCCTGGCATAGAGCCTTACGATCTTATCTGCGGGGCTGAAATGCCGCTGTCTGATCCTGAACACCAGCTCCAGGATACGATCCATCATCATTATCACAAAAGCAAAGAACGCTACTGCGACGAATACCAGCGCACGGCTCAGGTAATCCATGATGCTTGCGAAGCTGAAGCTGTCGCTGCCGGAGCGGTCAATGGCATACCCGGCTACTGTCGGGTCGAACACGCACCATCCTGCGCCGGGGATGAAGACTTCGACATAAGCATGGGCATGGGAATCACGGATGACCAGCTCGTTGTTCTCGTTGCGCTCATAGGCGGCAAAGCCTTCCACATATCTTGCGGGCAGACCGACTATGCGGGCGAGTATGGTCATAGCCGTCGCATAGCTGGTGCAGACACCTGTCTTCCCCTCGAAGATGAAATAATCGATAGAAGTGTTATCAGGGGTAAAGGCATCGTCGTAAACATAGCCGTTGTTTTCAAAATATTTGCAGATAGCGTTGGCTTTTGCGTAGTCAGATCTGTATTGGTCGGTGATTTGGAAAGCCAGCTCTCGCATCCTGTCGGTGTATTCAACGTCTGAGGTGTAGTTGTCGTGAGCCAGGACATACTGTTCGATAAGTGTATCGTCTGTGAGGTCGCCTTTCTCGTAGGCGGCTTTCAGCATAGTGTAATAATCCTCTCCGGTCATTTCAAGACGTCTGGCATAGTTTATATAGCTGCTTGTTTCGGGATAGAAGGTGACAGTATAGTCATAATCCCGGTTGACATTCTTTACAGAGATCTCTCCGTCGCCGTAGAGATAGTAGGGAGCGCTCATGGATTCGCTGAAGGTCTTGGCGATGACTCCGGAGGGTGCGGGAACATAAGCTCCCTTGAAGCTCTCATCAAAGACCCGAAAGCTCTTCTGCTGCATAGTGGGGAGGTCAAAGATTTTCGGGTCAAGACCGTACTGGGTATAATTGCCTGTCTCGGCAAGGGCTTTAAGAGCGTCGTAATAATCCTGCCTGTTGATGTTGACACGGCTGTAATAGTCATAGTTGGTATACTTTTCAGCACCACGGTCGTTATGCCAGATCTCCTCATAGAAGTTGTCGAAGGACTGGCGTTTGAGATAATATATATCGTCCTCCGCATCGGTCTCGGCGTAGAAAAGGACTTTGTTGGTATAGCTTGTCCCGTATCTGGCGGAGGATACTCTGGTATAGCGTGTATAATCCCCGTCAGGGCTGTTCATCGGGGTGATATCAAAGGCGTGGGAATCCCGCTCCAGGACAGAACGGATGGTAGGCTTCGGCAGAAGCATAGCCACTGCTCCCGCAAATGAGACGAAGAGCGCTAACGATACAAAGAGGGAAAGATCCTTGATGGGCCGGACGCTTTTCGGTATCTGCTGCTGGCGGTTATAAACGACTATCGCAAGGAACACCGTAATGAGCAGAGCTATCTCAAATCCGGACATGATATCTGCTCTCTTAGCGTAAATCACGAATGGGAAAAGCAGGCAGAGCATCAGCCCCAGGCTGCGGAAACGCACCTGTGTAAAGTAGTATATGATGCTGGTCAGGAAAAAGCCTCCGAAGAGATAGACAACAAGGAAGTATTCAAGGTTAAAGCCCGCAGTGTCTCTGTTCAGATAGAACCAGTCTGTAAAGACGATGTGTGAATCCTGCCAGGCCATGCTCATCAGCCGGGATGCCAGAAATCCGAAGCCCGCAAGCAGTGCGATATAGATCAGCGGGCCTATAAATCTTCGCTTCCTGAGCTGATCGAACAGCAAGAACAAGCCCACCGAGGCCGCGATATAAAGCACGGTATAAAGCTCGGCGCGCTCATAGTAATAGCATTTGATGACCAGATTGGCAATCATCCCTCCCAGCATTATCGGCAGGGTAGACCGCATCAGGAAATCGATGATTTTTTCATTCAGCTTTAATTTCATATATACACCTGAGATCAGTTCAAATGTTTGAATTCAAACTCCTCCGAGCAGGTCCAGATATCTCCGGAGCCGGCTCTGAACCCGCTGTCCTGCGAGACGATGAATACTAATCCTCCGAAAGAGGAGAGCTCGGCGGAGAGAGCCTGATCCTCTGCGCGAATGCTCGTAAAGCAAAGCGCTGTGCCGTGCTTCAGAGCCTCCGGAGGGATCCTGTGCTCGCTGATATAGGGCTGGTTATCCGCCAGCAGCTCCGCGAGAGAATAGACATCTCCCAGAGCCTTGACAGGGAAGCAGTGCCAGCTTCCTTCTGTGAAGAAATACATATCTGTCTCCAGGCCTTGCTGCGAGAGCATAGAGAGCATAGCCAGAGCGCCTTCGATGATGATATCGGCGCGTTTATAGCTGTATTGGGACATATCAGAGAGCATCGGCAGATCGAGTATGAACACCTGGCTGGTTACCGCGAGCCGCTCGTCCAGCCTTACCATATAAATACCTCGTTTTGAGGAGAGCTTCCAGTTGATCTTTTTCAGCGGGTCTCCGGGAACGTAATTTCGGTGGTCGTAGCCCGGGGTGCCGGTGGAGCCCATTGCGGTCTCTGAGGTCTCGTCCTCGGAATCGTCGAAGCCGATGTTATCGGTGACAGTTCTTATCACCTCGAGCTGAGTGCCCGTGTCCGGGACTTTGGGCATGATTTTCAGATCCAGCCTGAGCTTTTTCCTGTCAAAGGGGACTATAAAATGTGTAAATCCGAGAAAATCCACGATCTCGAATCTTTCCAGCTCTATGAATGCCTTGCCGGAATAGTCGGCTTTGAGCTCTATGGTGACAGTTCTTGTGCGCTGGCCGGGAGTAAGCGAGAAGCGCCGTCCGGTGCCGTCGATGGCGGAGATCTGCCCGGAGCATTTAAGGTCCGTCTCAAAGATCGGGGAGGGAAGCCGGCTCAGCTTGGTAAGGGTCAGCTTTACCTCGATAATATCTCCCTTAGCCAGGAGATTGTGCTTTGTCGAGATCTCCAGGCTCACCTTTTTCGTGAACCATTTTTGATAGATCACAGAGACCAGCAGGCCGATGATGAGAGTCAGCGCTATGAGAACTCCGCCTCTGCCGTCTATCATAACTGCCATCAGGATAGCAACGGCAATGCAGAAAATATATCCGAAAAGACTTTTCATATCAGTTACCGCCGTTTGTCGGCGCAGCGACTGTAAGAGCTATCTGCGAAAGCGCTTCCTCGTTGGTCTCAAAAGCAGATTTACCCTTGGGGGAGAGCATCAGCCTGTGGGCAAGGACGCTGATCATTATATCCTTTACATCGTCAGGTACTACATAATCTCTGCCCTTGACATAGGCATAAGCCTTTGAAGCCTTCAGCAGGGCTATGCTGCCTCGCGGAGATGCGCCCAGCTTGACATACTCTGAGGCTCTTGTCGCGTTGACAAGGTCGATTATATACTGCTTTATAGCGGGGACAGCTCTGACCTTTCCGGCCTCTTCTATCATGACTCTTACATCCTCGACTGTCATAACAGAGTCAATGGAGCCCAGCTCCTCTCTGCCGTCTTCGGCTCGGTCGATGATCTCCAGCTCCTCGGCCGGGGAGGGGTATCCCATTGAGATCTTCATCAGGAATCTGTCCATCTGAGCCTCCGGAAGGTGATAGGTGCCGTAAGTCTCAACAGGGTTCTGTGTCGCCAGCACCATAAAGGGAGCCGGGAGATCATAGGTCTTGCTGTCCAGTGAGATCTGATGCTCCTCCATTACCTCCAGCAGGCTGGACTGTGATTTAGGCGAGGCACGGTTTATCTCGTCTGCCAGAAGGAAATTGCAGACAGCTGCGCCCTGTTTGTATTCCAGCTCCCTGGTCTCGGGGTTTATCATTGAGAAGCCGACTATATCCGAGGGCATGATATCGGGTGTAAGCTGGATGCGGTTGAATTTTCCCTCCACCGATCTTGCCAGGGCAGAGACCAGCTTTGTTTTGCCGACTCCGGGAACATCCTCGATCAGTACGTGCCCTCCGCAGAGCATAGCAGCGAGCACCTTTTCGATGGTCGGTCTCTTCCCGACAATGAGTTTTTCGATATTGGCAATAAGCATTTCGGTCTTGTTCGGCATTTAGATCAATCCTCCGTATTATGGCAACACCGCACGACCCGCGGCTAACGCCTCTGCACATCATCTGCTTGCCAGCTTTCCGTCATATTACCCAAATTCTCCTTGA
>CAMNNQ010000029.1 GCA_946545645.1 uncultured Clostridia bacterium | reverse complement strand
CATGCCCCGCTTAGGGCTCTGCCCTAAGAACCTGCCAAGGGCTGGCGCGCCCTTGGATTGGCGCAATGTTGCCCGCTTTGTGCGGTGCAGCACTTGTTCTGTGACCCCGTCGCAAACAACGTCCCGCCCCTCTAAAGGAAAGACGCCGCTGAACCTATCGGCAGCGTCGCAGGGCGTAACGACGACTCACCACCGACAGCTAGCGACCAACGGGAGCGACGCGGTTCGGAGCTAAAAAACGACAGCAAGCGACCGAAGGGAGCGCCGCGTTTCGGCGCTAAAAAAGGAGGGTAAGGATGATTGTTTGTAAGAGCGATTGCGCTTCATGTAAAGAATGCTGTAAGTTCGGCTATTATGAGCTCCCGCTTTCCCCCACCGTCAGCCCCGTGGAAAAGCAGCGTATCCTGCAGCGCTTCCCGGATGTAGCATTCGTCCCTAAAGGGGAATGCTGCCTTATGTGCTTCAATACCTCCGGGGAAGAGCCTGTGCCCTGCCCGCTGCTGGGAGAAAAGGGCTGCCTTATGGGGGAGGAAAAACCCTTCGTCTGCGCGATCTTCCCGCTGGTCGTTATGAGAAAGGAGGAAGAGCTGCTCATCGCGCTCTCGCCTGAATGTCCCGTTGCCGCCCGTAAACCCCGGGAGCTGCTCTGCCAGGCGGCAAAAGAAGCGGCGGAAAGAGCCTTCGATGAGACCCGCGCCTTCCCCGACCTCGCTTACCCCTATAGGGAGGGCTTTGAGATATTGGCAAAAGCTCCTGCCCGATCAAGAAAGGAATGATCTCTATGTCTACTATCTGCGCTGTTTCGACCCCTCTTGCCGAGGGCGGGCTCGCTGTTATACGAATGAGCGGCAGCAAAGCCCTCGAATATGCCGGAAAGCTCTTCAGACCCTTCGGCGGCAAGGCTGTCTCCGATATGCCCGGATATACCTGCGCCTACGGTAAGGTCATCGACCCGGATTCCGGTGAGACGGTGGACGACGCTGTCCTTACGGTCTTCCGCGCTCCCGCCTCCTATACCGGCGAGGATACCGCCGAGATCTCCTGCCACGGCGGTATATATATCGCCAAGCGGATACTGCGGCTCTGCCTCCGCTGCGGCTGCGACCAGGCCGACCGCGGCGAATTCACCAAGCGTGCCTTCCTCAACGGAAAGCTCTCCCTGACTCAGGCCGAATCTGTTATGGATATGATCTCCGCCCGGGGAGAATATTCTCTCCGCTCCGCCCGGCTGACCCGTGAGGGACGGCTGGCAGGACGTATCGACGGCATAAAGCAGAAGCTGGTAACACTTCTGGGCGAGCTGGCCGCCTGGGTCGATTATCCGGAGGAGGATCTCCCCGCTGTTGAGGATACAGCTCTGCGGAGTTCACTTTCCGAAGCTGCCTCAGAGCTCTCGCGGATACTTAAAGACTACGATTGCGGTATGGTGCTCAGGACAGGGATAGATACTGTCATCGCCGGGAAGCCGAATGTCGGCAAATCCACGCTGATGAACACCCTGCTGGGTTATGAACGGTCTATCGTCACCGAAGCCGCCGGCACGACCCGCGATGTCATCGAAGAGACCGCCCGCCTCGGAGAGCTGGAGCTCCGCCTTTCCGATACCGCCGGCCTTCGTGAAACGGAAGACAGGGTCGAGAAGCTGGGTGTTTCGCTGGCGAAAAAACGTATCTCGGAATGTGCGCTGGTCATCGCGGTGTTCGATACATCCTGCGAGCTGGATCCCGAGGACAGGGAGCTGCTCGCTCTGCTCCGGGAGCTGGGCAAAAAGCATATAATCGTGCTGAACAAGAGCGATCTCGGAGCGGCCGCAGACCGTTCCGAATTTGAGGGAACTGGTGCCAGGATCCTGGAGCTCTCAGCGAAAAACGGCGAGGGGCTCGCTGAGCTGACCGAGGCTGTCTCAGAGCTTTTCGGAGCCGACACCTACGATGCCGATTCCACTGTCTTTGCCAACGAGCGCCAGAAGCGCTGCGCCGAAAAGGCGTATGATAAGCTGACAGAAGCTCTTGGCGCTGCCGAGCTGGGCGAAACGCTGGATGCCGTAACTGTACTTATCGACTCGGCTGTAGGCGACCTTATGGAGCTGACCGGAGAAAAAGCCACAGAAGCGGTGGTAGACGAAGTGTTCTCGAAATTCTGTGTCGGGAAATAAAGATATCCATACAGAAAAGACCGTATATCCCTTGGGATATACGGTCTTGATCTTTTATTATGCGGGAGCTTACTTAACGGTAGTAACATCCTTGCCGAACCACTTTGCAGAGATCTCGGCCAGCTTGCCGTCCTTCTTCATTTCCTGAAGAGTTGCATAGATCTTGTCGCAGAGCGCCTTGTCCTTGAGTCTGAAGCCGATAGCGTACTGCTCGGGCTCAAGACCCTCTTCAAGGACTCTGAGAGCCTTGCCGGAGGTGGTGATCTCATACTCAGCGACTACCGAGTCGAGGAAAACTGCGTCGCACATACCGAGGTCGAGCTGGTTGAGGGCTTCAACATTGGTCTGCATAGCGCTCTTGGTGATCTTCTTGCCGATGTCGGACTCTTTGAGGATATTGTCTGCTGTAGAGCCGTTCTGAACAGCTACCTTTTTGCCTTCAAGATCGGTGAGCTTGTTGATGTCGCTGTCCTTCTTTACGACAAATACCATCTTGTTCTCCATATAGGCATCGCTCATGAGCATTACCTTTTTGCGCTCGTCGCTGACAGAGAGGCCGTTCCAGATGCAGTCGATCTTTCCGGCATCAAGGTCGAGCTCCTTGGTATCCCAGTTGATGCCGACCTTTTCCAGCTTGATCCCGAGGCGCTTGCAGACTTCCTCAGCGCAGTCGATGTCGAATCCGACGATCTCGTTGTTCTCATCGGTGTAGCCCATAGGCTTGAAGGTCGCATCGAGGCCGAGCATCAGCTTGCCGGAATCCAGCACCTTCTGCAGAGACTTATCCTCATCGGACGAAGCGGCAGCTCCGGAGCTGCTGGAGGAGGAAGAGCCGCAGCCTGTCAGAACCATAACTGCGGACATTGTCAGTGCGCCGATAGCGGCGAACAGTCTTTTCATCATTTTTCATACTTCCTTTCATTTATCGCGCATTCCGCGCATCTGCCCTTTCCGGGCAACAAATCTATGATAGCACAGATCGAACAGGTTGTAAAGCGCAGAGGGAAAACTTTGGAGAATTGTCCAAAACGCCGTCGGGACCGTGTTATCCGATAGTGCGTAGTGGATAGACCGGCTCAGTCCCCGCCTCTGAGTTTTATTACGGAATTGATATGGGTATAGATAGTCAGACAGTCCTTTTTCGAGAGGAAGGAGAGGGTCAGCTTAGCGCCGAGGGCATTGAGGACGATGAAATTCAGCCCTGTATACTCTCCCAGCGGAGTGACGATCATTGTCACCGAGCGCACAGAGGAAAGGGGCATATAGCCGATCTTTTCCGTAATGAGCCCGCGAATGCAGACGATCTCCCGACTGTCTATCCTGGCATAATTCCGCCCGAAAACTCTCGGCAGCATCCCGCCCTCGATGAGCAGCAGCCCGGAAAGTACAAATATCAGAACGAACATAGGATCCATATCCTTTGCGCTCATAAAGATAAATGCGCCGGCGATAATAGCTGCTCCGAGAATGAGGGGTATCCCTGCGCAGAACAATATAGCTTTTTTAGAAGGTCTGAATTCTCCCATTTCTTTACTCCGAACCCGGCTCACATATACCACCGGCTGTCGTCAGATCATAGTTGTTGCGGGCAGCGAATTTTAATCAACGCGGAACAGCACTTGTTCTGTGACCCCGCCGCAAACAACGTCCCGCACCTCTAAAGTATAGACGGCGCTGAACCTATCGGCATCGTCGCAGGCCGTAATGACGACCCCGCAACGACAGCAAGCGACCAACGGGAGCGCCGCGTTTCGGCGTTAAAAACGACCGAAGGGGTTCGGGGGCGACCGGAAAGCCCCCGAAATTAGGCGTGAGCTATTGTGAAGTTACCGCACCTAGTCTGGGCGGGTCAACACCCACTACACAGCGTCTCGCCCCTCTAAAGGAAAGACGGCGCTGAACCTATCGGCAGCGTCGCAGGCCGTAACGACGACCCCGCAACGACAGCAAGCGACCACCGGGAGCGCCGCGCCCCGGCGTTAAAAAACGGAAAATCGCTTCGCTCTTTCCTGTGTCATCGGGCTAATAGGTTTTGTCGGCGCGGCATTTTTGTTTGTCCTCGCTGCGTTGTGTGGAAGGAAGACTTTGTTACACTTTTATTCGGTGTGCCGCGCCTGGCCGGAACTGTGTTCCGGTCGAGACTCTGTCTCGTGCTCTGCAAAGGGGACGCTGTCCCCCTTGACCCCCTGCCAAGGGCTGGCGCGCCCTTGGATGGGCG
>CAMNNQ010000028.1 GCA_946545645.1 uncultured Clostridia bacterium | reverse complement strand
CCTTTAGGCATAAAAATGCCCCCTTTCGTTAGATTTCAAATTGGTATATCTCTATTATACCACATTGTCTAACAAAATGGGAGCATTTCAGTTTCGGTGAGCGGTGCTTATGATTTTTATCCATACATCGGAGCAGCAGATCATTACAGCTTCATCATGCGGTAGCCGATGCCGATATGTGTCTGTATCAATGCCTGACTGCTGTCATCCAGCTTTTTTCTCAGTGTCGCCATGAACACACGCAGGGAGGCTTCGCTGTTATCCGCAGGGCTTCCCCAGACGCTTTGTATTATATATTTGTGTGTCAGGACCTTCCCTGCATTTTTTGCCAGCAGGCACAGCAGCTTGTATTCTATCGGTGTCAGGTGCAGCTCCTCATCATCCAGATATACACACCCGGACACATAATCTATCCTCAGTGCCCCATTGACGAACTCAGTAACAGAAACATTTTCTGTCTTCATGAGCCGCCGCTGTGTCACTCTCAGTCTTGCAAGCAGTTCCTCGACAGAGAATGGCTTTGTCAGATAATCATCTCCCCCTTTATCGAGAACTGCGATCTTATCCTTGTCGTCACCCCGTGCGCTCACGATCATGATCGGGACATCGCTCCAGGTGCGGATATGCTCTATCACTTCTACGCCGTCGATATCCGGAAGCCCAAGGTCAAGTATGATTATATCAGGTTTATGGGAAGCACTGAGCATGATCGCTTCCTTGCCTTTACCGGCTTTAATGAAGCGATAGCTGTTCATTTTAAGAGTTGTAGTTATCAGATTTCTGATGGGCTTGTCATCCTCTACAACCAGAACAAGATATTCATTCATTAAGATCGACCTCTCCTATGGGCAGAGTAAAGCTGACAACCGTCCCGGAAGGGGTATTGTCGCTGACAGAGACGGTTCCGCCGTGTGAAGTTATGATAGACTTGCACAGCGCAAGCTCCAGCCCAAGACTTCTCCGGCTGTCTGAGGAACGGCTCCCGCCCGAGTAAAACATATCGAAGGCCTTTTCTTTTTCGTCGTCGGAGATACCTGTCCTGTTATCGGATACAGAAATAACGGCAAATTCATTCTCTCGGCGCACGCAGATAGCAACATCAGTACCTTCATCACTGTACTTGACAGCATATCATCTGCGGATCCGGCATCTTTTATGCAAAAGCCCGTGCTCATACAGAATGATCAGCCAGGATATCCTCTACATTCTGAAACATTTTTGAATATCGCGCACCTCACCGATCACAAAGGCAATATCGCCGTTGATCATAACTGTGTCCGAAGCAGGTATAAAGACATTCTCCCCGCGCTTGACAGTCAGGATATTGACATTATACTTCTTTCGTGTATCGATCTGTGAGAGCGACTTACCATACCACTCCTTAGGCACCTTCAATTCATAGATCGAGTAGTTGTTATCCAGGTGGATAAAATCAAGGATACTGTCCGAGGCATATTTTGTAGCGATACGAAGTGCCATCTGCATTTACGGGTATACCACCTCGTCAGCTCCGTTCCTGAGCAGGAACTTCATCTGCACATTATTTGTCGCACGGGACACGACCTTCTTCGCGCCAAGCTCTTTAAGAAGAGAAGTCGTTTCCAGAGAGGTCTGGAAAAGGCCTCCGAGTGCGACGATACACACATCGAAATCCGATACGCCGAGCGTGCGAAGGAACTCCTCATTTGTGCTGTCTCCGATCCTTGCGCTGGTCACATACGGCAGTATCTCGTTGATACAAGCCTCGCTCTCATCCACTGCCATGACCTTGCACCGCAGCTCTTTCATGCGCTTTGCGATATTACTGCCAAATTGGCCTGCTCCGATTATCAAAACTGATTTCATATACACAACTCCTTATCCTACGGATATCTTTTCCAGCGGCAAACGTGAATTCTGGCTTTCGGATGACGGCATGGCTGCATAGATCATCGTAAGTCCGCCGACTCTTCCCAAAAACATCAGTATCATCAGTATCACCCGGGATACAGCCGAAAGTCCGCTTGTAATGCCGAGGGTCAGGCCGACTGTGCCGACGGCCGAGCTGGTTTCAAACAGGCAGGTCAGCAGCGGAAGACCTTCTATCCTGCTTATGATGACACCTCCTGTAAAGAACAGCAGAAGATATACGAAGAGGACAGCGCCTGCACTTCGGACAGTTTCATCTGATATCCTTCTCTTGAAGCATTGAACATCATTTCTGCGGGTGAATACTGTAACTGCGGCAAGGAACAGGACAGCAAAGGCCACGGTCTTTATACCGCCTGCTGTTGAGCCCGGCGAGCCGCCGATCAGCATAAGGATTATCATTACCGCAGTTCCTGATTCATCCATCGCAGCGAGATCTGTCGTATTGAACCCGGCGGTCCGGGTAGTAACAGACTGGAACAAGGAGTGGATCACTCTGTCATGGGCGCCTTCACTGTTATACTCGCAGAAGAATCTGAGGATTATAGCCTGAAAAGAAGTTATATGTTTTCTGTTTTTAAGCAGCATCGTACACCTCACGTCTGTAAATGATAATTAAATTATATCACAGGAGCGGTTATGGTGCCGTTAAAAATCCGCGAGGAGATGTTAAGATAGTGTTAAGGCGGCTGTATCAAAAAAAGAAGCCGGTCTCCCGACTTCTTTTCTGCCACAGATCTTACTTTTTAACATTGAACGCGCTCATCTGCGGATAGCAGGCGGAAGCACCCAGCTGTTCCTCTATGCGAAGGAGCTGGTTGTACTTTGCTACTCTTTCCGAACGGCTCGGAGCGCCGGTCTTTATCTGACAAGTGTTGAGAGCTACTGCAAGATCTGCAATAGTCGTATCTGCTGTCTCACCCGAACGATGCGAGGAGATAGCTGTATAGCCAGCCTTATGAGCCATTTTGATCGCCTCGAGAGTCTCGGAAACAGATCCGATCTGATTGAGCTTGATAAGGATAGAGTTTGCAGCGCCCAGTCTGATGCCCTTGGCCAACCTTTCTGTGTTGGTCACAAACAGGTCGTCACCCACCAGTTGGACCTTGCCGCCGATCTGCTTTGTCATCTTTACCCAGCCATCCCAATCCTCCTCGTCAAGGCCGTCCTCAATGGAGATAATTGGATACCTGTCCACCAAAGCCTCCCAGTGAGCGATAAGCTCGTCAGAAGTGAACTCTCTGCCGCTCTTCGGCTGCTTGTAAAAGCCCTTGCCCTTCGGGCTCTTCCACTCGGATGAAGCGGCGTCCATTGCAATCATGAAATCCCGGCCGGGCTCAAAGCCTGCTGCTTTGACGGCTTCGAGTATCTTCTCGATAGCTTCCTCGTCGCTCTTTAAGCTGTTCGGAGCGAAGCCGCCTTCATCGCCTACTGCAGTGACATCACCCATTGCCTTGAGCAGAGCCTTCAGGCTGTGGAACACCTCTGCGCACCAGCGAAGGCCCTCCTTGAAAGTCGGGGCTCCGACCGGCATTATCATAAATTCCTGTGTGTCAACAGCGCTGTCTGCGTGAGCTCCCCCGTTGAGGATATTCATCATCGGCACCGGGAGCTTTGTACCCTGTATGCCGCCAAGGAATCTGTATAAGGGGATATCAAGGGATTGCGCTGCTGCTCTTGCGCAGGCGATAGATACCGCAAGGATCGCATTTGCACCCAACTTAGATTTGTCCTTGGTGCCGTCAGCTTTTATCATAGCTGCATCAACAGCGTATATGTCCGATGCATTCATTCCGGTAATAGTCTCTGCTATGACGGTGTTTATGTTCTCTACTGCTTTCTGCACTCCCTTTCCGAGATATCTTCCCTTATCTCCGTCACGAAGCTCCAGTGCCTCGAACTCGCCTGTAGAGGCTCCGCTGGGAGCTGTACCTCTTGCAACTGTCCCGTCGGCAAGCGTTATCTCCGCTTCGACTGTAGGGTTCCCTCTCGAATCAAGTATCTCGCGTCCTGCTACCTTTTCGATCTCCAAATAATCCATAACTGTTCTCCAATCCGCCTGATACGGCATTTATTTAACGTGGTATGCCGTGTCTTGCGGCATATATCACATTATTGACTCACAGGCCCCGTATATTCCGAAAACTCGCACTGTATCGAAAGGAGCCTGCTTGATCTGTTCACGAGTTAGCGTATGCTAACTACATATATTATATCAGATATCTGGGTATCTGTCAAGCCCCTTTTTGTTTTTTCAGTTTGATATTCAAAATACTCATGATACAAGTGCCGGAAGAATGATTGATTCTTGAAAATAAAAACATAAAAAACTGACCGGCAGGGCCTGCATATATGATTTGCTATGGGAAGAAAACAATTATTATTTGAGAGATACCGATTATTTGTGCATATAACCAAACCTGTATCCAGAGCCTTGACAATCGTATGCACAAGTGGTATCCTGAACATAGGTTAGCGGAAGCTAACCTATGTTCAGGATCATTAGTTAGTTATTGATAACTACATAACAGAGGGGATAATATGGAAAAGATTGCAGTAGAATTAAAGGATGCAGTCAAGACCTACGGCAAGGGAGACGGTCTGCAGGTAGCGGTGGATCACGTCAGCTTTACGATCAACGAAGGCGAATTCGTTGTGATACTCGGACGCTCGGGAGCAGGAAAATCCACTGTTCTGAATATGCTGGGAGGTATGGATAAGCCTACCCAGGGAAAAGTAATCATAGGCGGAAGGGATATCTCCGCTATGAGCGACAGGCAGCTTTCCGAGTACCGTGCCGACACCATAGGCTTTATCTTTCAGTTTTACAACCTGATACCGGGTCTGACTGCATACGAGAACGTGGCGCTTGTGAAGGATATAAAAAAGGATTCTCTTGATGCCGGAGAAATGCTGGATAAAGTCGGGCTTGCCGATCAGAAAAACAAATTTCCTGCGCAAATGTCCGGCGGTCAGCAGCAGAGAGTTTCCATAGCAAGAGCACTCGCTAAGAAGCCGAAGATCATTCTGGGCGACGAGCCCACGGGAGCTCTCGATTCCGATACAGGTCTTATCGTACTGGATATGCTTCAAAAGCTCTCCGTCGAGGACGGACAGACAGTCATCCTTGTTACACATAATGCTGATATAGCCAAGTGTGCGAACCGTGTGATACATATGCGCAACGGAAAGATCAAGTCCATAAAGACCAACGACAAGCCGCTGTCGGTACACGACATCGAGTGGTAACGGAGGGCGGTGTTCGGTATGCTGAAACGCAAAATGCTGCGCGATCTCAAAAACAACTTCGCACAGTTCTTTTCCATATTTATCTTGTCAATGGTGGCGTTGTGGTGCTATACGGGATTTCAGGCGAATGTTCTTGGCGGCACCAGGGCAAGAGAGGCTTTTGAAGAAAAGACCAGCTTTTCAGACGGCTGGCTATACGGTGCGGATATGAGCGACGATAAGGCCGATAAGCTCGCCTCTGTTCCGGGCATCAGGGATGTCCAGCAGAGGATCGAAATGCCGGGCAAGGCTGATGAGAAATACAACTCTGCGGAACTTTACTGCTATTTTCAGAACGATCAGAAAGTTACCAGGCCTTACACACTAAAGGGCTCGGATTACGATCCCGCCGACACAGATGGAGTGTGGCTTTTTTCCAGATTTGCCGATGCATGGAAGCTGAATGTCGGTGACCGCTTCACAGTTCATGTTCTTGGTCTGGATATCGAAAAGGAGATCAAAGGACTTATCGCCACACCGGAATACGAATTTGCCTGCGCATCAACAGACGCGGACACCGATTTTCACAATATCGGTATGGCGTATATGTCTTTAAACGCACTGCCCGAAGATCTCCGTCAGTTCAACGAGCTTGTGTTCACCTGCGAGGGCGACCCGCTGAAACTCGAAAGCGACATCGCGAAGGCTCTTAACAACGAATATGCCTATCTCGCTGACAGAAAAAGCATCGACGGCTACAACCGTCTGACCGACGAGCTTGCACAGCACGACAGTTTTTCGTATATTTTCTCCGGAGTGTTTGTTGCAATAGCAGTGCTTGTAATTACCACGACGATGAAGCGAATGGTGGCGCAGCAGCGAACACAGATAGGCACGCTGAATGCACTGGGTATGAAGAACAGAAAGATAATGGCACACTACCTCAGCTTCAGCATACTTCTTTCGGCACTTGGCTGTGCAGTGGGTATCGTTCTTGGTATCTTCACCTTCGGGCGGCTGATGGTAAATATGTTCAGCGAATTCTACACTGTCCCCGGATGGAAAGCAGGGTATGATCTCAAGAGCGTCATCCTTTCGGCGGGGATAGTTGCGATATGCGCAGGCGCAGCATTCCTGAGCTGCCGCCAGATACTGAAAATTCATCCCTCAGAGGCTCTTCGCCCAGCTGCGGCAAGAACGGCTAAGCCCTGCATCTTCGAGCGTCTTCCCTTCTGGAACAAACTCAGCTTCAATGCAAGATACAATCTGCGCGACATTTCGCGTTCCAAGCTGCGGGCGGTAATGGGCTGTGCGGGAACTATGCTCGGTATGCTGATAATGAGTCTCGGTGCCGGGGCCTATGACACCGTCGGCTTCGTAAAGAAATGGTACTTCGATGATATCCAGAACTACGAACAGCAGGTGATCTTCAAAGACAACTGCACACTCTCTCAGGCAGAGGATCTGGAAGCACTTATAGGCGGAGAGCTTATCGGCGGAGATATGATCTCCGTGGCGGCAGATAAACATCCGACCTCAGATGAGATAGTGAGCTGCAAGCTGACAGTCACAGAGGGCAAGGGGCTGTTCAGAATTTCCGACAAAGAACTTGACGTCACTCCCCTTGATGAAGGGACCGTCGCCCTCACGATGAAACAGGCGGATGGACTTGGGCTCAAAAAGGGCGACACAGTCTATTGGAAAACAGCCTCCGGCAGCGAATGGAACGAGAGCAGGATCGGTCTGATATCCCGGCATCCGTCGGTCATCGGTATCACGATGCTGAGAAGCGATTATGAGAAGATGGGCTGCGAGTTCAAACCTACTATGCTTGTCTCCGGGAACGACTGCTCAAAGGCGAAGGACTATGATTGTGTATCGGCCGTTCATAATATGGCAGATCTTCGCGCAGCCTTTGACAAGAGCATGGAGGTCATGGATCTGCTGGTGTACTTTATGATCTTTTTCGCCGCGCTTCTGATTATTGTAGTGCTTTATAATTCCGGAAATCTGTCCTTCAACGAGCGTGAAAAAGAATTTGCGACCCTGAAAGTCATAGGCTTCAAAAGCGCAGCGATAAGGCGGCTGATCTCAACGCAGAACCTGTGGCTGTCTGTCATCGGAGTATTTCTCGGTCTTCCTTTCGGGCGAATAGCTTTGCAGGCTATGATGGACTCCAACGGCGATGCCATTGACTGGCCCTGCTATGTCAGCCCGACAGCCTATCTTATCTCAGCGGCCTTCGTTATGGGCGTTTCGATTCTTGTAGGCTTTATGTTCTCGCGCCGCATCAAGCGGATAGATATGCCGGGCGTACTGAAAGGGATAGAATAATAAGGAGATGTTTATTTTGAGATTTAAGGCAACGCCGCACGACCCGCGGCTAACGCCTCTGCACATCATCTGCCGTGTCAAGCCTGCTTGACGACCGGCTTATCCGTCATGATCACCAACGTCA
>CAMNNQ010000027.1 GCA_946545645.1 uncultured Clostridia bacterium | reverse complement strand
CGCCCTGATATAATTATATCCCCGCGCCGCACGGATGTCAAGGTCTTAATTTGCCCGGGGCTCTTGACTAATATGCCCGAAAGGTGATAAAATATATATTGAGGGCTCAGAGCCCCGCCATAGAGATTTCGGCAGGCTTTCACGCCGCAAACACATTGGAGAGTTATAATGGATAAAATGCCGGAGAAGTCTTCCGGCTCAAAGATACAGATCGGGGGAATGGATATGCCAAGAATGCTGGTCGTCGATGACGAGATGCGCATAAGGATGATAATCAAGGAATACGCCGAGTGGGGCGGGTTCGAGGTAGTCGAGGCTGAGGACGGTATGGATGCTGTCTCCAAGGTCAAGACTCAGGATTTCGATATCATTATAATGGATATAATGATGCCCAAGCTGGACGGTTATTCCGCCTGCAAGGAGATCAAGAAGCTCAAGCCGATACCTGTAATAATGCTGTCGGCAAGGGGCGAGGAATACGACAAGCTCTTCGGCTTCGAAATCGGTGTAGACGATTATGTCGTAAAGCCCTTTTCGCCCAAGGAGCTTATGGCCAGGGTAAAGGCTGTCATGAACCGCGCAAAGCCGGTTCAGCCCGCCGAGGATATGATAACCTATAAGGGGCTCTGCATAAACTTTACGGCAAGAGAGGTGACTATCGACGGGAAAAAGGTCGCCATGACCCCAAAGGAATACGATCTGCTCTTCTATCTTGTCAAGAACATGAATATTGCGCTCTCCCGGGAGAAGCTGCTGGAGGAAGTCTGGGGCTTTGATTTTTACGGCGACGACAGAACTGTCGATACTCATATCAAGATGCTCCGCAACAGCCTCGGGCCGTACAGAGATCTTATCGTTACGCTGAGAGGGATGGGCTATAAATTTGAAAAGATCAGATAAACAGGCAAGGCCCGCCAGAAGCAAGCGAACGCTGCGGTTCTATGTCTGGTGGTATTTTATGATCTTTGCCGTGCTGATACTCCTGCTTTTGTGGGTGTTCCAGTATTTCTTTCTGGCGAGATATTACCGCACTGCAAGGGTGCGGGCTGTCGGAGAAGTCGCAGACAATATCGCGGGCTCCTTCGGCTCCAATTCGCTGCAGGTCGAGATGAAGCGTGCAGCCTTTGATAACAGTATGTGTATCGTCCTGGCCGATACGACAGGCAGGATCATCGCCGCCGAGAACAATCTCGGCAGCTTTTCCCGGTTTTTTGCCGACGCTATGGGCTCCGGACAGTATATGGAGGAGCTGCGAAGCGCCCTGGGCTCCGGGAAAGACGACAGCGTTATCAGGATACTCAAGAGCGAGTCTCTGAAATCGGATGAGATAATCTACTGCCGGAGCTTTACCTCCCGCTCCAGCACGATGCCTTACTATATCTATATTGAGGCCTCGGCTGAGCCGATAGATTCGACAGTCAGCATTATCCGCGAGCAGCTCATCTATATCACGATCATCCTGATAGAGCTGGCGTTCATAATCACCCTGTTTATCTCCAAGCGGCTCTCGCGCCCGATAGTCGGGATAACCGAGACGGCGAAGAAATTTGCCGGAGGGGATTTCGGCGTCGAGTTCGACCAGCGGGGCTATCTGGAGATATCCGAGCTCTCGGATGTTCTTGATAAGGCAAAGGATGAGATCGGCAAGGTCAACAAGCTCAAAGCCGACCTTATCGCCAATATCTCCCACGATCTCCGCACACCTCTGACAATGGTAAAGGCCTACGCCGAAATGATACGCGACCTTTCGGGGGACGACCCGGTAAAGAGAAATGAGCACGTCCAGATAATCATCGACGAGGCGGACAGGCTGTCGAACCTTGTGAACGATATACTGGAGCTCTCAAAGCTGGAGACAGGGAATCTGGAGCTGAATTACACCGAATTCTCCCTGCATGAGAATATCAGAAGCGTTCTGACACGCTATACTCTGCTCATCGAGCAGGAGGGCTGGGATATCGCCTTTGAGCCCGACGAGGACAGGACCGTCCGCGCCGATGCGGAAAAGCTGGATCAGGTGCTTTACAATTTCATCAACAACGCTGTCAACTACAGCGGAGACAACAAGGTCATCCGCATTAGGCAGATAAACTCCGAAAAAAATACCCGCATAGAGGTAGCAGACAACGGCCTCGGGATATCCAAGGAGCTGCTGCCTATGGTCTTCGACAGATACTACCGGGGCGACAAGGTAAAGAGGGACAAGGTCGGGACAGGTCTCGGGCTCTCGATCTGCAAGGAGATCCTGAAGCGGCATAACTTCGCCTTCGGAGTCCAGTCTGAGGAGGGCAAAGGCTCTGCCTTCTGGTTCGAGATCCCCTATGAAAAGCCTCAGCAGACAAAGCAGCAGTAAGAGCATAAACGGTATATCTCCCATCGCCGGGAGGTATACCGTTCTGATTTTTCAGCTTCGCCGCTCCGGGCGCTTCCGGCCGCTGTGTGCCCTTGCGGCAGCCTGGCCTGCCTGTATCTGCCGGAAAACATATTTTGCAGGTCCATGCTCCCGGAGACTTGCATTTTTTGCTGCGGGATGATATAATAAAAATGTATTTTTCCGAAGGGGGCAGAGATCTGTCTTCGGTAGTGTCTTTCTGGAAAAGCAGCGCTGGGTAATGCCGATGTGCTTTATCATATCGCTGCTGCTTACAGTCGGCTCTATAGTTATGTGCAGGATACGGGGCTTCTCGGATATGACCGGGGCCCAGACCTTTGATCTCGGCGCGGATATAGTCAGCTTGGGAGTATGCACAGTCCTGCTTTACAGCCTGATCCAGGATAAGAATAATTACAGCGAGAACACCCGCACCCGCCTTAAGGCAACACCGCACGACCCGCGGCTAACGCCTCTGCACATCATCTGCTTGCCAGCTTTCCGTCATATTACCCAAATTCTCCTTGA
>CAMNNQ010000026.1 GCA_946545645.1 uncultured Clostridia bacterium | reverse complement strand
AACAATTATAGCATAACATTGCTGCATTGTCAATAAAAACGCCATAGTACTTCTGACTGTAAATCAGAAATACTATGGCTTAAAACTTCTTTATGAGTATCTTTCTTATACGCTCCGGCGCTTTTATTATTCAGGATGATCAGTCGTCGTTATCGCCAAGCTGGCTCTTGAGCTTGTTGGACTCAGCTTCCATGAGCTTCATAAGATCCTCAAAATCAGCCGATACGCTCTTGGAGACTGCCGGTGCGGGCTTCTTTGCTTCGGGCTCCCTGACAGGTGCAGGCTCTTCTGCCTCGCCGCTATCGATGAGCTTGGAAGCTCTTTCGTAATAGGACGGATCGATAGCCGGCTTGTCGTCAGGCTCGGCAGCCGCGGGCTTTTCCGCCTCGGCAGGTACAGACTCGGATACTGTGCTGCTTGTCTTGGAAGCTGCCTTAGCCTTTACAGCGTTGCGGATGACCTCGTTCATGTCGCTGTCATCATCGTCGTCAAAATCGACCTCAACAGCCTTGACCCTGCTGCGGGCAGGCTGCTCGGGAGCATGTTTCTTAGCAGGAGCCTTGCCCTCGCCTTCGGACATAGCTTCCTCAGCGTGATGCACGCTGTTCTCTATCATTGCCTTATCGTTCTCGCCGCCGAAGAGGAAATCATCCAGCTTGACAGGCTTTTCAGCCTTGCTGTCGTCCTCATCCTCGTCGTAATCCTCGTCTTCGCCATCGTCATCGTAGTCGTCGTCATCATCGTAGTCATCATCGGCATAGCGGAAGTGATTAACGATCATAATGATGAGCTCCAGGAAGATGAAGAGGAAGATAGGAGCTGCAAGAAGGATTATGAATCCTGTGCGGGATGTAATGAAATAGAGGATCTTACCGGCAGTAACGTAATAAGTGGTAGCGACGCCGACCACCTGCTTGGAGCTGAGCTTATAGAGCTTGGTGGTGTCGGTAAAGTTCTTGCCCTGATATACGGTATAGACAACACCGCTCTTATCGTTGCTTATAGAGACATCAGCCAGCCAGAAAACGGAAGTTCCCTTACCGCCCTTATCGCCGATCCCGGGGACCTCCTCGCAGAGGACAGCCTTACCGACGTCGTTGGTAGCGGGAGCGCCGTTGGTAGCTATAACGAGGGCTCTCTGGGGGACATCGTCGCCCATGTTTTTGCTTTCCATGATATACATACTGTACCCGGCGATGCTCGGTGTAACGTCCTTATTCTTGAAAACGAAGAATTTCAAGCCGCAGAGGATCAGCGCCTCAACGATTATAAAAACGATGAAGAACACTGCAACGCCCTTGGCGGCGGACGATCTTTGCTTGGTCACGCTCATTGAAACATATCCTTTCAGTTTAGGTTATACCGCTTTCGGAGCCGGCCCGGCACATTCAGGCGGTATTATCGCATGGTCAAAATATATTATAACACATCGTTCTGAAAATTTCAACTCTTTTCGAGAAAAAAATTTCCTTTTTGCAAAAAAAACGTATTGACAAAAAAGCTCTTATGTTTTATAATTAAATAGTTATCGGTACATAACAATGCTGGTATGGCTCAGTTGGTAGAGCAGCGCATTCGTAATGCGCAGGTCGTGGAGTGGTTTTAAAGAGATGCGACACAGTCCGACACAGATGCCTTACAAGTTTTATAAAAATCAACAATGCTGGTATGGCTCAGTTGGTAGAGCAGCGCATTCGTAATGCGCAGGTCGCCGGTTCGAGTCCGGCTACCAGCTCCAGCAGGGGCGTGCCCCTGCACCAAAGCCCTCGCCCTTTACTGGGACGGGGGCTTTTCATTTTGTTTGGCTCGGGGCGATGTGTGTTTGTGCGGACTTTTAGTTTCGGGTCTGCTAAAGCTGAAACCCGCCGTCACGCAAAGTTTTCGGTTTGATTATAGTATCAAAAGGCGGCATTACGCCGTGCGCGTTAGCACCCGGTTCGAGTCCGGCTACCAGCTCCAGCAGGGGCGTGCCCCTGCACCGATGCCCTCGCCCTTAACTACGGCGGGGGCTTTTCATTTTGTCTGGCTCGGGGCGGTGCTTTGCTTTGAGCTTATCATTTTTGCAAGGTGACATTCCTCTTTTGGTAAAAAATAAAACTATCCATATATTGGTTATTTTTGCTTGACAAATTATCCAAAATGTGCTATAATAAGAAAAGAAATTTCAGTAAAATCTTTGCCGAAAGGGTTGACAACGCCATGCTGTTCCTGTATAATTTGACAGACAGACAGACAGCATAACTATGCCCTTTTTTCAATACGTTGATGCAGCATACTCTGTGGGATAATTCCCGCAGGGTGCGCTTTTTGTGTATATTTTTTAGGAGGTAAAAATCATGACTATTAGCAATTCTTTCAAGCGCTTTGCTGCGGCGGCGCTGGCTCTGATCGTTGTTGCAGGTGCAGCACCCGCAAATCTCGGCGGCGGCGTTAAGCTGTTTGATACGGCTGTCGTTGCAAGTGCTGAGGGGCTTGCGGATACAAGCGAAACCGCAAAGCAAAAAGATGAAAGTGATTACGTCGGCTTCAACACAAATGGAATAAGCTTGAACTTATACGGTAAGGACGGGGAAACGACTATTCGGACGACCTACGGTAATACGGGATTTAAATTTTACATCGCTGTGAGCGATGACGGAGTGAACTATACTAACGCATATAATATTTATAGTGATTATTCATTAACACTTGGCAAGGTATATGATTTTTCCACAGAGCTTGGAGTAAAGGTGAAGATAAGCGCCGAATTGGTTAATGGCGGCAAAACTGTCAAGATCGATTATGATGTCGAGAATACTTCCGAAACAAAGAAGTACATAAAGATCGGCTCAATGGGTGATACTCAATTGACCACACCGAAGCGACTGGAAGCTAATAGCCGTGACGGTGATAATGTTGCTGTAACTAAAACCGCATCGGGTATCACTCTGTCAAACGAAGACCTGAAATTTGATATTGCTCTTTCCGATGTTAATGATCTTGGTGTCTGGATAGGATTCTTTTTTAACTGCTTTGATAACTACTTTGGAAACGGCGTAGAGGATGTCAAAGATGACAGCGGTGTAACATGGCACTGGGCGTATGAGCTGGATGCAGGCAAGACAAGAAACACGTCCGTGTTTTCAGGTGCAATGATTGCGGCTTACACCGTGGATTTTGACACGAACGGCGGCTCGACAGTACCTACACAGGGTGTTAATGAGGGTGATAAGGCAAATAAGCCCGATGACCCCACAAAAGAGGGATATAAATTTGAAGGCTGGTATGCGGATAAAGAGCTTACAACGCCGTTTGATTTTGATTCCGCTATATCAGGCAATACAACGGTATATGCTAAGTGGACGAAAGATCAGATCAAACCCACCTACGCCCCTGTCCTTGCCGAGGGTCTGACCTACAATGGCGATGCACAGAACCTTGTGACTTCTGACAACGGCGAAGGCGGCGCTATCCACTATGTTTACAGAAAGACCGGTGATACCGCCTGGACTGCTGCTGCGAGCGGATATCCGCAGGTCAAGGACGCAGGAATATATGAGGTAGGCTGGTATTCCGAGGAAAGCGACGACTATCTTGCAGCCGGCTCGGCTCTGGTGCCAAACATTGCCGGTACTGTTACCATCGCAAAGGCAGACGCTGCCGTCAAGACTGCTCCGGAAGCGGTCAGCGGTCTGATCGCTAACGGCAAGCATCAAGAGCTCGTTACCGCAGGCGAAGCCGAGGGAGGAAAGCTCGTTTACGCAGTCACCACCGACAAGGACAAAGCACCTGCTGATGACGAATATTCCGAGACTATCCCCACTGCCACAAACGAAGGAGCTTACTATGTTTGGTACAAGGTGAAGGGTGATGAAAATCACAGCGACAGCGAGCCTGCCTGCGTTGAAGTATCTATCGTGGATAACAGGATCGACATCTCCGAAAGCACTGTGACCGTTGACACCGAGAACAAGACCGTTACCGTAAAGGCCGACGGCAAGACCGTTCCGGCAAGCGAATATCACATCATCTACTTCACCTATGAAAAGACCGCTGGCGGCGAGACCCTTACAAGAGTCGGCACTGATTTCCCGACCGAGCCCGGCACCTACATCGCAGGCATTGTTGCAAACGAGGACAGCACGCTCTACATCGGCGAGAACAGGAGCGAGCCCTTCACGATCACTGCTCCCGAGCCCGCAAAGGATACCGAGCCTTCCGATACACCTCCCAAGACCGGCACAGCGGCAGCAGGCATCAGCCTTGCAACAGTTGTTACGGCAGCGGCTATCATCATTAAGAGGAAGAAGTAAAACAGTATAATAGCACAGCTCCCCGGGCGCGGTCGTGCATCCGGGGAGCTTTTTGCTTTGCACCTTGCCAAGCGGGTATTCTGACTTCTGTTCCACCAGTGCGGCGAAGCGGAGAATATCATCGTCCGAATAAGTATTGTCGCAGGAGAAGGCTGTGACCACCTGCGGCTTGCCGTAAGTCAGCGTACCTGTCTTATCAAAAGCGATACGCCTGATGCGTGACAGCGTTCCCGTCGGCAGCATTGCCACGGTCTTATACATCGACGATCTCGACAATGTATTCATAGAATGGGTGAGCAACGGACGTCTGACCTCGTTCTCCAAAAAGGATTTCAAGAGCCCGTTTGAAAGGGCATCATAACAAGAAAAGCAGTCGGCATTTTGTCGGCTGCTTTTTTCATGTATCGGAAAAACTCTCACGGCACCAGCCTGACATTGAACAAGTGGTCGTAATAAAAATCAGTGATCTGTTTGACTGACTCCTCACAGTCATTCTGCACCCACTGCATTGACACATTGAACAAGCTCCCCATGAAATAATACGGCGAATACCGTGATGCAGTATATCCGTTCTGCTCGAAATTCCTGACCAGTGCAGTGTTCATGAAGTCGAGGTACATAAATTCAAGATGTGCCGATATCAGCAGCTTTACGATCTCCTTGTTGTCCTTCAGCGTGGAGAATACTCTGAATATCACTTCATAGAAATCATCTTTACTCCTGATGGTAATACTTTTCAGGTCTTGAAAGATCGCATTGTTCTTCTCAAAATAAAACTTGATAATATCCTCTTTTGACTGGAAATGGCGGTAAAGTGTTGCCCGTCCGTAGCCTGCCTTCTGAGCTATTTCACTCATGGTGATGCTCGGATACTCCATTTCCGTCATTAAGGCGAACAAGGCATCTTTCAGGCTCTCTTTTGTGCGTTCGATCTCTTCTGCTGTTCTCATGACTGCCTCCTATGCGATACAAAATATGTCCTGATGTCTCAAAAAGCGAAGAAGCATTGACATACAAAACACATTATGATATAATTTGGATATACAATACAAGTGTATTGTATTTATCATACACCATTGCAAGCAAAATGTCAAGTAAAATTTTAGGAGGTACAGTTATGAGTAAAGTCAATATCGCTGAGGAAGCAAGAAGCATTGCACAGAAATATCAGGAAAAGCCTGAAGCGGTCAACAAGATAGACCTGCTCCGAAAGCTGGACCAGAGCGTTACAAAAATGCCTTCTGTCATTTCGCTGTCTGTGGGGATCATCGGTATCCTGATCTTTGGTCTTGGAATGAGCTGCTGTCTGGTATGGTCAGACCTGTTTGCACTCGGTGTCGTACTGGGACTTGTCGGCGCGGCGGTCTGCATTGTGAACTATCCTCTGTATTCAAAAATGGTGGCTGCTAAAAAAGAAGAGCTCGCGCCGCAGATAATCCGGCTCTCCAATGAGATAGCTGCCGGAGAACAATGAATTGAGGGAGAGCATTGAAAAGACAGCTCAGCAAGATATTCAAGCCGCCTGTCAGAGCGGTCATTATCATTGATGTTATTGCGATACCGCTTACGGTAATCGCACTGGCTTTTCTTTCTCCGATGAATCCGATCTCCTTGTTCGCTTATTTGCTGTCAACCTATGCGCTAATAATTTCTGTAATTGGCTTTAAGAGTGTGATACGGCGCATCAGAGAACTGATGACCGGAGATGAAATAAAAGCGATCGTTGGTTTCAGAAAGCTGATGCATAAAAACAAACTGACCGCCCTGTATCTTGAAAGCAAGGATTTCAGGGCGGTAGTTTCATTATATTTTGGGCTTGCATTCAATCTTCTTTTTGCCACATTCAAGGTGACTTCGGGAATACACGATGGTTCTGCCTGGCTGATCTCGATAGGCATTTACTACTTCGTTTTTGCAGCGGCACGTTTTATGCTGGCTCAGGATCACCGCAGGCAAAAAAGCACTGATAAGAACAGCAAGCTGTATGAATACCGTACATACCGAAGATGCGGCATCATGATGATGCTCCTGAATCTGACTATCGGCGGGATGTCTGTGCAGATGATATGGAGAAATGAAGTCACCTCCTATTCCCGGACTGCTGTTATCATATCGGCTGCATACACCTTTTTCTGCTTTATCAGCAGTATCACAAAAGTCATATCCTTCCGCAGGAGCGACAATGCGATACTGCTTGCCACAAAAGACCTTACCATGAGCGGTGCGGTAATGTCCATGTTTTCTCTGCAAAACTCGATGCTTCACACCTTCGGCGGTGCTGACGATAACAAATTCAGGCTCATTATGAATACAGTCACAGGCGGTTCTGTGCTTGTGATCGTACTCGTTATCGCCAGTTTTATGATAATCAGCGGTACTAAGAAGCTGAAAAAATATGGAGATCTAAAATGAATGTCACTTTGGACTCTGATTCAAAGTAGCGCACAAGGGCTGTTACTTTACGGCCCTGTTGACAAACCCACTAAATTTCTCAAAAAAAACCGGCCCGGTAGTCCACCGAGCTGATAAACATCGAATATATCGTTTGCAAAAGCTTCCCCTTGAGGAGCTTTACCATTCGTTTTAAATTCAGGGCGCACGCCGATAAAAGGCATTGCTCGGTCACCCGTTCAATGCCACGCTTGCGGGTGCGTCTAAGGTTGTGATTTTCTTTTTGATGAGAGAAATTGCCTTCGCACCAAATTTTTCGTAATTGTATTGCTTTTTTATATTCCTCTGTTGTCATATTCTGCCGCTGTATCTCTCTTGCACTTTCGTGCAGTTTCCGTTCTATCTTTCTTGACGAGTATGCAAGTATGCTTGTTCTCAGCGTGTATGATGACTTTATCGGCACAGCAAAAGCGATGCTTACGGGCAAGCACAAAGAGAACTTGAGAAAACTGCTTGATTTCAGGTTTCAAAAGCATCCACGCTATAATCTTGACAGCAAACGGCTAAAGCTTATCGAAGATCAGATACACAAGAGAGCAAAGCAGCTTCTTGAAAACTAATGCGGTCAATGATAATAAACGGGACTTTGATCCTTCGATGGTGATTTCTCTTTTCTGCTGATAAAATGTAATACGGAGAATACGCTATAGTTTAAAACAAAAGCAGCACCCGTACTTTGTGTACGAGTGCTGTTTTGAATTATCAAACACAGTATGATTTATTGCTATCTTATCAGATCCAGCAGAATGTTCCGCCCGGTGCGTAGTTCCATTCTTCTCCGCCTTTCCACAGGTTCCAGCCGCAGTCAAGGAGCTGATACTTCTGCTCAGTTGCTCCGACCTGGTCGATGTTGATGCCCATATAGAAAGTCTTTTCATAATAGACTTCTCTGAAGATCCTGTCTGCATCGCCGTTACTTCCGTCGATAGCTTCGCTTGTAACGAGGTTTGCGTTCTGAGGAACTGATGATGTGTCAACGCCAACGCTGTTGAGCAGCGAACGGATCGTGATGCCCTTACTCTGACAGTAAGCTGCCATTGCTCTGACATCATCATACTTTATTACCTGTGTGCTCTTTTTTTCTTTGAACCAGTCCTGTGTGAGTTTGGACATATTGTTCCAGTATTTGCCGTCGCAATTGGGATTGCTGGTATGATCACAGCTGAAAACCTTGTTTGAAAGCTGATATCCTTCACCTTTTGGGTTCTTGTTTATAAGAATGTTTCTTGCACGGTTGAAAGTCTTATCATACATCGACTTAACAGTTACGGTCTGTTCGTACGGCACCTCATCCATCTGCTTCCATACCTGCATTCCGTTGATATATAATACTTTGATATAACCATATATCGTTACTTCATTAACTTTTGTCTGCGGAGGATAAAAAGTGCCTCTTTCATCGACATAGCCTACAAACACAGAGTGTGTTTTGGTAACGACTTTGCCGTTCATAAAATCGCCTATATTCTTTATCTCTTTCTCAATATCATTCTTGTTAAGGCAGATGTGGGACTTGTAGCTGCTGTCTACCTTGTCCTGATATCCCTTGGGAAGCTGTGCGAGGTAAAGCTGTGCCGACAGGCATTCTGTAAGTGTTGCGCAGCCTGCGATGTATGTCTGCATAAGTGCGTCGCACAGAGGCTTTGCCTTGTCAATAGCCTCGCCGCTGAACATGACCTGTCCGCAGAAGTGTCTGTATGTAAGCTCGAAGATGTTTGCATTTGCGGTAGCTGACGGGTTTTCAAAAAGCTCGTTGAGCTGACCGAGTACGTTCTCAAACTTGATATCCCACTCGCTGTATGCGCCTGCAAGAGAGCCTATCTTTGCGATCTTGTCAAGCTGTGTGAGTGAAGTGTCTGTTGAGATCTCCGAGATCTTTCTTCTCATCGTCTTGGTCTGTGCCTTGAAAGCTGTGTAAACCTCGTGGAAGCTCTGGATACCCATATCTGTTTCCATTGTGGAGACCAGATCGTTCTGCAGCTTGTCGATGCGGTCAAACAGCTTGTCGATCTTGTCGTTTATCTGATCCAGCTTTTCCTGTGTAGGATCCGGCTGACCGCCGATGAACATATCAAGTATTCCGCTGAGAGCCGGTGTAAAGAACTTGCCGTACTCGGTGCATTCCTCAAGGACCTTGAAAAGTGTTCCCGAGGTAATATCCTTGACCTTGAGCAGATCGTCGTCTGCCTGAAATACTGCGCCGTTTTTTTCTGCCATTGTAACAGCAGCGTTTGTGTTCATATTTACAACTGCCTGTGTGTTGTCAGCAGATGCTGCAATAGTTGCCGCAGTGGACATCATCATTATTGCAGCCAGTGCTGCGGTGAAGGTCCTCTTTACTTTTCCGTTTGTTTTCTTGGTAGTATTTGTTGTGTTTGTCATAGTGATTCCTCCTTTGATGTGCCTTCGGGGTTGTGGTTCTTGCTTTTCTCTGTCTATATAATAGCCCCATTTTGCACAAATTTCAATAGATAATATATCCCCACTTTGTAGTAAATACTGCACGTAAACGTTTGCAAAGTAAATTATGCTACAAGGGCAGGTGAAATTGTAGTCAAAAAACTGCTGTGTGACACAAATACGCCAAAGGGAAAACTTGTGCTCTTAAATCAGCTGATAAAGATCCGAAACTGCTTGACAAACCCAAATGAGTATGGTATACTGAAAAAAAAGAATTGCGAACATTAGTTCGATTTCATCGCTTTAAAAAAAGCTCACGGTCGCCGGTTCGAGTCCGGCTGCCAGATCCGGTGCAGGGGCGTGCCCCTGCACCGGATCCGCCTTTTGCAAAGTTGCAGAGGGCGGATATTTTTGTTTGACGGCGGGGGCGATGTGTGTTTGTGCGGGATTTTTGTTTCGGGATCAGAAAAGCTGAACCCCGCCGTCACGCATAGTTTAGCTTCGATCATTGTATTCATAAGGCGGCATTACGCCGTGCGCGTTAGCACCCGGCTGCCTGCTCCGGCAGGGGCGTGCCCCTGCACCGGATCCGCCTTTTGCAAAGTTGCAGAGGGCGAATATTTTTGTTTGTCGGCGGGGCGATGTGTGTTTGTGCGGGATTTTTGTTTCGGGATCAGAAAAGCTGAGCCCCGCCGTCACGCATAGTTTAGCTTCGATCATTGTATTCAAAAGGCGGCATTACGCCGTGCGCGTCAGCACCCGGCTTTTGCAGGTTTGGGTGAGCTGAAGCTCATCGGAGTTTGCAAAGGAAGTCATAGGAGGATAAAGCTCTCACCTTATCTCTTCTGACTTGCTCAGCAGAGCAGATCATTATCAGCAGAGATACACGTCGAAAAAAGCCGGTGCTTACTGAACAGAGCAAGCACCGGCTTTTGCCGGTCAGTTATTTTATTGAGCTACAGGTCACCGATGCTCGCGCTTTCCTGAGCCGACAGCGACTGCTATCATAATAACAGCGATCGCTGAGCCGGCGTAAGCTGCACCGGTGGCGGGGGTTGTATCAGGCATTCCTGTCTGCGAGGAGGTCTCGCTCTCAGCCGGAGTGCTTTCTTCCTCTTCGGGATAAAGCTCATTCATTTTCGCATTGATAGCTGCAAGGTCATAAAGCTGTTCATAATTACGGCTGCCGTCCTCGGCATAGGCAAGCATCTGATAATCAGGCTCGATGCCTGCATCAATGCTTTGGCCGTTCTTATCAACAAGATGGACATTACTGGACATTCTGTAAGGCAGACATTCAGGTGTCGTACACATATATACTGCACAGGCACCGCCGCCCGTCTTGTCTCCAAAGAGAGGGATGCCGTTTTCCTTGCAGAGTGCGGGCAGAAGATTTCCGCAGGAGAAGGCCAATTCGCTTGTTAGTACGCCGAAATTCAGGTCATACTGCTTCTCCTTGTCCTTCTCGTCAAACACGCCGTCGAAATTGGCATCGATATCGTAATTTGTTGTGACTGTCTGTCCGGAGAGAGTATTATAGAAGCTGATATAAGATTTCCCGGAGATGAGCTGCATTATTGCAGCTACGATATCTCCGGAGCCGCCGCCGTTGTTGGAAAGGTCGATGATGAAATTTTTGATTTCGGGATCCTCATCGGCCTTCTTCATTGCATCGAGCAGACCTGACAATTCATCATTGGGTCTTTCTCCCTCGCCTGCATAGTATTTCTGCCATTCGCCCGCCGAAGCCAAAAACGAATCAAAGCTGTAGAAGGCGGTATTGCCCTCTTTGTGATAGTTCTCCGTCCCCAGGACCTTTTCCCTTGCTTCGTCAATTCTTATATACGATCTAAACTTGGACATCCGGCTTTCTTCGGATTTCAACAGATCATAACCGGTCATGGCCAATATCGTTCCGATAGTATCTGTTTCTGTATCGAGCGTGCTCTGCATGGCAGTGAAAGCCATATCGAACCCCATATGGCCGCCGTCATAGAACAGCAGATTAAGCATATAGATTCCGGCCTCAAATTTATCGGCTTCCTCCGAAAGGAGCAGATCCTTGAGTCCCACAATCCCGTCAGCCTCTTTGTCAAGTGTCTCCAAAGCCTCGTTGAAGCTGCTGCTGTTTTTGAGAGCATCGTGTATCATGGCTTGTCCGGGAAGGCCGTAGAAGGTGTCGATCGCAAAGCAAAGCTCGCTGTAACCGAACTGTGCGGTCTCGGGAGAGCGCTTGCCGTCCTTGAAGAAGCAGCTTACTGCTTTTTTATAAAAGGGCTCTGTCCAGGAGGTGTCCGTTGAGCTGTAATCGGCATTATCGTCAACGAAATAATACTCTTCTCCGGTATAGAAGGAGCTTATCATGGTGACACTTTTGAAGAGATCGCTTGCGGTGATAAAAGGCACCCAAAGCTCGCCGTCATCGGCGCGGAGATCGATGCCGTAGCCTGCAAAGTCGATCCTTGACGGCAGAGCTTCCTTGTCGAACTGCACCCCGGCCACTTTCACGAAGGGCATACCGTCATAATAGATATTGTTGACATTATCCTTTCGGAATACAGTTGTGTTGATGAACTCGCTGAGATCATCAGAGGTGAGTACATCGGCATCGGTATCTATAACTGCGGTATCTCCGAAGGGATTTTTCAGATTGAACACAGCGCCGTCTGCTTCGATCTCAAGCTCCCTGTCAAGGAGCAGGCTGTAATAATCGTTAAGGCGCACATAAGGCACCTCGGGCAGATCGTTATAAAAACGGGAAGCAAGGGGCATCAGATTATCCTGCGAATAAACGTGAGCCGTAATATCCTTCTGAGTGAAGTCCGGATCATTGGCAAAGACGGTGATCGGTACTGCGGACACGCTGAGCACGGCTGCCGCAGCTACGCTGAAAAGCTTTTTTATCATTTTGGTTCCTCCTTTACAGCTGTTTTCCCGAGGAGATCATTCCCCCCGACAGTTTATCATATTATACCACTTATGCAGGCCTTTTTCAACCCTTTTAGCAGTTTATATATTTCTTATATATCATCCACATTAGAATTGTGCAATACGCCGAGCAGATCAGAAACTATGATAAGCTGTGCAGGCAGACGGCATGATGAATGAGCGGCTTTTCACAGCCACTTTTTCTTTTTTGAAGAAGATAAGACACATGGCTGCGATAGCTATAGGCAATACCGCACAATCCCTGTGCGTCAGATGCGCAGTCAGATTTTTCGTCAGAGTGCATAAATTTGACGCAGGCGGGCTGACGCCCGGCAAGGAAAATTTGTGTG
>CAMNNQ010000025.1 GCA_946545645.1 uncultured Clostridia bacterium | reverse complement strand
CACCGCACGACCCCTGTGCATCAGATGCGCCGTCCAGATTTTCGTCAGATTGCCTAAATTCGACGCAGGCTTGCTGACGCAAGTCAAGGAAAATTTGGGTAATATGACGGAAAGCTGGCAAGCAGATGATGTGCAGAGGCGTTAGCCGCGGGTCGTGCGGTGTTGCCTTAATCGATTTCGGCAGGCCGCTGCTTTTTCGCGCCCCCGCCGTTTTCACGGCAGATCGGCGCGAAGCCTTAGTTTTATCAGCGGGACCCATTCGTCCTCGATCATTTTTTCTCCTGTGGGCTCAAAGCCGTTGCGTTTGTAGAAGGCGATCCCCCTCTCGTTGTATTCCAGCGCCCAGAGCCATCTGGCTTTAAGCTCTGTGACTGCGAAGCGGAGCAGCTCGGCTCCGATGTGTCTCCCCTGGAACATCGGCTCAACATAGAGCTTGACTATCTCTTCTCCCGAGACCCGTATCATCCCTCTTACGACCCCGTCGTCATATACATAGGTCTCTGAGAGAGCCTCGGAGCCCTCCTTATACTCGGCGGCGGTGTCCAGAACATTCAGCTCACCGAAATAGAAGGGATCGTTCCTGAAGAACTGATAGAAATTGACGCGGTAATTGGCAACGATCATTTCAGCGATCCTCGAAGCGTCTCTCTCCTCAGCCGATCTTATATTATCCGTAAGCATCGCTTCTCCTTCTCTGTGCAATATTGCTGCTGTAACTATATTATACGCCGTATAATATTATTTGTCAATACCATATTGCTGAAATTATTATACAAACATATCGGAGCAGTACTGCGTGGATTTGTGATATCTGCACACACATTCCCGCCTTTCCCTTATTATAAATGCCTGCTGTTCAGGCTATGGCATTTCCGAAGAGGTCAGTACGCTTTTACTTGCTGAGATCTTTCTTGCCGGAGCCTCCGGGAAGGCTGTCCCGGCAGGGCATCAGAAGAGCCCGGCGCAAAAAGAAAAACAGCGCTCGTTAATTTACGAACGCTGTTTTCATGCCCGGACTTTTCCGGCGCGATGGCTGATGTTTTCATCAGAGCTCAGTGCTTCATCGGTATCTCCTCCTTTCTTGTTTTATGCTCAGATGAGCTTCGGCACGGTCTTGCCAGCTGAACCGAAAAGTGCTGCGATAGCTGCTGCGGCTGCTCCGAGCACTACGATCTTTCTCATTGGAATCTCCCCCCTTTCTTTTCCTTTGCTGTGTCTATATAATAACACACATACCTTTGCAACTTCTTTGCAAATATCTCCGGAAAAAGCCCTGCGGGTGGACATTCTCCCTTTTGCACAGATCTGAGGGGCATTCATCGTCATTTAGCACAACAAAGCGGAGGCGCCGCTCTCGTGCGCCTCCGCTTTGATACTCAATCATATTCCAGAGGTATGACTGCCTCAGACTTGAACACCGGCTCTCCGTCCTCAAGATAGGAAGAAAGATCGAGATGTCCGCCGTATTTGACAACACAGCGCTCGATGTTTCCCAGCCCGAAGCCGTGTTCATATTTATCTGATTTGGTGGTAAGCGGTCTTCCGTCCGCCAGCTCAACGACTCTCGGAGCGGAATTCTCGCAGGTCATGAGCAGGAAATGCTCGCTGCGCCGGAAGCTGAGAGAGATATACCTTTTTGCTACATCGACCTTGTCGCAGGCCTCCAGAGCATTATCCAACAGATTTGAGACCAGTGTGCAGCTATCGACGGCAGAGATCGTAAGCCCGCTGACAGTCCCCTCCCATTCAAAGCGGACACCCAGTTTTTTAGCTGTCGCAGCCTTCTCGTTGACTATGGCATCGATTATCCCGCTGCCGGTATGTATGAGCCTGTCCGCGCTGCTGACCGCTTCTGAGATCTCGCTTATGTAGCTGTCCAGCTCATCATATCTCCCCTGAGCTGCCAGATCCCGGATGCAGATCAGGTGGTTCTTCATATCGTGCTTTATCCTGCGTATCTCGGTATCCGAGCGCTGCTTGATATCGTAGTAATCCTTCTGCGCATTGAGATAGCTCTCGTTCATGCTGTTCAGAGTACTGTAATAACGGCTCTCGGTGAATTTGACAGTCATCAGGACAGAGATCAGGATAAAGGCGACCGCCAGCAGGGACATCCCGGAGGCAGAAAGCATCTCTTTTCCCGAAAGGGACTCTGCCTCTCCCAGATAGAGCAGGGTTATGGTCTTGGTAAAAAACGCCAGCAGCGCCATGAAAATGATGTTCCATGCCGACATAGGCTCTGTCACGCTGCTGCCTATCCTGCCGATGAGCACCAGCAGCGCAAGGGTCAGCAGCTTGCCGGAAAGCATCCCGATCAAAATAACGACCGCAGAAGCGCCCTGCCTGCTGAGCAGCTCCAGCACTATGCCGGCAGGGATATTCAGGATGAGCGCAGTACATTCCGAAAAGATCAGCCCGGAAGCGGAAACTATAAGGCTCTTCAAGGATCTGTCCGTAACAAAGAACCAGACCAGAGGTATATAAACTGCCAGCAGGGCTGTCCCGTTGAGCGGAAAGATACTGCCCCGGATCAGATAGTATATCAGCTCGCAGAGCATCGGCAGCATCCCGGCCAGGATACTGAAAAGAGTATGCCTTCGCAGCTTGCAGCGAAAGACACGGACGATAATATAGCAGCTTCCGTAAACGCTGACAGCGCCTATGAGCCAGTAAAGCAAAAAGATAAAGATCTTCATCCCGCTGCTCCCTTATCTTGCCCTCAGGCGGACGAACCCGAACATCCGCTCTTTGAATTCGGCGGCGCAGCCCCGGCTTATGGGGACGGTCTCGCCGCTGTCCAGCAGCAGATCCCTTGCGGTATATTTCTTTACGTGCCCCAGGTTCACGATGATGCAGCGGTGTATCCTTACAAAGGACTGCGAGGCCTCGGAGAGGGTCTCCAGCGCTTCTGTGAGCTTCATCCTGGCGCTGATCGTCTCGCCGCCGGTGAGCCTGAAATGGACGTTGTTGTTATCTGCCTCGGCTATGATTATCCGCTCCGGATCGATGACCAGCTCTTCCCCCTTCTGACGCAGGACTATGCTCCGCTTCGCTCCCATCTCCCGCTCTATGGCGGCCAGCGCTTCGGTCAGCTTTTTATCTGAGCAGTCCTTCGGGAGAAAGCGCAGCGCATCGACCTCGTAGCCCTCCATAGCCAGCTCGGTATGGCTGGTCAGGAACAAAACGGAAAGCCCGCCGCCCAGCGCTCTCAGCTTTCTTGCAGCCTCCAGCCCGTCCAGCCCCGGCATCTCGATATCCAGGAACACAGCATCAAAGCGCCTGCCGGCAGTGATATCCCGGACGAGCTCGCTCCCGGAGAGATACAGGCTGATGAGCAGATCGCTCCTGCCGAGGGCTTCCAGCCTCTTTTGCAGGCTTTGTGCAAAGAGCTTCTCATCGTCGCAGACAGCTATCCTCAATCCGGCCACCCCCTTTTTCTGATCTTATACCAATTATATCAAACTGCCGGGCTGATGTAAAGAGCCCCCGGCTTTTTTTCGCCACATATTTTTCACATTTCGCAACACTTTTTTTCATTTCGCACCGGAGAGTGATATATTCAGACTGGGAGGGATGAAAATGAAAAAGCTGTTGCTGCTGGTCATACTGCTGGGCGGCGGTATATTCGCGGGGATATACTTCCTCGCACCAAAAGAGAGCGATGAGGGTTCTCTCAAAAAGGCTCTCTCAGACAACTACACTTCCTTTACTGTCCTTGCCGACTATATGAAGGCGAACCGGGACATAGTTGTGATCTACACGCAGGAAGCAAAAAAGCTCCCGAAGATAGGCGATGAACTCGAAGAGCTGAACAATGCCGGCATCATCTGCATCTGGAACAAGGAGGGAGCGGTGGCGTTCAGCACAGGCAAGGAAACGCAGACATCCTCCGAGCATTATATCATATTCTCTCCGGAGGGCAGGCCTTCCGCATATCCAGATGCCGCGGATGCCGGGAAAACCGGCTGGTATATCGACTGCTGAACAGGGAGATACATCAGGAAAATAAAGGATGAAGGATGTGGGATAAAATGTCCATTATAGGAAGGCTGATATTCCGGAACATAACGGGCAAGCCTATGCGAGCTCTGGCGATAATCGTGGCACTGGCGGCTTCGGCATTTGCGCTGCTGCTGTGCATCGGCGGGCGCGATGCACCGGAACAGCAGTTGAGAAAAACGCTGCTCAACACCTACGGAGGCGCAGAGATACAGCTCCTTGATATCGAGAACCGGTCGCTTGACATAAACAAGGCTGATCTCCCGGAAGGCACGAGAATGCTGACGTTCACCACCTGGAATGCCAATGCGGTCACACCCAAGGGTGAATACACGATCAAGACGGTCTGGTTCGATACCGAAATGTCCAAGAAGCTAGGCATTTCAACAGACACTCTAGACCCGGGAGACGGTGTAATAATCTCCGAGG
>CAMNNQ010000024.1 GCA_946545645.1 uncultured Clostridia bacterium | reverse complement strand
ATCAGAGGTACTCTGGACGCTCAGGGTGTTGCCAAGAGAATGCAGGCAAGATCCAAGTACGGCGCAAAGAGACCGAAGGCAGGAAAGTAAACCTGCGACCGATCAAGGAAATACTCATTGTCGCAAAAACTGCGAAGACCACAGTTTTATGTAGAGAGTTATATATATCACCTCTGCATTGGACTGACGGGGCCATAGCGTAAGGGCTATGGAGCGAGTACCTGTGAATTCATTATTTGTGAAGGAGGGAATCAAAGTGCCAAGAAGAGGTAAAGTTGCCAAGAGAGACGTACTTCTCGACCCTGTTTACAATTCCAAGCTCGTAACAAGGCTGGTCAACAACATCATGCTCGACGGCAAGAAGGGTGTAGCCCAGAAGATCGTTTACGGAGCATTTGAGATCGTTGAAGAGAAAACAGGACGTCCCGCACTTGAAGTTTTCGAGGAGGCTATGCAGAACATCATGCCTGAGCTCGAAGTAAAGGCTCGCCGTGTCGGCGGTGCAACATATCAGGTGCCTATGGAGGTAAGACCCGAAAGACGTCAGACTCTCGGGCTCAGATGGATCACCAAGTATTCTCGCGACAGAGGCGAGTCTACTATGAAGGAAAGACTTGCAGCGGAGATCCTTGATGCACTCAACGGCCTGGGCGGTTCGTGCAAGAAGCGCGACGAAACTCATAAGATGGCTGAGGCTAACAAGGCATTCGCACATTACAGATGGTAATATAAACAGGAGGATAATATGGCAAGAGAATGTAAGCTCCAGGACTACCGTAATATCGGTATCATGGCGCATATCGACGCCGGTAAGACTACTACCACAGAACGTATCCTGTTTTATACCGGTGTAAACTACAAGCTCGGTGAGACCCATGACGGTGCGTCTACCATGGACTGGATGGCGCAGGAAAAGGAGAGAGGTATCACCATCACCTCTGCCGCCACCACCTGTTATTGGAAAAACCACAGGCTCAATATCATCGACACCCCGGGACACGTTGACTTCACCGTTGAAGTTGAGCGCTCGCTCAGAGTTCTCGACGGCTCGGTAACAGTCCTCTGCGCTAAGGGCGGTGTTGAGCCCCAGACCGAGACTGTATGGCGTCAGGCCGATAATTACAAGGTGCCCAGAATGGTATACGTCAATAAGATGGATATCATGGGCGCAGATTTCTACAATGTTATGAATATGCTTCATGAGAGACTCAACTGCAACGCAGTTGCTATCCAGCTGCCTATCGGCTCCGAGGATGACTTCAAGGGCATCATCGACCTGCTCGAAATGAAAGCATATATTTACACCAATGACCTCGGAACAGATATCCAGGTAGAGGATATCCCCGCAGATATGCAGGCTAAGGCCGAAGAATACCGCGGGATGCTGCTCGACGCTGCCGCTGAGCAGGATGAAGAGGTAATGATGAAGTATCTCGACGGTGAGGAGCTCACCATTGACGAGATCAAGGCCTGCATCAGAAAGGGAACTATCGCTAATACGATGGTGCCTGTATGCTGCGGCACATCTTACAGGAACAAGGGAGTTCAGAAGCTGCTCGACGCTATCGTTGACTATATGCCTTCTCCTATCGATGTTCCTCATATCAAGGGTATCAACCCCGACACAGGCGAGGAGTGCGAGAGAATATCCGGCGACGATCAGCCCTTTGCAGCTCTGGCATTCAAGATTGCAACAGACCCCTTCGTAGGAAAGCTCTGCTATTTCAGAGTTTACTCGGGCGTTCTGACCGCAGGCTCGACTGTTTATAACTCCACTAAGGATAAGGACGAGCGTATCGGACGTATAGTTCAGATGCACTCCAACGCAAGAAAGGATATCGATACCATCTATGCAGGTGATATCGGCGCTGCTATCGGCCTGAAGAATACCACAACAGGTGATACTCTCTGCGACGAGAAGGCTCCCGTTATCCTGGAATCCATGGAGTTCCCCGAGCCCGTTATCCAGCTCGCTATCGAGCCCAAGACCAAAGCCGGCCAGGAGAAGATGGGTATCGCCCTCTCCAAGCTCGCTGAGGAAGACCCGACCTTCAGGACCTATACCGATGAGGAAACAGGCCAGACCATCATCGCCGGAATGGGCGAGCTGCACCTGGAGATCATCGTTGACAGACTTCTCCGTGAGTTCAAGGTCGAGGCTAATGTAGGCGCTCCCCAGGTATCCTATAAGGAGACCATCAGAGAGAAAGCCAATATGGACTACAAGTATGCCAAGCAGTCCGGCGGTAAGGGCCAGTATGGTCACGTTAAGATCAATATCGAGCCCAATGAGTCCGGTAAGGGCTATGAGTTCATCAACAACGTTGTCGGCGGCGCTATCCCGAAGGAGTATATCCCCGCTGTTGACGCTGGTATCAGGGGCGCTATGGAAGCAGGCGTTCTCGCCGGCTATCAGGTAGTTGACGTAAAGGTAGAGCTGTACGACGGCTCCTATCACGAAGTCGATTCCTCTGAAATGGCATTCAAGATCGCCGGTTCTATCGCGTTCAAGGAGGCTATGAAGAAGGCTAAGCCTGTCATCCTCGAGCCTATCATGAAGGTATCCGTTATCGCTCCCGATGATTATCTCGGAACCGTTATCGGCGACCTCAACTCCAGAAGAGGCCAGATCCTCGGTCAGGAGCAGAGAACAGGCGCAGTTCAGGTAAATGCCCTCGTTCCTCTGTCTGAGATGTTCGGCTATTCCAATGACCTGAGATCCAAGACTCAGGGCAGAGGCCAGTATTCTATGGAGCCTCACAGCTACACAGAAGTGCCCAGATCCATCTCGGAAAAGATCATTTCTACAAGAAGCAAGGATTGATCTTATAAAAAATTTTGCTCAGCTATTGCATTTTTCAGATAAATGTGCTATAATTACTCGTATAGTATGTTAATTTTGAAGACTATAATTTTTATTAAGGAGGAATATTCCTATGGCAAAGCAGAAGTTCGAAAGAACAAAACCCCATGTAAACATCGGTACCATCGGCCACGTTGACCATGGCAAGACCACTCTTACCGCTGCTATCACCAAGACTCTCGCTATGAAGGGTCAGGCAAAGTATGAGGCTTATGACATGATCGATAAGGCTCCCGAGGAGAGAGAGCGTGGAATCACGATCAATACCGCTCACGTTGAGTATGAGACAGACAAGCGTCACTATGCTCACGTTGACTGCCCGGGTCATGCTGACTACGTTAAGAACATGATCACCGGTGCTGCTCAGATGGATGGCGCTATCCTCGTTGTTGCTGCTTCTGACGGCCCTATGGCTCAGACAAGAGAGCACATCCTGCTCGCTCGTCAGGTTGGCGTTCCTGCAATCGTTGTATTCATGAACAAGGCTGACCAGGTTGACGACCCTGAGCTCCTCGAGCTGGTTGAGATGGATATCCGTGAGCTGCTCGACAAGTACGAGTTCCCCGGCGATGATACTCCTATCATCAAGGGCTCCGCTCTTGCTGCTCTGAACGCTCCCGATGATCTCAATGATCCCGCTTACAAGCCTATCCTTGAGCTCATGGATGCTGTTGACGAGTATATCCCGACTCCTGACCGTAAGGCTGACCTGCCTTTCCTGATGCCTGTTGAGGACGTATTCACCATCACAGGCCGTGGTACTGTTGCTACTGGTAGAGTAGAGCGTGGAAAGCTCAACACCGGCGATGAAGTCGAGATCATCGGCCTCACCGAGGAGAGAGCTAAGACCGTTGTTACCGGTATCGAGATGTTCAGAAAGATCCTTGACTACGCTGAGGCAGGCGACAACATCGGCGCACTGCTCCGTGGTGTTCAGAGATCTGACATCGAGAGAGGCCAGGTTCTTTGCAAGCCCGGCACAATCCATCCCTACACCAAGTTCTCCGGCCAGGTTTACGTTCTGAAGAAGGAAGAGGGCGGCCGTCATACTCCTTTCTTCAACAACTACAGACCTCAGTTCTATTTCAGAACAACTGACGTTACCGGCGTTATCACTCTTCCTGCTGACAAGGAAATGTGCATGCCCGGCGATAACGTAGCTATGGACGTTGAGCTCATCACCCCGATCGCTATCGAGGAAGGTCTCCGTTTCGCTATCCGTGAGGGCGGCAGAACCGTTGGCTCCGGCGTTGTTACCGCTGTTAGAGACTAATAGCAGGAACATATAGCTCAGAAAAAACTTATGGGCAGGTCGCGTACTCTGCGGCCTGCCTTGTTTTTTATATCATAATGGAAAAAACAGGAAATATCAGAGGCGTGATGATATGAGACAACTGAAAGGATCCGGCAGACTTGCTGTAATCGCAGCCGGTATGTTTGTATACAGCGCTCTTGCAATTCTTGTTTTCTATCCTGTTTACATAATAGCAGAGAAATTAAGGCGATCCAGAAGGAGGTAAAAGTAATGAAAGATATTCTCGACCGCGAAAACAGCAGGATCAGGGAAGAATTCACAGAGCTCTGAGTCGGCCTGTCCTGTCTGGCAGGTGAGCCCGGCAGGTGCAAAAAAGGATTGACGGGAGAGGAGTTTGATGTTATAATATAGGCGTAAGGACATTCCCTCGAAAGGAGTTGCCATTATGCCGCTTGATATCATCAGAGCAGATATTACTCAGATACACGCAGACGCTATCGTAAACGCCGCGAACAGTACCCTTCTCGGCGGCGGAGGCGTTGACGGTGCCATTCACCGCGCTGCCGGGAGCGCTCTCCTTGAAGAGTGCCGCGCTCTGGGCGGCTGTGAGACCGGTCAGGCTAAACTGACAGGTGGCTACCGCCTGAGCTGCAAATATATAATCCATACCGTAGGGCCAATATGGCAGGGCGGAGAGCTCCGCGAGGCAGAGCTGCTCTATTCCTGCTATAAGAACTCTCTCCTGCTTGCGCAGGAAAACGGCTGCGAGAGCATTGCATTCCCGCTGATCTCTGCGGGCGTGTACGGCTACCCGAAGGCCGAGGCTGTTTCCGTCGCCATAAGAGCCATAGGCGATTTCCTGCGGGAAAACGATATGGATGTTACTCTCGTCATTTTTGACCGCAGCTCTCTTATTGCCGGAAGCCATCTCTTCGGAAGCATCGCACAGTATATAGACGACACCTATGCCGAGGAAAACACAGAAGCCCCTGAGATGCGCCTTATGAATGCGAATTCTATGGCTGCGGCTTTTGCAGAGCCTGCACCTCTCCAGGCAGAGGAAGTGCTTGAGCATACCGATCTTTTCCTCTCCGATGAGCCGGAGCATCACGACGAGAAAAAAGCCAGAAAAAAAGGCCGCATCCGCAGCTTTTTCAAGACACCCTCCGCTAAGAAGGAGGCTATGTTCGAGGGGTTTGTCCCCCCGGAATACAGTACCGAGCCCCAGGAGCCTGCCTCTCTGAGCGAGCTGCTCTCTTCTATCGACGAGAGCTTTTCCCAGTCTCTTCTCAGGCTCATAGACCGCAGCGGGATGACAGATGTTCAGGTCTACCGCAAGGCGAATATAGACCGAAAGCTCTTCTCCAAGATCCGCTCGGATATTGACTATAAGCCCAAAAAGCAGACGGCTCTGGCCTTTGCGATAGCCCTTGAGCTGACTCTTCCCGAAACGCTGTCGCTGCTGGCAAAAGCCGGATACACATTGTCTGACAGCATTAAATTTGATCTGATCGTCAAGTATTTCATCATCAACGGGCGATATAATATCTTTGAGCTCAATCAGGCGCTCTTTTCCTTCGACCAGACGCTGATAGGCTGCTGAAAGCCTGTTTATCCTTCTCAGACACATTGAAGCAAAGCTCTCCCCGCCGCCGGACGGGGAGAGCTTTTTATATTATGCTGAAAACCACTTTCGCCGCACATCTTCTCAACTGTGCGGCGAAAGTGGTGTAGGTGTATTGTATGGTGTAGAATTATGGAAGGAAATATATTTCGGCTTTGCATTGGCTTATCTCATAGATCATCTCCTTTAAAGTTTATTATTGCTTTCTTCCTTTTGTTCTTTTTTTATGTTTTCTCTTTTCTGTTTTTTTGTTGGTCTCTCTTTTTTGTTCTGCTTTTTTTGTTTCTTTATTTTCTTTCTGTTTTTTTGTTGTTTCCCTTTCCTTGACTATATATTATCACATCCTTCCCTCAGATTCAATAGTCAATATTGCCCCGGACTGTAGTATAAACTACAGTCTGAGGACTAAGTGTAGTTTAATTGTCATTCCGGCCTGAAATTGTAGCGGATCTCGGCAAAAAAATCCCGGAGAGAGCCTTGAGGCTCCGCTCCGGGATCGGTCTTTCAGAAACTATTTGCTGTAATACATCCGCATCAGTATCTGTTTGTCGTTGAAGATCGGGTCGTCTGAGCCGACTCCGATGAGATCTTTTCCGAACATATCGAACATATTGCCCTTTACCGCAAATTCAGGGAGCCTTCCGATGAAGCGCTCGCCGTCGCAGAGCATAGCGGTCTGCACAGGGGTGACGTATTCGCCCTTGTCGTTGAAGCCGCCGCCGTAGGCCCTTATGGGGACAACAGTCAGCCGCCCTCCCAGAAGCTCTTTTACAGTCTTATCGCTGCGCTTGATGCGGAGATTGACATTTCCGTTGGAGGGGATGTCTGTTAGATCAAAGCCTGCGCTCCCGGTGTGAGGGACATTGTATTTATCGGCGGTGCGCTTGTCAGCATATCCTGAGAGCAGGACACCGTTCTCAATATAGATATATCTGTCCTGCGGGAGAACTACTCCCTCGCCGTCAAAGAAAGGGGCATTCCAGGTCTCGTCGTCGGAGACATCGTGCAGCAGAGTGAAGCTGTCGGAGAAGAGCTTTTCTCCGACCTTGCCGGAGAGCA
>CAMNNQ010000023.1 GCA_946545645.1 uncultured Clostridia bacterium | reverse complement strand
CCGGAACGCAGTTCCGGCAAGGCGCGGCACAACAACAAAAACAAAGGGAGACCAAAGCAAGGTCTCCCTACTATTTTATGTGGACAAACAAAAAATGCCGCGCCGACAAAACCCATTAGCCCGCTGACACAGGAAACAGTGAGCGCAGCGAACGTCTTTCCGCCTTTATAGCGCCGAAACGCGGCGCTCCCTTTGGTCGCTTGCTGTCGTTGCGGGGTCGTCTGTACGGCCTGCGACGCTGCCGGAAGGTTCAGCGCCGTCTTTACCTTAGAGGGGCTTTTTAGCGCCGAACCGCGGCGCTCCCGTTGGTCGCTTGCTGTCGTTGTGGGGTCGGCTGTACGAGCTGCGACGATGCCGGAAGGTTCAGCGGCGTCTCTCCTTTAGAGGGGCGGGACGTTTTGTAAAGGGTGTTGCCCCGCCCGACCTAAGAGCAAAAACTTCACAATAGCTCACGCCTGAATTCGGGGGCTTTTTAGCTCCGAACCGCGGCGCTCCCGTTGGTCGCTTGCTGTCGTTGCGAGGTCGTCTGTACGCCCTGCGACGATGCCGGGAGGTTCAGCGCTGTCTTTCCTTTAGAGGGGCGGGACGTTGTGTAAGGGGTGCTGCGCCGCCCAGACCAAGTGCGGAGACTTCATAATAGCTCCCGCTTAGTTTCGGGGGCTTTCCGGTCGCCCCCGAGCCCCTTCGGTCGTTTTTTAACGCCGGGACACGTCGCTCCCTTTGGTCGCTAGCTGTCGGTGGTGAGTCGTCTGTACGGCCTGCGACGCTGCCGGAAGGTTCAGCGGCGTCTTTCCTTTAGAGGGGCGGGACGTTGTGTAAGGGGTATTGCGCCGCTCGACCTAAGAGCAGGAACTTCACATCAGCTCACGCCTGAATTCGGGGGTTTTCCGGTCGCCCCCGAGCCCCTTCGGCTGCCGGTACTGACTCTCTGCGTAAGCTATTTGTTGGCTCACGCCCAATTTTCGGGGCGTTTTTGGCAAAATGATCCTCTTGAAACTGATCTTTATACAAACAAAGGCCGGAAAGCTGTTTCCGGCCTTTGTTGTATATCAGATCTGTTTCTGCCGCGGATGGGGTATCATTCGCCCTCGAATAGAGGTGTCGAGAAGTATCTCTCCGCAGTGTCGGGAAGTACGGTAACTACTGTCTTGCCGGGACCCAGCTTTTCGGCCAGCTTCAGTGCCGCCGCTACATTTGTCCCGCTGGAGATACCGCACATGATACCTTCCATGCTGGCCAGAGCCTTAGAGGTGTTTATCGCTTCTTCGTCCGTTACAATGTAGATGTCGTCATAGATCTTCAGATTAAGGTTGCCCGGGATGAGTCCGTCGCCTATGCCCATCTGCAAATGAGTCCCGATAGTGCCTCCGGCAAGTATCGCTGCATTTTCAGGCTCTACCGCCCAGATGACCATATCCGGGTTCACCTTTTTCAGAGTCTCGCCTATGCCGCTGATGGTCCCGCCTGTGCCGAAGCCGGAGCAGAACCCGTCGATAGGACAGTTGGCCTGCTCAAGTATCTCAAGCCCCGTATGCTCGCGGTGTACCTGCGGGTTGGCGGGGTTTTCAAATTGCTGCGGGATGTATACGTTAGGGTCATCTCTCTGCATCTGCTCTGCGATTCGCAGACATTCGTCCATACATTTGCCGATGTCACCGTCGTCGTGAACGAGCTTTACCTCTGCGCCGTAATGATGCACCAGCATCCGCCTTTCGCGGCTGACAGAGTCCGGCATTATTATTATGGTCTTATAGCCCTTGACAGCTCCGATAAGCGCCAGCCCTATGCCCTGATTTCCGCTGGTTGGCTCGACGATGACAGTGTCTTTCCCGATGAGGCCGTCTCTTTCGGCTGCAAGTATCATATTGTAAGCTGTCCTGGTCTTTATCGAGCCGCCGACATTCAGCCCCTCGAATTTGACCAGTACCTGCGCTGAATTCTCGCCTACCATCCTGCCAAGCCTTATGAGGGGAGTATTCCCCATTGCTTCGAGGATATTGTTATATATCATAAAGTCGCCTCCATAGTTTGTCAAATGCAGTCTAAATATTATTATAACATATTTCCGTATGCTTAGTCAAGTATTATTTTCTGCGACTTCTCCGTTCACGCGGCAGGGCAAAGGCAGCGCTGAAACAAACCGGGATATAATTATTCGGAAAGATCTCCCATGAGTTGCATTATTGCGTGCAACAAAAGGGGCTTTTTCAGCTATTAGTGAAGGGGACCGAAGGCAGAGCCCCGAAGAAAGGAGAACCCAATGAACGTTATAGACATAAAGGATTTCATCCTTGCCTTTGTGAAGGGCGGAAGCGCCGAGGAAGCGGCGATATGCGCGGGAGTCTCTCCGCTGAGAGCAAGGCTCGAAGGGCTCAGGCTGCTTTCCCGGCGCAGTGTCCGCCGAAGGATAGAGCGGTATCGCCGGGAAATGTCACAGACATCCGACGATGCCCGCGCCGGCCTTTCCCGTCTTGCATACGGCCGTGCCAACGACGCTGTAGCTCTTGCTTTTGCAGACGAGATCACTCCTGCGATGCTGGCGGCTGCCGATCTTTACAATGTCAGCGAGATCAAGCGTGTAAAGGGCGGCGGAGTCGAGATCAAATTCTTTGACAGGCAGAAGGCGCTGGAGCGTCTTGCTGAGATGAACGAGAGCGACCGCAGCGAGCAGAAGGCAAGGCGTCTTGTGGATGCGATCTACGGCAGCGAGCCCTCCGCCGCGGCCGCTCCCGGGGATGAGCCGGAGGAGGCCTCCGATGATGCGCTGCACTACTGATGTGCCGCCCTGCGGTCTTTCGAGAAAGCAGAGGATAGTTTTTGACTGGTGGCGCTCTCCCGGGACACGGCAGTTGGACGGCATCATCTGCGACGGTGCGGTAAGGTCGGGCAAGACCTTTTCGATGAGCATATCCTTTGTTATCTGGGCATCTGCGGTATTTTCCGGGCGGGACTTTGCCTTCTGCGGAAAGACGATAACGTCGGTCCGCCGCAATCTTCTGACGCCGCTTATCCGCTCTGCATCACAGTGGGGGCTGACGGTGAAGGATAATCTCTCCAAGAATTACGCAGAGATAACCTTTGCAGGCAGGACGAACCGATTTTACATATTCGGCGGCCGGGACGAGAGTTCCGCCTCTCTGATACAGGGCATGACCTTGTCGGGGCTGCTGCTGGACGAGGCTGTGCTCATGCCCCGCAGTTTTGTGGAGCAGGCGGTTGCCAGGTGCTCTGTGGAGGGATCGAAGCTATGGTTCAACTGCAATCCGGAGGGCAAGCAGCACTGGTTCAAGCGGGAGTGGATAGACAAGGCAAGGGATAAGGGGCTGCTGTATCTGCATTTCACTCTGCGGGACAATCCCTCGCTGTCCGAGAGGATGATCGAGCGCTATTCCAAGCTCTACTCAGGTGTGTTCTACGAGCGGTTCGTACTTGGAAAATGGGTCAGCACAGAGGGGCTGGTCTATCCGATGTTCGATGAAAAGCGCCACATTGCAGAGCAGCTCCCGGCTGAATTTTCCCGTTATATCGTAAGCTGCGATTACGGCACTGTGAATCCTTCCAGCTTCGGGCTCTGGGGCGAGAGCGGAGGCAAATGGTACCGGATCCGTGAATACTACTACGATTCCCGTCGGGAAGGTCAGCAGCGCACCGACGAGGAGCATTACACCGGTCTTGAAGAGCTGTGCTCCGGCCTCACTGTTGACAGTGTAGTCTGCGATCCCTCTGCGGCGTCGTTCATTGAGTGTATCCGCCGTCACGGGAGATACAGGGTAGTCCCGGCAAAGAACGATGTGCTTTCCGGGATACGCCGTGTTGCTGACGCGCTTTCTCAGGGGACGATAATGTTTTCCTCTTCATGCCGGGACTGCATCCGGGAATTCGGCCTTTACCGCTGGGACAGCAGCGGCAGCGATTCACCTCTCAAAGAGAACGATCACGCTATGGATGATGTGCGTTACTTCGTTTCCCGCCTTGCCTGCGAGAACGCACCGCCTGACGGCTTTTATGTAGTTTCTCTTCGCCGGAGGTGATCCGGTTTGGGCGGCTAATAGCCGCCCAAACGCCCCCCTCTATCAAAGAAAGGACAACAAAAATGCTATCAAGAAAGAAACACCCCCAAAGCTCCCCCCGCCGCACCCAAATGCCCGAAAGGACCGTATTCAAGCTGGCCCCCACATACAGCGGCCTTGAGAGCAGCTTCTATGAGGAACTCCGGGCAAGAGTCCCGATACTGGACGCCTGCATCGGCAAGATCATCAGATTGACCAACGATTTCCGCCTCGTCTGCGAAGACCCGGCAGCCCAGAGCACTCTGGATGATCTTGTCCGAAGCGTTCCTGTCGGAGTATCCGGAAGCTCTCTCAGTACCTTTGCCGACCTCTATCTCGATACTCTGCTGACCTACGGAAGAGCGCTTGCCTTCGTCCGGGTAGACCGCAAGCGTGCCTGCGTAAAAGGGCTGGCAATAGCAGACCCTGCGGCATTCCGCGCAGAGCATGGCAAGGACCCCTTGGATGTCCGCTTCTGTGTCTGCGGAAGCGAAAGAAGGATAAAGCTCCCGCCAAAGGAGCTCTGGGCGTATACAACCCTCAATCCTTCCGTTAAGCATCCCGAGGGAGTCTCCATACTCCGCGGAGTGCCCGCACTCGCAGATGTGCTTATGCGTATCTATGAGTGCGTGGGGCAGAATTTCGACAGAGTCGGCAACGTCCGCTACGCTGTGACCTATAAGCCCGAAAGCGAGGCCGACCGCGCCTATGCCGGAGAGAGAGCCGCCCGTATCGCCGAAGAGTGGTCGGACGGTATGGCAAGCGCCCGGAACGGCACCGTCAAGGATTTCGTCGCAGTCGGCGATGTTGACATCAAAGTAATCGGAGCCGATAACCAAACGCTGGATACCAATATCCCGGTGCGCCAGTTGCTTGAACAGATGATCTCCAAGCTGTCAATCCCCCCCTTCCTCTTGGGTCTCAATTGGTCAAGCACAGAACGTATGAGCTCCCAGCAGGCCGATATACTTACCAGCGAGCTGGAGTATTACCGCCGCCTTATCGCTCCTGTCCTCAGAAAGATCGGCTGCGCCTTTCTGAGACTGTCCGGCTTCTCCTGCTCCTGCGAGGTGGAGTGGAACAATATCAACCTCCAGGATGAGGAAGCTCTCGCCCAGGCAAGACTCTGTAATGCCCGCGCCGCAGCCATTGAAAACCAGCTTTGAACAAAGAAAGGAGTGATCTGATGCCAAACGACCTTATACTGGATGAAGCAGAGCTCGGAAAGATCGACCGCTTCACCAGAAGACCTGTGACCGCCGACGAGGTCTATGCCTTCCCGCTCGTGCTCTGCGACAATGCACCCGACCGCGACAGTGAACGTTTCTCGGTCAGAGCGCTTGAACGCCTGGCTGAGCTCTTTGTCGGAAAGACCGGGATCTTCGACCATGACCCCAAAGGCGAGAACCAGACCGCCCGTATATACGAATGTGAGGTCAGATCGGACGAGACCGAACATACCGCCTGCGGTGAGCCCTATACTTATTTATATGCCAAAGCCTATATGATGCGTACCGAGCGCAGCCGTGACCTCATAACCGAGATCGAGGGCGGCATAAAAAAAGAGGTCTCTGTCTCCTGCTCAATAGGGAAGAGGATCTGCTCGATCTGCGGCAGCGACAGGGAGGAGCATCCCTGCGGTCATGTCAAGGGCCGCAGATATGAAGGCAAACTCTGCTGCGATATCCTCGACGAGCCCGGTGATGCCTATGAATGGTCATTTGTCGCTGTCCCGGCGCAGCCCGGTGCCGGAGTAGTCAAGCACTATGGCTCCGCCCCGACCCCCGAGACAGAAGCCGAGGCGCTGAAAAAAAGCCTCGCCGAAGAGCGCGCCCTCAACGACCGCGCCTGCGACCTCCTGCGCCGTGAGATAATCGCCCTCAGCTTTATGACCCGACCGATAATGGCAGTCGAAGCTGTAAAGGCTCTCACCGACCGTATGAGTTTCGACGAGCTCGCCGCACTGCGCGGAAAGCTCCTCGAAATGACCCGCACCGTACCCGATGAGCTTCCCGACGAGCAGCAGCTTTTCCATACCGCTCAGAGCTCACCTGATCCCGACCCAAGCTATAAGATCTGACCCGCCCCGTCCTTGCTGCGCGGCCCTACCTCAATTAACAATAAAAAGATAATAATTCTGGATCGTCGAGCAGCACCCATTACACAACGTCCAGCCCCTCTAAGGGAAAGACGACAGCCTAACCTATATGCAGCGTCGCAGACCGTCCAGACGACCCACCAGCGACAGCAAGCACCCGAAGGGGTACGGGGGCGACCGGAAAGCCCCCGAAACTAAGCGTGAGCTATTGTGAAGTCCCCGCACTTGGTCTGGGCGGGGCAGACAGTTCGCTCATTGCCCCCGGACTATTGCTTTGTGCGGAGCCTCACCCTTACACAACGTCCCGCCCCTCTAAATGAAAGACGCCGCTGAACCTTCCGGCATCGTCGCAGGCCGTACAGACGACTCACTAACGACAGCAAGCGACCACCGGGAGCGCCGCGTTTCGGCGTTAAAAACGACCGAAGGGGTACGGGGGCGACCGGAAAGCCCCCGGAATCAGGCGTGAGCTATTGTGAAGTTTCTGCACTTAGGTCTGGGCGGAGCAGCACCCATTACTCAACGTCCCGCCCCTCTAAAGGAAAGACGCCGCTGAACCTTCCGGCATCGTCGCAGGACGTAACGACGACCCACTAACGACAGCAAGCGACCAACGGGAGCGCCGCGTTTCGGCGTTAAAAAGACGGAAAATCGCTTCGCTCTTTCCTGTGTCAGCGGGCTAAAATGGTTTGACGGCGCGGCATTTTTGTTTGTCCTCGCTGCGTTGTGTGGGAGGATGTCGTTGTTGCCCTTTTATTCGGTGTGCCGCGCCTGGCCGGAACTGCGTTCCGGTATGGGGTTCTACCCCATGCCCCGCTTAGGGCTCTGCCCT
>CAMNNQ010000022.1 GCA_946545645.1 uncultured Clostridia bacterium | reverse complement strand
CGTCATCTTTGATGACGTTGGTGATCATGACGGATAAGCCGGTCGTCAAGCAGGCTTGACACGGCAGATGATGTGCAGAGGCGTTAGCCGTGGGTTGTGCGGTGCTGCCTTTATGACTATCCCCTTCCCTCTCCGCCACCTTCACCGCCCGCCGGGCAGCTCACCGCTTTGGCCTATGCTTCGGGCGTGCGTTCCCCGAGAGTTCCGCTGGATACGGAGTATATCTGCTCCTTGCCGTCCGTTTTAAAGGTATAGGATCAGTATAGCCTTTAGAGTGCGCTTTTGTGCTTGTTAATGTGCGTTCACAGCGAACGTTTTATATATTACAGATCAAGGAGAAAACAGTTATGAAAAAAAATACATGGAAACGCACAGCAGCAGGTGTACTTGCGATGGCAATGACGTTCGGCTGCACTTCTGCTGTATCAGCATCTGCCGCAGACAGTGTTCTGCACAGCGCAGATAAAGCCTCGTCAAGCTTGAATGAGTTCTCACATAAGTTGTTATCTGCCTTTGTGGGAGAATGCGCCTATCAGTCACCTCTCAGTGCATACACAGTGGCTGAGCCGGAAAATGTCCCTGATGCACAGCTCCCCGAAAAGGTCGATCTTCGTGACTTTAACGGCAAAAACTATGTTACGCCGGTAAAATTGCAGAACCCATACGGCACCTGCTGGGCGTTTGCTTCGATCGCTGCCGCAGAAACGAGCATTGCTTCTGAACTGCTTAATATTGATATGAATACCGCAACAGATGCGGCAAAGAGTTCGGTCGATTTTTCTGAGCGTCAGCTTGCGTGGTTTACTTACAATCCGTTGTTTGAGGATTCCAGGCTCTATTCCTCACAGGCCGGTGAAGGTCTGATCAGCAAAGGTGCCCAGAACTACCTGATGAATACCGATCATTTCAAACAGCGTGAATTCAACGATATCATTTTCAACAGCGGCGGATATATGGCTTATGCCACATCTGTATTCAGCTCCTATCAGGGACCGGTTCTTGAAAGCATGGTGCCTTATGATAACGATGAGCATTACCGTGACGGTATGGTGATGATCGTCAGGATAGATAAGGCCGCTGATCCGGATATGTCTGATGAAGAAAAAGCAGCACTTGCCGGTGAAATGCTTCGTACATTAAAAGCCATTCCGTATTCCGATCACGAAGGATATCAGGCAGTGTTTGAAAAATATGATATCAAAAATCCTGATTTTGATCCGGAAAATGTGGCCGGTTCCTTTGATGATATCGATTGGAACGACCCCGGCTGGTATATTTTTAGTATCACAGAACCAAAGGATGTTTCTTCTGACGGCACTTGGGCAGTAGATGAGTCAAAACGCTTCCAGTCATCCTATGAGCTTGAACGCTCCAACATTCTGCCCTCGCCGTGTACTTTTGACGAGAATGGCTCCTACCGTTTCAGCGAAGCAGGCCTGAATGCGATCAAGCAGGAGCTGAACAGCGGCAGAGCTGTCAGCATCGCTTTCCATGCCGATCAGTCTATGCCGGGTCAGGCAGCCGGCGAGAACGGCTTTATGAATTTCCTTGATGAGGACGGTAATGCTGCCGCCAATGATGCTGCTGCTTACTGGTGTCAGTACACCTATGATACGAAATACGATCCTTCTGATCCCGACAGTATCAACGGACGGGTCCCTGCAAATCACGCTGTGACCATCGTCGGCTATGATGATGCGATCCCCAAGGAGTATTTTAAGGATCCGAACGGCACGATAGGCGGTGACGGCGCATTTATCGTCAAGAACAGCTGGGGCAGCAGCGAGATCGGTGACCCTTGGGGCAGCGGCGGTTCAGGCTATTTCTATCTCTCATACTACGATCAGAGTATCCACTTCGGACCGGAAACCTTCTCGTTCAGTATGCGCGGCAGCTTTGATGATCTGAAGCTTCATATAAACAACAACCAGATCTATGACCTGATGCCTGCTCAGGACTATGATGAGCTTGTGTTTGATCAGAGCGCTTCTATGGCAAATGTTTTTGTTGCAGATAAGGATATGCTCATTGACCACGTCGGCTACACTGCAATAACAGCCAACGAACAGGTCACATATGACATTTACCTTATGGACGAAGATGATGTAGTCCCGACAGACGGCCTCGCTGTGAGCCATCTTGAAACTAAGTATCGGTACGGAGGTTTCCAGAGATCGGAGCTTGAAACGCCTGTGGCTGTAAGGGAAGGTCAGAAATACGCTGTCAATGTTACGGTAAGGCGTGAAGACGGCAATTACGGCGTAGGACTCAAGGCTGCAAACAATGAAAAGGCTCTTGAATATGCTTCAGAAGTGTGGAAGGAGGTAACGGCAGAGTACGAAAAGGAACTTGAAGCACTGAAAGCGTCCGCAGATGCCGACCCGCAAGCTGTTATGGAGCTTGAAAATAAGATCGCAGAAAGCAAAGAAGCCGCAGTAACCTACGAGAATTTCACATACGGAAACGCAGTTGTAAATAAGGGCGAAAGCCTTCTCCGCGTTGGCGATACATGGACAGACTGGGTTGATATCCTCAAAGAAACTGCTGATTCAGAATACGGCAGGTACTACGGTTTCGACAATTTCGGCATCAAGTCTTTCGGTGAGATCGAAGCCGTAAATCTTGTCAACGAGGCTGATGAGCCCAAGGACAGCTATCAGGCCGGCGACAAAGTCAGCTGCACGGTCACGGTCAGGAATAATCTGTCTGAAGATCTCCGCGGGATCACTGTTTATCTCGACGAAGAAAAGCTTGAAACAGTTGATCTTCTGAGACCCGGCGAAAGTAAAAAGATCAGCTATACACATATCGTTACAGAAGAAGAGATCAGGAAAGGCGTGTTCAAGACAGAGGCAAGCGCTGCCCTCGAAGAGGACAAAATGTATGTCCCTCTGAATCTGATGAAAGAATTCAGCAAGCCTGTACTGGTGGTCTCGACCGGTGACGGTGTTCAGAAAATCTTCTCCGATGAAGAGCTCCTTGACCTGGTTCGTACCGACTATGAAAAAAAGACCGGAGTTGCCGTTGATGCAGAGATCGTATCCAGGTCTGATGAAGAGTATATCATCGCTGTCAGAATCAGAAACGGCGAACTGCTCGGCACCTATACTGTTGATCCGAAAACCGGAATCATTATAAGAACATCACTCAGATATGCAGACCTTCCGCAGACAGGTATGTCCGCAGCTCATAAGGCAATAACCGGTCTTTCAGCCCTTACGTGGATCACTTGTCTCGCTCTTGCCAGAAAAAGCAGAAAAAAAGATAAAGTATAATTAAGGCAATACCGCACAACCCCTGTGCGTCAGATTGAGCGCAAGCTCAATAAAGTTGAGCTGAGATTTTTCGTCAGAGTGCATAAATTTGACGCAGGCGAGCTGACGCCCGGCAAGGAAAATTTGTGTGCTATGACGGGAAATATGCAAGCAGATGACGTGCAGAGGCGCAAGCCGCGGGTTGTGCGGTG
>CAMNNQ010000021.1 GCA_946545645.1 uncultured Clostridia bacterium | reverse complement strand
CCGCGCCCGGAAAATAAGGAGGAGCTATGAAAACAGCAGTAATAACCGGCAGCACAAGAGGCCTCGGATACGAAATGGCAAAATGCTTTCGCAGATACGGCTGGAACGTTCTGATAAACGGCTCTGACGAAAAAAGACTTGCTGCCGCAGTAAAGGCTTTGAAAAGTATAAAAGGAAAGGGCTCCGTTGCAGGGCTGCGGGCCAGCGTGGTATCACCGGCAGAACTCAGCGCCCTGGCCGTTTATGCAAAAAAGCAGTTCGGCAGAGTGGATATCTGGATAAACAATGCCGGAGTCAATCAGCCTATGGATGCCCTTTGGGAACTTTCGGACGAGGATATAAACTCCCTGCTGGATATCGACCTGCGCGGCACTGTGTTCGGCAGCAGGATAGCTGTCCGGCTCATGGAAAAGCAGCCGGGAGGCGGCTTTGTCTATAATATCGAAGGGTTCGGCAGCGACGACACTATGATACCCGGACTGAATATGTACGGGACCTGCAAGCGTGCTGTCACCCATTTTACCGTCGCTCTTGCGAAGGAGCTGGAAGAGCGGCACAGCAGGGTCAGAGCAGGCAGGCTGGCGCCGGGGATAATGGCAACGGATTTCCTTACAAACGCCCTGGGCGGGCAGAAGAAGATCGACCTTCCCGAGAAGACCAAAAAGGTGTATAACATCCTGGCAGACCGCCCCGATGCGGTTGCGGTATTCCTTGTGAAGCGTATGCTTGCAAACAAAAAGAACAATGTTAGGATAAATTGGCTCACAGGGCGTAAAGCGGCATTCCGTTTTATGACAGCCGGCCTACGCAAACGCGATCTCTTTGCCGAGTGAGAATGTGCAGAAGTGATCGCCGGGCATGAGCAGATACGGAAAAACCGCATATCCTTCCCGCCGCGGGCAGAGAGGATATACGGTTTGTTTTCTGAAAACGGTCTGTTATCTGTATCCGATCCAGGGGATGAAGATCGTTGTGCCTTCGGTGTCGATCCAGGTGTAGCCTGCGTCAGATGCGTCGAAGGTGCCCTTGTGCTCGGTGTCAATGGTATCGCATTCAGCGACATCTCCGTTCTCGTCGAATACTACTGCGCTCTTTACTGCCTTATCATAGTACATCTTGGAGCCGTTGGCATAAGCGGTGAAGGTGTAAACGGTCGCGGTGTTCGCGCCGGTGGGGTAGGTTACAGAGATCTTGTAGAGGGAGCAGTTGATCTTCTCAACGTTGAGAAAGCCGCTGTTGGAATCCTTGTCGGTGTAGCAGCCGATGGGGAAGCCGTCCTTGGCATCGTGAACTCTCCAGTCGTTGACCATATCCTTGCAGAAGGCGTTGCTGTGGAGCTGAGGCGCCTGAGCAGCGGGAACTGCGGGAACGTCCTCTTTCTTTTCCTCAACAACGGGCTGTGCCTGAACTGCGGGAGCTTCCTGCTTCTTTTCCTCAACAACGGGCTGCGCCATAACTGCGGGAGCTTCCTCCTTCTTTTCTTCAACAACGGGCTGCGCCTGAACTGCGGGAGCTTCCTGCTTCTTTTCCTCAACAACGGGCTGCGCCTTAACTGCTGGAGCTTCCTGCTTCAGAATGGCAGCGGGCTTGGCAGTATCAACGGGGGCTGCGGCTTCCTTCTTTTCAGCCTTGACGACCGGATCGGAAGCTGCTGCGGTCTTATCTTCCCGGGGAGCCTTGCCGTCCTTGTAGGCGATAGTCTCGGCAGCGGCTACAGGGGTCTGTGTAACATCGGTCTTCTTTATCGGGTCGCCGGAAAATGTGAAGATCAGCAGGCCTGTCGCCATTGCTGCCGCCGCGACAAGAGCGGTGACCGATGCGATGAATTTCTTGTTGTCATTCTTTGCGGATGCTTTCTTTTTTGTCATTGTGTTGTTCATGGTGGTTTCTCCTTCTGTTTTTGATTTTATGCTTTTCTCTTTCTGTAATCACATAATATCATGCAGACCTTTGCAAAACCTTTGCAAATTTTGCAAAAAAATGCGAAAGATCACGCAAACGTTTTCTTTTTGTAGGGCTGCACAAAGATGCAAGAAAACGGTTGAAAGATTATAGCACCAATGCAGGCACCTCTGCCGCCGTATCCGGGACAGCAAAAAGGGCTGTTGCAGCAACAGCCCTTAACATTATCATATATTACGATTATCTCTTATCCAGCGCTGACATCAGCCTGTGAGCCAGCTTCATATTCAGCATCATTGCCGGGACGGTAAGTGCGGCGGAAATGACGGTCAGCGTATCAAATGCTATCAGCCCAAAGGTCCTGAGAACTATCAGCAGACTCAAAGGCAGGCAGATGATACTCGTTATCAGCGAGGGGATGAATTTCCCGACATAAATACATATAGCGATATGCGCGACAAAATGCCCCGTCAGACAGAGCAGCATCCCGAACCAGATCCCGTAAAGCACTCTGCCCGGGAAATAATACGCCAGCAGGCTGAGCCCGAAGAAGGGGATGAATTCTTCGTAGACTGCCGCAGCAAAGCCTTCGTTGGTGAACTTTCTGTAAGAAGCGGTTATGTGCGGATGCTTTATGAACATCTGAGGATTCCTGCGGAAGAACCACCCGAAGCCAATGATCTCTTCCATATCGTGAAAAATGAAAATAATGGGTAAAAGCAGGATGTAGTCTTTCATAAAAAAATCCCTCCTTGCAAAACTGACACACTTGTATCTTTTGTGATCCTATGATATAATAAAATAGACCCGAAGTCAATACTATCATCAAAAGATACACTGTTTTGCAGATGTGTGTCACTTTGGAGGGAAGACAATGACAGAATCGAACAACCCGTCAGCAATAAGATCGCAGGAGGAGATAACCTCTGCTTTGTTGGCGCTTATGCGCGAACACCCCTATTCCGAGTTGACCGTCAAGCAGATCGTACTCGAAGCCCGGCTGGCCAGAAAGACCTTCTACCGGAACTTTGAGTCCAAGGACGATGTGCTGTTCTCGCTGGTGCGGAGGATCCTCGGAGAGTATTTCGATACCGTCAACAAAGCCCGGAGCGATGTCCTGACAACGGTCTTTTCCTTTGCGGACAGGAACCGGGAGCTGCTCCTGCTGCTGGACAAAAATGATATGCTGCATATCCCGCTTCAGTGCATGAACGAAAACGCTCCGGCTATCCTTGCAGCTCAGAACAAAGAGCTCAACCCTTTCTTCAGGCTCTTTCAGGGGCTCTCTTCGGATTATCTGATATACCTGAATATCGGCGCGGTCTGGAATGTGCTCTCCCTCTGGATACATAAGGGTATGAAAGACGAGCCGGAGACTGTCCGGCAGACGCTGGAAGGGTATCTGCGGAGGATAAAAGAAGCCCCCGTATTGTAATAAAATGTTATCTGACTATCCCGCTGACACACCACACATATTCCTTAAGGTAACACCGCACGACCCGCGGCTAACGCCTCTGCACATCATCTGCCGTGTCAAGCCTGCTTGACGACCGGCTTATCCGTCATGATCACCGACGTCATCAAAGATGACGTCAATTCTCCTTGACGTTGCGTAAAGCGAAGTGAACTTCGCTTGCAAGCCTGCGTCGAATTTAGGCAA
>CAMNNQ010000020.1 GCA_946545645.1 uncultured Clostridia bacterium | reverse complement strand
GTCAAGGAGAATTTGGGTAATATGACGGAAAGCTGGCAAGCAGATGATGTGCAGAGGCGTTAGCCGCGGGTCGTGCGGTGTTGCCTTAATGCAGTTGCTTGCTCCTGAAAGGTCTATGTCTGATTCGGATCGTTTTGCAGCGCTGACGGATATGAGGCCGGGCTGCTCTGATCTATATATGCCGCTCAGGTATGTTCTCTGAGCCATTTTTCCACGACAGGGAAGTCATCCGGCTCCATAAACGGATGCTTGCTCTTTTCGGAGACAGTAAGCTCACATCCGAATCGCTCAGCGAATCGGCGTATCGAGGCTTCCGGCTGCAATTCGTCCTGCCCGGCATACAGGATAGCTGTAGGCAGCGGCCAGAAAGCTGCCGGGTGTGCCAGGATATACTGATAATAATCCCAGCGAAGGGTGTCCAGCGGGGTATCTATCTCTTTGCTGAGGCGAAGCTGCTCCGGTGTCACTTTCGCCCACAGCATCATGTTTTCAACCAGCCACTTCATATCTACTATCGGCGATTGGAACAGGCATTTCTCAAACGGCCTGTCAGCATAGGCATTGAGGGAAAAATAGGCGCCAAGGCTGAAAGCGAAGAGCGAAACGCTCTTCCAGCGTCCGAAAGCGAGGTCTGCGATAATACCGAGGTCACGGATGCCGTTCCATATATCGCAGCGGTCAGGCTCTCCGGCACGTTCTCCGTGTTCGGGCAGATCAAAGCTGAGGGTCTGGAAGCCCTTTTCCTCTGCAATCTCAGCGAAGCTCTCGGCGTATTCCTTACGGCTCATTTTGCCGTGGACATAGATATACACCTTATCTGATGGCTCTCCCCATATTATGGCGGGTATCCCTTCTGCGGCGGCAGATATCTCCTGTTTCATTATCAAGCCCCATTTCTTATCCTGCTCAGTTTATTATATCACAAAAGCAAAGAGAATACAATGATCTGCTGTCAAAACTGATTGACATCTTCCGGTTTATGTGCTAAAATCTTGATAAGGATAAAAAGCCGGCGGAGATGCAGCCGGGAAGGAGGAAAATCGATGAAATACTATCTCTATAACCCAAAGTCCAATAACGGCATCAGGCTCAGTCTGCCGGGAGTTAAGCTCATCAACGCACTGAAAGTGGATTATCGTGAGTTCTTTGCCGGATTGAAGCCCGAAGACGAAGTCGTGCTCATCGGAGGGGACGGGACGATAAACTATTTTATCAATCACATCGACCTCTCTGCTCTCAGCAACAATGTATATTTTTACGGCAACGGCAGCGGCAACGATTTTTTGCACGATATCGGCGAGGAGGCCGGAAAGGAAGTCCTCCTGAACCCATATCTTACGAATCTTCCGATCGTAAGAGTCAAGGGCGGGGAGTATAGATTCATCAATAATATGGGCTTCGGGATAGACGGCTACTGCTGCGAGGTCGCAGACAAGCAGAGAGTCAGGAAGCCCAGCAAAAAGATAAACTACGCTGCAATAGCGATAAAGGGGCTGCTCTATGCTTTCAAGCCGCACAAGGCAATAGTCGAAGTTGACGGCAAGAGATACAGATTCAGCAATGTCTGGATGGCGCCGACCATGAAGGGCAGATATTACGGCGGCGGCATGATGGCTGCCCCGGATCAGGACAGAAGATCAGATCATCTGACTGTCGTCATCTCCTGCAGCCGTTCAAGATTGAAGCTGCTGAAAGCATTTCCATCGTTTTTCAAAGGCGAGCACGTTAAAAGGAAGGATATCGTTACAGTATTTACAGGCAAAAAGATACATATCAGATTTGCAAGGCCCTGCGCCGCAATGTATGACGGAGAGACCGTCCTGAACGTTACGGAATACTGGGCGGAGCTCTGATAACGGACAAACAGAAACAGGTATGCTTCCCGGCGGGTCGGCATACCTGTTTGATTTTTTATCTCATCGCAACGATCCAGAATGTATATCTGGTAGTGTTTTCTGACGGCCTGAATACGACTGATATATATTTCCAGTCTCTCAGCTCATAGGCGAGGTTGGCGCCTTCAAGCATAACTCCCGGGCCTGTGTCGGGTGCTCCGGGAAAATCTTTTTTCATAAGATCAACAAAGCTGTTACCTGAAAGCTGGAAACCGCTCTGGATATAGACCCAGTACTGGAGGAATTTGATCTCATTATCGTTTGTCAGACCTACCTGATTGAAATACGGATAAGGATTGATCTCAGCTTCAAGCAGTCCCAGATTGTTGACAGACATCTGACAGGCTCTGTCCAACTGTCCGCTGACATGGAACTCGGATGCTCCCATTCTCTGCCTGATAGGGTTGAGATAAGCGGCATAAGCTCTTGAAAGCACTGTGGCACCTTCTTCGGAAAGATAGACCGGTGCAGGAGGCTCGGTGACTGTTGGCTGAGTTGTTATCGGAGCAGCAGTCGTGGTGGTGGTTGTGGTTGTAGGCGTTGTTGTAGCGGCAGCCGTGGTCGTGGTGGCCTTTTCCGTGGCAGTTGTCGTCACGGTGGGAGCAGCGGTAGTTGCTTCGGTGGCAGAACTGCTTGCGGCAGAAGAAGCCTCCGCAGGGACAGCAGTTACAGAAGCTGCGGCAGTTGGTAACTCCGAGGATATACCGGCGGAAGCTGTTATTGCAGTATCGGGGGAGACATTGTTGTCACGGATGTCTGGTGAGGGCCTGTTGATAAATATAATAGCTGCCGAGATAGCAGCAGCGGCTGTTACAGCCGCAGCAGATGATATCACCGGCCAGGGCACAACTTTGATCTTCGGCATTGAGATCGTTTTTCTCTCATAGAGAGTGTTCATACAGTAAAAACAGTATTTTGAGCAGTCTGGCAGTTCAGCCCCGCATTTCGGGCATTTTTTCATTCTTTACACCGCCTTCTTGCACCGCAGAGAGCGTGGGAGAGCTCTTTGACATCGTTGTATCGTTCAGCCGGGTTTATGGCAAGGCATTTATCAAGTATCTTTTTGATATGCTTTTCCTGACACATCTTTACAGATGGGTGTGCTCCGGTTATGAGCATATTGAGTATCACACAGAGGGAATAGAGATCAGAGCGGCTGTCGGATTGCTGGAATCCGAACTGCTCCGGAGCTGCATAGCCTATCGTCCCCAGCAGGCGTGTGTCACTGTCGCTGAGCGGTTTATAGACTCTTGCGGCGTCATAATCAAGGATCTTTACTGTATTGTCGTCGGAGATAATGATGTTTTCGGGCTTCAGGTCTCTGTGTACGATCTGGCAGCTATGCAGGGCATAGAGACCGCTGCAAATACCGATGGCAATATCCAGAGCTTTCTTCATGCCTATGCAGACACCGAGATCTTCCAGCGTTATACCCTCGCAGTATTCCTCATAAACAATATACCTGTCGCTCTGCTCGGAGATCTCAAGGATATTGCATATGTTGGGAGATGAGACATCCATCAGTCTGAGATAAACTTCTATATCAGCGGGCTTGAAGATCGTGCAGCGGACGATGCAGTTGCCTTTGTCATCGCTGAGCAGGATCTTCTCATGGGACTTGTTCTTTACAAGATAATTTTTTACGGAGAATCTCTTGTTTATCAGTTTTTCCAGCTCGCCGGCTTCGGAAAATGTTTGTTCCATAAGCATAAGCTCCTTCAGAACGATCTGTTATTTATATAATCTTATCACATTCCGGACGGTATGTCAACACCTGAGCACGGCATCGCCGCAGAGTGTGAGCCGGTCAGATTGTTTTGTTTTTGTATGCTGCCGGCATACCACAAACCGGAAAGAATGTGATATAATATCAGAGTGTTAAAAACAGCAGAATAGCTGCACGGTTCAGTAAAAATGATTGACAGTTGCCGCAGTTGTTGCTATAATAATAAGTGTGATCGCTGACGGCTTTTGGGGGAAGGCGGTCACTTTAAGGCAACACCGCACGACCCCTGTGCATCAGTATGCGCAACCTCAACTGGCGTTGAGGAACAGATTTTCGTCAGATTGCCTAAATTCGACGCAGGCTTGCAAGCGAAGTTCACTTCGCTTTACGCAACGTCAAGGAGAATTGACGTCAT
>CAMNNQ010000019.1 GCA_946545645.1 uncultured Clostridia bacterium | reverse complement strand
ATAACAAAGAACATCTCGAGTGTCTGGGATTGTTCGACTTTTACGCTGAGCAGAGGCTGTTTGAGAGGTACAACACACTTGTGCTGGGCAGGTTCGGTGAGCATGAGCTTGTGGGCTTCAAAACACAGTTCACTCAGGTCTTTGGTGACAACAGCAGCAATTACTTTGCCAATGTAGAACGGGGCTCGGGGATAAACAAAGAGTCGATGCTTGAGGGCATACACGTCGGCAACTGCTTTTTGACGAGCCTTGTAGGTCCTCTGCTTGTAATGAACCCATACTTCACCGAATACATCATGGGGCTTTTGGGTGTCAGCGACGCAAAATGCGTTTTTAGGGAGCAGTCGCTCAAAGCATATAATGACAGGATAGCCGATTTCAGAAGCTGCAAGCTTGTATCGGAATAAAGGCTCTTTGTTATCTGCCTTATCTCAGCAAGCGTTTCATCATCTGTTTCAGCGGCTTAAAGTTAAGGGCTGCAACGATCACTGTTATCAGCAGTTGTGATACTATGTAATATCTCGGATGATATATTGTCAGAGCGCACATACATAAAATAAGCAGGGTGTTTGTGATGTTCTTTGAAGCATGGAATCTGAAGGGAACGAATCGCCTTGCATCTATTATCCTTGCCCAGAAGCAAAGCAGATAGCTGATAAATGTAGCCACTGCTGCTCCGTGCATTCCTATTATCGGAATAAGCAGCAGGTTCAGAATTATATTTGATACGCTTACAAATGCAATAGTCAGAAAAGCGTTTTTGGTATGCTTGGTGGCTGTGTATATGCTGGCAAGGAAAAGGTCAAGGCAGACATATACAGATGCTGCTATCAACAACGGAGAGTAAATGAACGCCTGGCTGTATTCGGGGTAAACCGAGTAATCTATAAGAAGTGATGTGACAGGCTTTATCATCAAGATAAGGCCTGCTGCTCCGATAAATAGAAATGATTCATAAGCCGAGTATACTTTTTCATAAAAGATATTTCTGTCATTGGCTTCATTTTCACTTATGGCGGACATATTCCACGCCTTCATGAAGATAGTTGAAAGCATCGAGATCAGACTTGGCACCTTGGACGCGGCTGCATATATGCCCGCAGCGTCTTCACCGATAAAGACACTGTCGCTTTTCATGTTTCCGATAAAGATCTGATCTGAAAACCCGGTAAATGTCCACATAACGATAGTGGGTACCATTGGTATCGAGAATTTAAGCATAGAATATGCCAGCTTGCGGGACCAGGCTTTGACCGAAAAATATCTTTTAAGATTTGCTGCAATAAACAGAAATAAAGACGAACACAGATCGGAAAGAATAGTAGAGAGCATAAATCCGGTCACGCCCATATCACAATAGCTTATGAACAAAAGATTGAAGATAAGAAGCATAAGCGTTGTGTATATTCCGTCAAAGGCGAACAGCTTGACCATTTTTTTCGCCCGTACAAACTGCGAACACAGAGCCCTTATCGATGAAGCGGAGATATAGATCATCAACAGCATCATATATCCGCTCACGCTCTTGAAAAACGGTAGCATCGGGATAAAAGGAACTATAAGCAGCATTGGCAGAAGACCCACGAAGTTTAATATAGCCGCTGTTGAAAAAACATCTTTTTTCTTGTAATGTTTGTCAAGGCCGAAACGGATCACCGACTCGGTTATCGCAAAGGTAAAGACCGGGATCAGAAACAGGGCAAGGGTCTCAAGCATTGATTTTTTAAACATATCGTTGGGGCTGATATGCCTTGTGTATAGATTATTCAGCAGAAGTGAGATGATCTTTGACCCGAAGCTGCCTAAGGTAAATACGACGGTATTTATAGCAAGGAGCCTGTATTTATTCATGTTGTTTGTTGATCTCTCCTTGAATCATCAATTATATAAATAAGTAAAAGGATATTGCTTTTTGTGAATTACAAAGAACACTTCACTTATTATAGCACATTTCAACATGATTTGCAATATATGTGTGAATAGTTAAGTATTATGATGGTTGACGTATTTGTCGAATTATGATATAATATAATTGATATTATGCAGATTATAATTATGGAGGAAACAAATGAAGGAAATGCCGCAGTTGATAGTAATGCTTACTTATAACGATATGACAGTAGAAAACGCAGTAGAGGTATTTGAAAAATGTAAGGATTCACAAGCGAAATACTTTGGTATGAAGGAAGAACCCCTTGCCGCAGATGAAATGAAAAAGCTCTATTCAAGAATGAAAGAGTGCGGAAAAACAACAGCTTTAGAGGTAGTGGCATATACTGATGAGGAATGTATCAAGGGTGCGGAGCTTGCAGTAAAGTGCGGGTGTGATATCCTTATGGGCACTGTTTTTTCTGATGAGGTAAATGAACTTTGCAAAAAACACGGTCTTAAATATATGCCCTTTGTGGGCAACGTCTATGACAGACCCTCGGTGCTTGACGGCGAGATAGATGACATTATCGAAGAAGCCAAGGGCTATATTGCAAAGGGCGCTTACGGTATAGACCTGCTGGGCTACAGATATGTCGCCGATGCAAAGCTGCTCAACAGCCGACTTGTTGAAGCCCTTGATGCACCTGTCTGCATTGCCGGCAGTGTCAACAGCTACGAAAGGCTTGACGAGATCAAAAAGACATCGCCCTGGGCCTTTACCATAGGCAGCGCTTTCTTTGAAAAGGATTATGATGACGATATGTGCACCGCTATAAATAAAGTGTGTGAGTATATGAAAAAGGATTAAGCTATGCTGGAAAAGTATTATCCATACGAGTATGCAAGAAATGTTTTTGCGATAGATTATAAAAAGCTGTATGCGCAGGGCTTTCGGGGTCTTATATTTGATATTGACAATACCCTTGTTCACCACGGCGAGCCTTCTACAGAAAGGGTTGATAAGCTGTTTTTGTATCTTAAAAAGATCGGGTTTAAAACTATCCTGCTCACCAATAATGACGAGAACAGAGTGCAGCTTTTTATAAAGAATATTGATACGGATTATATCTGTGATGCTGACAAGCCGTCACCGGAGGCTTATCTCAAAGCCCTTGAAAAGCTGGGGCTTCCGAAGGAGCAGACCGTTTCCCTCGGAGATCAGATGTTTATTGATATCGTAGGCGCAAACTGTGTCGGGATACCTACGATACTTGTTCATTATGTCAAGGCTCCCGGGGAAATATGGCTGGGCTTTAAAAGATATATCGAAATGGCTGTAATGCTTGTTTACAGGCTAAGGCCAAAGTACACGCATCGTCTTGGTAATATAATCAAAAGAGGAAAAAGAAAATGAGAATCGGTAAGAAGAATATTCTTTTTTGCGAGATAAGTCCTACAACTTATGCTATCTCGGAAGAGAAGGAATCGTTGCTAAAGCATATCAGAGAATTGTTTTCTGATGAAAAGATAGCCAGGAACAAGAGCCGCAAAAAGCTCAGAAACGTGGTATCCAAAAAGGATTCGGAGCTTATAAAGACGGGCAAAGGCATTGATCCTGTTTTGCAGGAAAACAAGGCTGTAAATATTGACCTTGCCTGCAAAAAGCTCAATGGGCTTGTAATTCACCCGGGCGAGACTTTTTCTTTCTGGCAGACCATCGGCAGAACAACAAAGAGGAAGGGGTATAAGGCCGGACGTGTGCTCAGAAGAGGAAAGCTCTATCCGGGTGTCGGCGGCGGACTGTGTAATCTTGCAAATGTGCTGCATAATCTGGTGCTGCTGAGCCCTCTCAAAGTAACCGAATTTCACAATCACTCCGATGCACTTGCTCCCGATCACGGAGAGAGGGTGCCGTTTAGTGCAGGAACTTCCGTAAGCTATTACTACAATGATTACAGATTCTATAATAATACGGATATGGATATCCAGCTTGTGTTCTGGTGTGCAGATAATCAGCTTCACGGTGAGCTGAGGAGCGAGAAACAGTTCCCGTATACATACTCTATCTCAGAGGAGGATCATCATTTTTCTCCCGAGGGCGATGAATACTATCGCATCTCAAAGATCTATAAGAACACTTTCTCCCGTGAAACGGGGGAGCTTATAAATAAAGAGCTTGTGCTCGACAACCATTCAAAGGTGCTGTTCGACCACAGCGAGATCCCCAAGGAGCTTATAAGAGAATAGCAGAGAGCTACGACCGGGACCGTAGGTTATCATCAACAAACTGATTTTATCGAATAACAGAGGCTGCTGCATTTCTGCAACAGCCTCTTCCTATTATTTACGGTCTGATCTTTACACAGCACTCATCCTGAGTTCCAATATTCACAATTCGAGTATTCTATAGACAGGATTATCAACATGATACTGTTTTGCTAAATATCAAAATAATCAAATAATACTGTATTGGAATGTGTAAATCAACAGGCGTAGGGAATCTGTAAATGCAGTTATGGCAGAAGCCCTGAGATTTGCCTTCAAGCATCTCTCAGGGCTTCTTACTGAAATTATTTACAATAAATTCCGCTGTCTTAGTCTTTCTTGGACAACTTTTGGTCAACAAAGTTATGTGAAGTTGTCCGAAGATGAACGAATGTGGTTTTGGCTATCTTTTTATAAACGCCTGTTTTGCGACGTTTGAGCGAAATTACTAAACGTTTGTTTAAGATGCGAAATGCGGGTGGTTTAAGGCAACACCGCACGACCCGCGGCTAACGCCTCTGCACATCATCTGCTTGCCAGCTTTCCGTCATATTACCCAAATTCTCCTTGAC
>CAMNNQ010000018.1 GCA_946545645.1 uncultured Clostridia bacterium | reverse complement strand
GGTCTCGTCTTCAGCAGGCTCGGCGGCACGTATCTCGTCGATGACCGAATCGTCTATAACGAAGGGTGCATCGCAGTTCATGCAGATAAATTTAACTCTCTCTGCCGGGAAGCCGGCGCCCATAGGCACGGCAGCATGGCCTGACAGCCAGACACCGCAGACAGCCGCTGCGAACTCCATTGACGACTCAAAGCGCACCGGGATAAAAGCTCTTCCGTCCAACTGCTTGGAATTTATCCATGCAGCCGTCCGGTGCATAAGATCTCCGAATGTTCTAAAGTCAGTGGATCTTGCTCCTCCCCTGTCAACTATTGCAGTTTCGTCGGCATACTGTTCCATAGCCTCACAAAGCAATCTAACGATCTCAACCATTCACTTCTGCTCCTTTCGCACAATCTATCTCTATTATAGTATTGTTCAGGTTGATAACTCTCATATAGCTGAGCTTTACAGCCATCTTTTTAAGCAGATCAAGTCCGCCGATGTCGTCCTCATCCCTGCCCTGCGGCTCATAGGATACCGGGTCGAAGGGTATTCCGTCATCCCGCAGCCTCAGATAAAACTTTCCGTCATTCTTAGAAAGGCAGATGTCGATATCCTTTTTGTCCTTATCAGGATATCCGTAGAGCCCGATGTTGAGCACCAGCTCCTCGACAGCCATCCCCATGATCTTTGCATCCCTCTCGGGCATTCCTTCTTTCAGGCAATACCCGATGATCTCCTTGTAGATCCTGGCGGCTTTATCATCGCCGGCGGTTATGCTCAGATCACAGATCTCGCCCTCTCTTCGTTCAGGGATAGCCATAAAGCCCTTCTGGGGGACTTTGCCCTTTTTCTGCATCGCTATCCTTATCAGGTTAACTATCAGGAAGGACAGCAGCTCGCTGAAAATGATCGCCGTAAACAGCCCGGAAAAGCCGAACCATTTGAGCCCTGCAAGCATTAACGGTATCTTTATGACCAACAGCTCAAGAACAGTAACAGTGATAGAAAGGAAGGTCTGTCCGATGGTGCGGTAATAGTTCTGAGTAATAGAATTCAGGATAAAAAAGCCGAAGCTGAGGGAGAAGATCCTCATCCCGGTCTTCAATTCGGGAAGGATATCCGGATTCTTGAATCCGTACATCGCAGCGAGAGCCTGCGGGAAAGCAAGAAACAGGACCATAATGGCTCCACCGGCGATAAGCGTTGTTTTCAGGACTTTTTTCAGAACAGCACGCATTCCGTAAAAATCCTTTTCGCCGTACAGCACTCCCGCAACAGAAGCGATCACAGAAGCGATGCCGTTAAGGAACATAGTCACGATCGCCTGAGTGTTATTTGTAACAGCATACGCAGAATAATATCCGCTGCCGAGAGAATTCAGCACGCTCCTGTTTATGATCGACATCCCGATAACAGTCATTATCAGATATATGAGATTGGGAGATCCGCGTTTGAGCGCGGCCGTTATGAGCTGCTTTGCCTTGCCGAGGGCTTTTAAGGAAGGCTTCAGCATACGCCTGCTGCTGCGCAGATACAGAGGGATAAAAATACATCCCGCGACCAGATATCCCAGAGCAGTTGAAAGCGCTGCGCCTTTCATTCCCAGAGGAGTAAACTTGACAAGAATAAAATCCAGTACCAGATTTACAACATTCGCTGTAATATTCATAGCTGCCGAATAAGCGGGGTGATTATCGACATTCATGAAATATGACATTATAAGGACAAAGGATATGACAGGTATCCCCAGCGAGTAGACCATCGTGAAATCATAGATCAGATCCTTTATCTCGCCCTCCGCCCCGGTAAACTGCACATACAGCGGCACCGCTACCGGAGACAGAACAGCAAAGGCCAGCGGATACAGGACTCCGGCAAGGAGGCAGAAGCCCATGACCTTTCCGGCGCTCTCCGGCTGTCTTTTGCCAAGCATGACTGCTGCAATGACAGCGCCTCCGCTGGCAAGAAGAATCGCGGCGGCCTGGAGCACATAGGTATAGGGTGTCGAAGCGCTTACAGCGCCGTTGCCTATGCTGCCGATAAGATTACCGACTATCATGGCATCGACTATGTTCCCAAGCTGCAGGGCAACTGTGGTCATGATACCGGTTAACATATACTTGTATATCTTCTTTTTTATCAGTCTGTCATTTCTGTTCATAGGATCATCCTTACTGGCCGGGATACCGCAGCCGTCCGCTCTTTCAGCTCCGACTTTGCAGCATCTCCCAGGCTCTTCTAACTATTTAATTATACCATTTTGCACATTGTTTGTCATTAAAAATTTATATATATTGCAAAAAAATGTCATTGTTACGAAATATTGTCCACTTTTTTGTAACTTATTTACAAAACAATACAGCTTAAAACGGATAAAAAAAGAGCCGGATAGTCTGCACAACATTATCCATTATCAGTAGCGCGGGATCGATGCGATATATAATTGAGCATCGTCATATTTTTGTTGATTCTGTATTCGATCATCCTGTCCTTTGTACGGTTTATAGTGTAACAAGACGAGCCGTCCGCTTTTGCTGAAGCCCGCTCCAGGTATAGGGTCCTGATGCGGAATCATGGGCTAACTTGCCTTCTCTTCAAACCGCCGTTTTTTTTCCTGACTGCCCGCAAACATGAAAAAAGATTTAATGATTAGTTAATGATCTGTATGCTATACTGATGTCACAGTAAAAAAGAAAGGATATGATCTTATGAACAAAAATGGATTGGCAGAACGTCTTTCGGAGAAGACAGGGCTCGATACTGCCGCCTGTCTCAACATACTTGACAAGGCAGATGAGATCAACATTTTCAGCAAAACGGAAAGATCCAAGGTTAGAGCTGCTGTCTCAGAAGCTGTCGGCTGCGATGAAAAGCAGGCTGAAAAGATCAGAAAGGATATGATATCTGTCATCTCCGGAGAGGTGAAGCGCGCCCTGCCGAAAGCTGTGATCTCTGTTGCTCTGCTGTTCGCTGCCGCGGTTCTGACAGTAAAGCTGATAAAAGGCAGGAAAAGATAAGCTCACAGGCAGCTATAACGGACGACCGGGCCGGTCTCTCGGATAAGAGAGGCAGGCCCGGTTTTTCAGGATATAATATCCGGGCAGAGATCGGCTGTCCAAATTATCGGACTGCTTTTGCAAAGACGGACCTTTTGGCATAATGCCGAAAATCTGCTGGCAAGCACAAAAAAGTATTGAAATAAAAGCTCGGTTGTGGTATACTGTCTGTGTATCTGATCGAAAGGATTGTAGCACAATTGAAAGTCAATAACGCTATAAAAAAAGAACTCAGGCGAATGTCAGGGACATCCCCCGGCCATTTCCTGCTGGCGATAATTGCCTCCCTGCTCGTTTCCGGCATCGCATTGATGAGCTCTCCGCTGAATCTCAGGACCCTCCCGCCTTCAAAGGCCGTCACTGCGCTGGCGGTGCCCTTCGCTGCCCTGTTTTTTTTCTATTCTCTGATACAGAAGCCAGGGCATTCGGTACTACGCTTTGCAAAATATGTATACTATATCGGCACCCCTTTTCTGCTGATACTGCTGACAAGGTTTATCTTTGACCCAAGCAAAGCAGAGCTCTTCAACAATAGCTTTTTCAGCCGTTTCCTGCCGGTATGGGCGGCCGTATGGTGGCCGGGGGTCGTACTGCTATATGTTCTTATGCGCGCCGCCGGTTACGCACTCCGAAAAGGTTCCGCTGAAAGGAGCTTCGCAGCAAGAGCCGCCTATGCGCTGGCTGTGATGTTTACCCCGCAGGAGATCATAAGCAAACAGAAACGCCCCGGAAAAGGCAAATGGTTCCAGGCAGCAGTATGTATGCTGATGATCGCTCTGGCTGTCTTTCTCTTCACAGTTACGGTATTTCTTTATGTCGTTTACACCAATATGGACTTTGAAGCCATACTTTTCACAATAAGGTTCGCGGCAGGCGGTCTTGCGCTGGAAGACCTGCTCCAGGGCTTCACACTTACGGTATTCTTCGCACTGATAACGGGATATATCTGCTTTTATCTACTCAGATGCTTCCTGAATGATGAGATCGTCGTTGAGGACAGCAGCAGCTCCGGGAAATACACCCTTGTCCTTAACAGCAGGAAAAGAATGCTGTGTATAACGCTTTCCGCAGTTATGCTGGCCGGATGCACAGCATTGTTCTCCGCACAGACTCATTTTACACATTATCTTTCCATGAAACACGGCCGCTCTGCTCTTTATGAAAGCTATTATGTCGAGCCGGACAGTAAAACCGTTGTCTTTCCCGAAGAGAAGAGAAATCTTATCTATATCTTTCTCGAATCTATCGAAAACACCTTTGCCTCGAGGGAAGCAGGCGGCTGCCAGGAGAGAAATTATATCTCGGAGCTGACAGAACTGACAAAGGATGAAAACAGTGTCAGCTTCTCAAACACTCAGCTTCTCGGCGGCGCCTCTGTATTTGTCCCCTCGATAACATACACCCAGGGCTCTACTGTTGCACAGACCTCCGGCATAGCTATGAACGTTCAGCTCTCACAGCTCTACAGCTCTCCTGAATATCCGTCTATGATAAGGCTTGAAGACATACTGCATGACAACGGCTACGAACAGCTCTACATCGAGGGCTCCAAGGGGGAGTTCTCACTCTATGACAAATATGTCGGGAGATACGAGAATAGCTATGTTTTCGACAGAAAGACAGCGGCAGAGCGGGGATACACCGATGAAAATGCCGATTATATGTGGAAATGGGGTATAGAGGATAAAAAGCTCATCGAGATAACAAAAGAGCTGATAACCGAAATATCCAGGAAAGACAAGCCTTTCTTTGTAACGATGTATACCATGGACACCCACACCTTTGAGAGCGGCCACCGCTGCTCTGTCTGCGACGAAAGTATCGCAAACGATTATCTCGCGGCTGTTGATTGCTCCTCACGGCAGATATACGAATTTGTCCAATGGATCAAAGCGCAGCCTTTCTACAAGAATACGACTGTGATACTTGTCGGAGACCACCTCGGCAACAAGAAGACAATGAAGATAGGTATCGACGAGGATTATGTCAGAACGACCTACAACTGCATCATCAACCCGGCAAAAAAGCCTGTAAACACTAAGGACCGTCTCTTCTCCTCCCTGGATATGTTCCCGACTACCCTTTCGGCCATAGGCGCTGAGATAAAAGGGGACAGGCTGGGGCTCGGAACAGATCTCTTCTCACAGACAAAGACTCTCTGCGAAGAGCTGGGAGAAGAGGAATATATGAAACAGTTGGAGCAGACCAGCGAATTCTACAAAAGAGAATTCTTCGGGAAGTGATCCTCTGCCGGAAAATATTTATGAAAAAACCGCATATCCCTGCCGCAGCGCGGTAAGGATATACGGTTTGATTTTTTGAGCATCCGAGCCTGCCGATCATTCTATGCCCGGGACAAAGCCCTTGAGCTGCTCGGTGTTTTCCGGGGCTGTAGTATAGGAGAGGGGGATATGGTATACTGTTTCGTAGATCTCCTTCCAGAGCTCATAATTCTTTTTCATCATGTATTCCGCCTGCTGACGGCGTGTGAGCCCCTCCTTCGGGAATATGGGCGGCGAGATATGGATAGTATATTCCTGGATATAGAAACCGTCCTCTCCGACGACATCCGAATCCTTCATCGTAATGAAGCAAGGGAGGACCGGAGCGCCGCTGCGTGCAGCACAAAGGAAAGCTCCTCTCTTCAGCGGCTTGGGCTTGCGGTAATTCCACCACATACTTTGTTCCGGATAAAACAGCACATATTCGCCGTTTTCGATAAGCTCGTCTATGGCCGAGAAAAACTTTTTCATCGTATCAAGATTGGAGGAGAGGGGCAGAGTATTGCAATGGCGCATCAGAAAACCGTAAAACCCGGGGAATGAGGTATAATTGCCTTCTCTTATGACTCTCCAGAAACCTCTCTGAGGCTGCTCGGCAGCTTCATAAGCAAGCTGTATGGCGAAGCTGTCAAAAGCATTGAAATGGTTGCAGGTTATGACTGCTCCGCTTTCCAGAGTTTTGAAATTCTCAAGGCCTTTTATTTCTTTGATTATCAGCTTTTTGTCGGCTATAAGGCCGTCCACGAACTTATGTGCGACCTTGAATGCGACTTTAGTCTTGAGCTTCTCGGCTTTGGTCTTGCGAACATATTCGATCTCGTCCGGCATGAGCACCCGCCCGGGAGGATCGTTTTCAACATCCTCGTCAAAGCGGCCTTCTCTCTCGAACTGCTCGATCTTATAGACGATCTCGACCCTGTCCTTCGCACGCTTATCGCGGTTTATCCGGTTAAGGAAATTATCTTCCCTTTCGGTCTCGCTGACAGCCAGCGCGACCAGATTATCCTCTGAGACGAGGTCCTTTGCCTTTTCCTCATCGCTGTAAGACGCAAGGATCGCCCGCAGCTCTTCATAGACTTCGGTCTCCCGGGCATATCCCCAGAAAAACTCGCCGCAGGGGCAATCGGCATAATGCCAGGGCTTGTTGATCATAATATAATGGATCATCTCAGCCTGCTCCACCGGATATGCAGCCTCGCCGTAGGTCTCGGTATTCCACCGCTGATCCAACCAATAGACATGATCCTTGCAGATAAGATTGAGGTAATCCTCATCCTGTGTAACAACAAAGGTATAGTAATTCAGATAGTTTATAAACTTATCCAGCACAAAATGCAGCCTGAACTGCTCGCAGTTTATCAGCATGAGCCCGGCGTTGAAGAAGTTATAGCGCGACACACCGACGACCTTCTCGGCATAAGCTCCGAAGACTTCGTTCTGCACCATTACCTGCTCATGGCAGGCTCCGAGGTAAGCGTCTCTAATATCCGTTAAGAAGACCTTGCTGATATCTCCCCTGACGATAGTATCGCTGTCGATATATATTGCTTTTGTATATTCCTGGAACATCTCGGCTATGAAAAGCCTGAAATAAGTAGTCTTTGAGTAGTAGTCCCTAAGAGGCAGCTTATCGTTAATTGATCTCAGATAAGGGGTCACATCGACGAATCTGATCTCAAAACATTCATCCGCCAGCTTATTGACCACAGCCTTCATGGCATCGGAGATCTCGGTATAGAGGATGTGTATCACATATCTGTACTGTCTTGAAGCATTTTTCATCAAAGAACGCATCGAGACCACAGTATATTTTACAAAGGCATCATCGCAGGAATAGAATATCGGTATGATCGTTTTGTTCATTCTTTCTCATTTACGCCTTTCGTTATTATTTTTTGGTATTCATCAAAAACATCGTCGAACTGCCTGTATCCGAAAACGGAGCGGACTTTGTCGATATGCCACTGCTTGATGTTGTCCGTATGAGGATAAGGCAGCCAGAAAAGCCGCTTTGAAAAATGACGAACTACAGTGTGTTTGTGCAGGAATTTCTGATCGTTGAATCTCTGAGGGAGCATTTTCTTCCGGGTAGTGGAGCGGATCAAGGCGCTCTGGTCGGCAAAGACTAGTTTTTTATGCTTGATCCACCAGCGTGCCTTTTTGAAAAGCCCTGTCTCCCGAGCCAGCTTCATATTGAAGAGAAGGACTCCGGCGTTTATGTAATTGGGCTTGATCAGATATTTGCCGTAGTGATCCCGCGCCGCAGCATATTCGTACCCCTCTATGTCTGTATCCCACAGGAGCGTTATATCCCGGTTGAACATGATGTCGGCATCAAGATACAGCAGCTTGTCAGGGATCCCGGGGACGACATCCGCAAACAGCCTGATAAGAGTATAAGGCGAGCAGTAGGCGCCCTCGTTAGGGCATCCGGAAAATGCTTTCATATAATACTTTGTAACGTCATAGACCTTGACAGTGTTATCGGAGCCGTATCCTTTTACAACGCTTTCAAGCGCTGAGATATGCTCCCCGGAGATACAGGTATATCTCTCGTCAAGGTGGGAAACATCCATTGTGAACAGATGGAAGCAGAAAGGCCCTGCTGACTCTGTCCTCCGGAGGATCGACAGGACACAGGTCAGCACCCCGTCAAAAACTCCGTCGTTCCCGCAGAATAAAACATCTATCATTTACTCTTCTCCCGCTTGATATATCTTATCTGTATATGGTCGGACTTTTCTGCTCTCCTGCACATAGTCTCGTAGACTTTGTTCCGAAGCTCCCTGCGGCGAACCCTCTGGGGCTTGCTCATATCCGGATAGAACGGTCCGTCGATATATGTGATTATCTTCGGCCTGCCTGTAAACTTCTGCTTTGTGTAGGTATTGGTAAAGCAGTATACAGGCGCCCCCAGCTTTGCCGGATAGGCGAAGCTCGTATCGGGGAAATCTCTGATCCCGGTGTAATACGGCCAGATATGCGCCTCTGGATAGATCACGATACAGTGCCCCTCCGAGACTCTGGTCTCAATGGCTTGTTTGAAATTCTTGTAAGCCTTTACTCCGTCCGGGACAGGCAGGGCTCCCAGCGAGGGGGTTATCTTTCCCAGCACAGGCATAGAGACATTATTCGGATGGACTATGACATAATCCGTTTTAGGGAAAGTCACTACATTCGGGATAAATGGATCTGCAATATCCTGAGTATGGTTTCCGTAGAGGAAGTATCCGTCGCGAAGATGCTTCTTCAGCTTGTGCTTTCCTCTGGAGGTATGAGCGAATACCAGCTTGACATAAGCGAAAGCGATAGGAGTCGCGATTATCCGATACCAGAAGAAGTGGGTGAATCTTTTGAAAAGCGAGGTATGTATGTAAACATAGTCCTCGTCTATTTTCCTTGGAGTGATCTCAGCCAGAGAGAACTCATCGTTAAGCTCGTCTGAGTAATAGATAACTTTTCGCTTGTCCATAAGATCACCCGCTGTCAGTTGCATTTTTCAATGACTATTAAAATAATACCATAAATACCTCTATCTGTCAATGTTCTTGTTGATCTTCCTTCATCTGATTTTTTAAATTCAAGAACATTTGTTCCCGAAGCAGAGCCGCTGGCCGGATAATATGCCCGGGCTCAGGCAGAAAGCGAGCCGGTATTCTGATATTCTACACCGTCCGGCCGGGATTATCCTCCGGTATGCTCTCATGTATGACCTCGACACCGTTGACGATGAATCTGCTGCGTGATTTTACAAGCCTGAAAGCCTGCGGCTCGGCAAGGCAGTCACGGCCTGTGGAGTTGCTGACCTCCCACCTTATATCTGAACGCAGGAACGTGATATCCTGATCTTCAATACTGCCGCCAATAGCATAAGCCGATTCGCCGTAGGCCTCGATCTTGATAAGTGTCGAGTCAGTTTCCAGACGCAGAGCTCCGTTAAGGGCTCCGATAGCTGTTGAATGTATCCCGCTCATGGTGAAATACAAGGCAGCGTCTTCGGAGCAAAGCTCCAGGCTCTCTCCGTTGACGGTACCGATCCCGACGATATTGGTACCGTCGCCTCTGACCTTGAGAGAACATTTCTTTATCCTGACAGCAGGGCTGCCGTTCACCGAGCCGATGCCGCAGCCCTGCTCGGCATTGAATTCCGCAATGATATTGCAGTTGGATATATCAAGCTCCGCAGCGCCGGATAGACTTCCGATCACAGCGCAGCGATTGGCATTGGCCTCTATGATATATCTCCCTCTGCGGACAGCTACCCTGCCGCCGCGGCCTCCGCCAATGCAGACACCTTCCGACCCGTTGCTGACTATATCAACTGTCCCGGACTGCATGAACACCAGCTCTCCGGCTTCGGCATCGGGGAGATTGCCTATCCCGCAGAAATCGGAGGAATAGAGCTCAAGCCTGATATTTCCGTCTCCTTCGAGAGTGAGCTTTGAAGTTTTCGGAACAATTATTCCCGAATTATGGAGAGTATTCTCGCCGGAGATGACCAGCGTAACATCAGCGTTTTCACCGATCTCTATGCAGGGATGCTCCCGCTTGTTGGAAAGGTAAACATTCTCCAGTGTCAGACGGCCGTTATAATCGGGATCGATCCTGATATGCACATTTGTCTTGACTCCGGGAGCGCCGAAAAGGGTTATATCCTTGTAGATCATCGCTCCGCGCCCGATGATGATCTCGCTGCAATTGTTTCTGAAAAGGGCAGGAACAGATACACGGTTTGTCTTTCCTGCAATATACAGCTGATCTATATTTCCGGACACCAGCTCGCGGTGATAGGTCATGATCTCCCGGCGGATATCGTCGTCTATCTGAGGGACGAATGTAGCCGAGGGCTTTCCGGTGTAGTAGCCCTGGATCAGGTCGGCGCCCAGATGAATGACTGTTCTCAGCTCCTCCGACGTCTCGATGCCCTCCGCAAGAGCGATTATACCGTTATCGTGGCAGAAATTGATTATTTCCTTGACAAAATGCTGCTTCTGCGGAGCATTCTGTATCTCTGTCAGCAGCTCCCGGTCTATCTTGACATAGTTCGGCATATATCTAAGCAGGTTTGTGATATTGGAATAACCCGTCCCGTAATCATCAACGGCGATCTTTACGTTATGCCTTCTGTAAAGTTCCTTGACGCTTTCAAGATCCTGATCGTTGAGCTGAGCCTCTTCAGTCAGCTCTATTACTACCGTATCCGCCAGCTTATCCAGATACCTCTCGACCGTCCTGAGGTCTTCCTTGCTGAGCTTTACGCCGGGGATACTGTTTATAAAGATCCTGGCATCTCCCAGAGAATCTTTCTCCGAAGCGATTATTTTCAGGACATTCAAAAATGTAGCTCTTTCGACTTCCTGGAGCCTGCTCTGCATATCCGCATAGCGTATCAGTGAGATCGGCGCCACCATTCTGGAAGCATCGGTACGCATAAGAGCCTCATAGGAATAGATCCCGCCGTCAACAGTGTTGACGATAGGCTGGAAGAGATATGTAAAAAGGTTCTCATCCAGTATATGCCCGACCTCTTCAAAATCTGCACGCTCCTCGTCGCTCATCTTCTCGAAAGCGGCATTGAGCGCGGCGAACTTGCTGCTTTGCAGCTTATCCAACTGATCCTCAGCATATCTGAGGGCAATGTTACGTCTCAGGCAGTCAAGACATCTTCCAGCCAGGACAATCCATTTGCGGTAGGTCTCATCGTAGCTGCAAGGCTTATCGTACTCAACTGCCGCATAACCGAAGCTGTCCTCCTCGTTGAATACAGGAGTGAAGAACAGGGCTCTGGGCTCGTCCCGCTTATCATTGAACCCCGGGAGCAGTTCCTTGACAGAGAAGCTTTGCTCAAGGTCAGCGATACCGTCCAGACGGGTGCTGTTATATCTCAGAGCGTATATCATATTATCAGGGTATCCGCTGCTTCCCCGGCTGATATCCAAAGATTTGTCCTCACGCCACCAATCATTGAGACAGAGGTGGAAGCTCTTGACTCCCTTGATCTGAAAGACATAGGAATAGAGCATTCCGAGGAAATCCAGGATGGTTCCCTGAGCCAGAAGGTCCTCGGCCATAGTGTTGTTGACAGACTCAAAGCCTTCCTCAGAGATAGCAGTCCCCCAGCCGGAGCGGAGATACTTACGATGATCGTCTGCTTTCGGCGCACAGCCGCAGGTCTCCCCGAGTATGACAGAAGAATCGACACTGAAAGGAGCGGTCTCTCTTCCTGCGAAAGTGTTATTAAGAAGCCCTGCGGTATAGCTGCCCAGCTCCTCAGCCGGGATAAGGCATGAGGATATAGGCTTAGGGGAACGCCGCCCCTCTTCGGTGGAGTCATAGCTTACTACCGCGACCTCTTCCGGGACTTTTACTCCGCGCTCCTCAAAAGCCTGGCAAAGACCGATAGCCATAGCGTCGTTGGCGCAGACTACCGCATCCGGCAGCTTCCCGCCCTCGATCAGCGTATCGGCGCAGAGCTCTCCGCTCTTATACCAGAAGTCTCCGTATATGATCCTTTCCTCCGGCAGAGTCAGGCCGTGAGCCTCCAGGGCTGCTTTTATGGCTTCCATTCTTGCTAAGGAATGTTTATGCCACTTTTTTCCTGAGAGATATGCAATATCCTTGAAGCCGTGATCCTCGATAAGATGATCGACCAGTTTTATAAGGCCGGCGCGGCAGTCTGTGAAAAGGCTCCTGAAATACCTGCTGTCTTTTTCGATGATGAATACCGGTTTGGAAAAGGTCTCATGCAGAGTCTCCTCAAGGCGGTCGGCCTCGCCGGCGGTCTGGATGGTATCCTCCAGGAGAACGGCAGCATCAAAACACTCCGGAGCAAAGAGGGAGAAAATATTAGCCTCGCCTTTTTCGCGCCCTGCCGTGTTCTGATATTTATGATACATGGAAAAGACACACACATCCATATCAAAGGAGAAAGCCTCCCTGATAAATCCTGTAATGAATTTGCTCTGGTATTCTTCATCCGCCTGACCGACAAACAAAGCAATGCGTTTTCTTTTACAGTCCATACTCTATCCACCTTTACGCCATCCGGCAAGATATGCTTACATTTACGCAGTATATATTATAACACAAATCGCCTTATTTTTCAAGTTTTTTTTATTGCCAGCGTATATTGCGCTTCTCTGCCCGGCCTTCAGACAAAAAGCCGCCCCTCCGAAAGCCGGAAGAGCGGCCTGATGCAATAAGACGATCAGAAAAATGGCCCGAGCCCGGAGATAAGCAGTTGCTTTATCACGGCGCTGCCTGTCAGTAAAAGTGTATCCAGCGTGCTGTCCTGAATATTTGCGATACCCATGAACACACTCCCGCTGTCGGCATATATCTCGGCTGAGAGAGTATCATATATGACCCGCAAGGTCAGGAGGCCGCCCTCTCCCGAGACCGGTGCTTCACATTCTCCGCATCTGAGCAGTTCCTTTTCAGCAAGGTATTCGATATCAAGCCCGAACAGCGAAAGCCTGAGGTCTGATGTGCAGCCCGCTGTCAGGATGATATCGCAGGCTTTGCTGCCGACCTTATACTTAAACGGCGCGGTCTCACTGACGGCGATATTTTCAAAGCGCTTCGTATCTGTATACAGCTTTTTTATCTCATCCACAGGCCATGCGCAGAGGCGGCGAGCTCCGTTGACAGTTCTTAATGTCATCTCCTGCGGGATATCCATACAGCATCCGAAGGGCTGCCCGGGTATAACGGTATTTATAAAAGCTGTGCGAACTATCCTGCCGCCGGGGATGCCTGACCAGGATTGCGCCGCATACGAGCGGTCGCCCCAGTTCAGCCGGAGCTCCTCGCTTTCGGGGGTGAATCTCCTGCCGTCAAAGCTGCCGATATAGTATCTGTCTGAGGCACCGGAGAATATCCATTTGATACCGGCTTCTCCGACAGACAGAGGATAAAGATCCGGACACTCAGCATCGTCCGGGAGTGTTATCCTCTGCAGCTCCTCCCAGTCGAAGATGTTTTCCGACCTGAAAAGACCGAATTCATGTCCATCAAGGTACAGCGCCATGATATAACATTTCTCCGGCTCATAATATATGACCTTTGGGTCACGGTTCTCACCGACGATATGTTCTAACAGCGGCTTCGGATATTTTATCAGTGTTTTCCCGCCGTCCGGGCTGTATGCAAGGCGTTGGGTAAACGGCTTGCCCTTTGAGGCCTCAGAGAAGTTCCCTGCGCAGGTGTAGAAATACAGTATCGTGTCTTCCTCCCCCTGCTTTAATCCGGAGACATTCCTGCTGTCAACTATCCCGCTGCCGGAAAACACTGTCCCGTCCTGATCCGGGAAAAGCACATCTCCCCGCTCCTGCCAATGGACAAGATCTTCGCTCTCGGCTGAACCCCAGTGCATATTCTCCCAGGTCGTCGCGGCAGGATTGTGCTGATAACACATCAGGTATCTCCCGTTATGGTATGTAAGGCCGTTAGGGTCGTTTATCCAGCCGCGCTGAGATGTAAAATGAGCCAGAGGCCTGTACTTCCCCGAATGATCCAGCCCGGGATCGTCTGTCGTCTCAAGGCGAAGGGCTATATCCCGATCGCATTCGACACGGAGCGTTTTCCCTTTGAACCTCCGGATATCAACGGGGAAGAGAAATTCCGGCTCAAAATAATCGAGCTGGACAACGAGATCGAACACAAGTGTATCTTCAAGATAGAACAGCAGCCTTTTCTTCCGGGCATTGAAGCTGGCCGGAAGGATGAGATATCCTTTATCGCATCTGAGTTCCATAGTCTTTTTCCTTTCGATCAACGGTCTGGCTGCGCATTGAGGAGAGCAGCGATCTCATCCCTGCCGGGCATTACCTTCAATGCGCCCTTTCTTGTTGTAACTATAGCTGCTGCCGCGTTTGCAAACCGCAGCATTTCCCGGAGCCTGTCCTCACTGAGGCCGGACAGTCCTGTTTCCGAGATATAGCTGAGAATACACCCCATAAAGGTATCCCCGGCACCTGTTGCGTCGATGGCATCGACCCTGAACCCGCCCTGACGGATGACAGCGCTGTCTGTAAGTACGGCACTGCCTTCCCTGCCGAGCGTCAGGAAGACCAAAGGTGTTCCGTATTTTCCCCGCAGCCTTAGAGCAGCGGTGAGCGGGTCGCTCTCCTCCATGAACCAGCAGGCTTCGTTATCCGCGATCTTCAGCACATCGCAGACAGATATCCCGTATCCTATCTGCTCCTTTGCTGCATCAAGGCTTTTCCACAGCGGCTCTCTGAGATTCGGGTCAAAGGAGATCACCGCGCCGGAGTCCTTTGCAAGGCTGACCGCCCATTTCGTTGCTGTGCGGCAGGGCTCATCGGTCATAGAAAGGCTGCCGAAATGAAATACCCGGCAGTCTCTGATCAGATCCTCTCTTACCTCATCCGCCCGGAGCATCATATCCGCTCCCGGGTCGCGGAAGAAAGAAAAATCCCGCTCCCCGTTCTCGTAGTTATGGATAAAAGCCAGGGTGGTATGGACCGAGCTGTCAGAGACCAGCCCGTCGGTACATATCCCGATGCTCCCGGCAGTATCCCTGAGCATCCTGCCGAAGCTGTCGTCCCCGACCTTGCCTATAAAAGCAGTCTTTTTACCCAGCTTAGAAAGCATAGCCAGCACATTACAGGGAGCTCCGCCGGGGTTGGCTTCAAGGATCCGGTTCCCTTGCGGGCTGATGCCGTTCTCTGTCATATCGACAAGCAGCTCTCCTAAAGCTGTAACATCATATTTTTTCATAGCAGCCTCCTGCATTGATATGAGAGCCGACGGGATCACCCCTCGATCATCTCCGTTATGGTCAGGCTGTCCGTCCCGACGCGGCAGGGAAAGAACAGCACTCTGACTCCGCAGCGTCTTGCTTCGTCCAGTACTTTGCCGAATTCGGCGTGTGCAGCGAGATTCGGGCGGACTTCTCTGACACCCTCAGTCTGTATCACAAAAGCGATAGCTGCATCATAGCCCTCCTCCTTCGCTCTAATAAGCTCACGGATGTGTTTTACTCCTCTTTCTGTCGGTGCATCGGGGAAATACCCGACTCCACCGATCTCCAGTGTGCAGCCCTTTACTTCCATAAGATATCTCTTTCCTGCACGGTCCATACAGAAATCGATCCTGGAATCGCCGTAAGTATATTCAGGCGTTATCTTATCATACCCTTGTTCCCGGAGCCATTCCAGCATAACCTTATTGGCGGCCTGACTGTCGATGTTGAAAAGCGCTCCTGTTGACTTTCTGACAGCTACAAGGTCGTATCTCGTTTTCCGGCCGGGAGTTCCCGGAGCGGTCAGCCAGACCTCGCAGCCGGGGATCAGAAGCTCCCTGCATCTCCCGGTATTCTTCACATGGACTGTCTCTGTATGCCCTTCGATCCCGACCTCAGCTATAAACCTGTTGGGCCGCCGGATAAATCCGGCTTTGATAATGTTTTCGTATTTCAAGTCATCACCCTTTTCAACTTGCAATATACCACAAAAGCCACCTGCTGTCAAGGGCAGGGCAAAGAGAGTGTCTCCGATAAAAAGCGGCCCTCCGCATAAAGCAGAAGGCCGCCGGCAGGTATTATAAATGATCCGGCCGTGTATAGTTATCCGGCACCGGAAAACGATCAAGCAGGAGAAAGGTTATCACAGAGTCTTCTTGCCGTGAGAGAAAAGCTCGCAGTTAATGTCGATGACGCTCATTCCCTTTTCTATGCAGAATATCAGCATAGCGTCCCGCTCAGACCGTGCATAAAGTGCAGGATAGCCGTTACGCTTCAGAAAGTCCTGAATCTCCCCGAGGGAAAGCTGCATAGAGATCAGCAGCGCCAGCAGCTTGTCTCTGTTCGGAGAGTCCTTTGCTCCAGAGAAGATCTGATAGGCATAGACCCTGTTGACCTGCGAATCACTGATTATCTGGCTTTTTGACAGCCCCTTCTGCTCAATGATCTCTCCGAGCATTTTTGCAACATTGCTGTCCACCAAGTCAGGCTGGTTTTGCTCGCGGAAAGAATCAAAGCTCTCTGAGTCCTTGAGGGCTGACATAAGATCTGCCGTAGAATGTTTCATATTCTCCTCCTACCGACCTCTTTAAAATCCGAAACAGGTCTGAAAATCCTTAAGGCAACACCGCACGACCCGCGGCTAACGCCTCTGCACATCATCTGCCGTGTCAAGCCTGCTTGACGACCGGCTTATCCGTCATGAT
>CAMNNQ010000017.1 GCA_946545645.1 uncultured Clostridia bacterium | reverse complement strand
GGACGCTGTCCCCCTTGACCCCCTGCCAAGGGCTGGCGCGCCCTTGGATGGGCGCAATATTGCCCGCTTTGTGCGGTGCAGCACTTGTTCTGTGACCCCGCCGCAAACAACGTCCCGCCCCTCTAAAGGAAAGACGCCGCTGAACCTATCGGCAGCGTCGCAGACCGTCCAGACGACCCACCACCGACAGCAAGCGACCACCGGGAGCGCCGTGTCCCGGCGCTAAAAAAGACTGAGGTGCTTGAGGAAGTCTTTGAGGTCTTCGTCGTTTTTGAAGCTGATGCTCATAACCGTCGATCCGTTCTTCTTTTTCTTGAATAAAGCATCTACTCCAAACTCGTTCTTTATGGAAAGACTGTATTCGCTGAGTTCCTTGTCGCCTCCGAATGCTGCCGTCCTCCGGCGAGCCGATCCCTTCTTCGGCGGGAGCCCCGCTTTCTCGACCAGATTCTCCAGCTCCCGTACAGATATCCCTTCCGACAGAACTTTCTCCAGCAGCTCTTCCTGCTTGGCTTCGTCCGCTACTCCGCAAAGCACCTTCGCGTGCCCCACAGACAGCTTCCCTGTCCTGACAGCTTCTGCCGCACGCTCCGGCAGCTCCAGCAGCCTCAACGAGTTCGCTACCGCTGCCCTGCTCTTGCCGACAGCCTCCGCTACAGCTTCCTGTGTCATCCCGAACTCTGTCCGGAGACGGCGGAATGCCTCAGCTTCCTCGATAGGGTTGAGATCCTCTCTTTGCAGGTTCTCAACCAGCGCTATCTGCGCAGCTTCGGCATCGGTGAGCTCCCGGATGATGACCGGGACTTCTGTCAGACCTGCCAGCCTCGCCGCCCTCCAGCGCCTTTCTCCGGCTACTATCGTGTATCTCCCCGATTCCGACGGCCTTACAAGTATCGGCTGGAGAACACCCATCTTTGCGATGTTGTCAGCCAGCTCGGAGAGCTTGTCGCGGTCGAAATCCTTTCTCGGCTGGCGACGGTCAGGCTCAACCTGGGAAAGCCGTACTGACCTGAGCCCCTCTGCCGTGCTTTCTTCCTCAACGGGCTTCTCGCGGACAGCTTCGTTGATATCGTTATCGGCAAACAGCGAATCCATGCTGCTGCCGAGGCGCTTGTTCTTCTTCATTCAAATGTCTCCTTCTGCTTTTAACTTGTTTCCCCCGTACCTTTCCGGAAGAGTGTGCAAACAATTGTTCCGGCTTGCTGTTTTGGGTCACATTCCCTGCTTTTTAAGGAACTGGGCAAAGACCCTGACTATCTTATCGGGGATCTTGGCATACATGAAATGGTTCTTGTTGACAAGATGTATCTCCGCTCCGCATTTCTCCGCATAGTCAATAGCGGCCTTCTGCCAGGAAAGCGCCTTTACCGGCACTTTCATATTGCTGACTATAAAGCAGGCCGGACAGGAGAGCCAGCCTGTCTTTTCAGCTTCCTCGGCGTTTTTCTCTCCCATCAGGATCTCCTCGGAGAATTCCGGGCTGACGGCGTTTTTGTAATACACCTTGGTATAGACAGTCTTTTCCTCCCCGGTGAGCTCGTTGCTGTCCAGCAGGCCGGAGACATTGACTGTCTTGTTTCTCAGGACTTTTGAGAGGGCTCCGCGCTTTGCGACCTTCCGCATTATGCTCTCGGTCTTTTTTACCATAGCCTTCCGTTTTTCCTCCGGGATCTCGGCAGCCTGCGCCTTCATCATATTCGGGAGACCCATATCCATCCCGAGGACAGCCTTTACCTCCTCGGGATAGCTGTTCGCCCAATATATCGCTTCGAGCCCGGAATAGGAATGGGGGACGAGCACATAGGGGGGAGCTATACCCAGCACCCGCAGCGCTTCACGGCTCTCGGAGACAAGGTTCTCAACTGTCCTCGGAGTCCCGGCTCTGCCGCTCAGACCGTAGCCCGGTTTCTCGATGACAGCTATCTTGTATCTGTCCGACAGCCTTCGGTACAAGGGCTTGTATTCCAGCCCCGGGCAGCCTACTCCCAGGCCTGCCAGAAAGACCAGCGTTATGTAGCCGCTGCCTTCGGTATATACGTTAATCTCAGTGCTGCCGACCTTTGCTTTGTTTCCGTAGAGAGCCATAGTATCATCCTTTCTCCGGGGCGAGCTCTGCCGCCATTATGAACTCTTCATCGTTTTCCGAGACAGTAACGAAGCCAACCTTCTTATAGAGCCTGACAGCATAGTTGGCCTTCTGCACTGCCAGGGAGACTCTCCTGTAGCCTCTCCCTGCCAGCAGCTCCAGCATACCTTTCATCAGCAGGGTGCCTATGCCCTTGCCCCGGTAGGGCTTGTAGAGGGAGATAGCCAGCGAGGGGGTCTCGTCGTCGATATGTCCGTAATCGTTCATTATCCTTGCCCAGACAGCGCCGACGATCTTTCCGTTCAGCTCGGCCGCAAGGCAGAAATCTGCGGAGCCGCTGCCGAATCCCTCGGTATAGAGCCTGAGCTCCGGCCTGCTGATTATCTCACGCGGAGGCGGCTCGACTCCATCGGGAATGAATATCGCCTCATAGAGGAAAACGTTGAGTATGGGATATTCCGAAGTCTCCAGCGGCCTTATGTTCGGGATAAGGGGAAAGCCGCTCTTGGCTATTCTGATAAAGGCATAGCGGCTGTTCTCCCCGACTTTTCTTCCGCCGTTTTTCAGCATCATCTTTATAGAGGCCTCGTTGTCTTTCTCGGCGCAGAGATAGAATTCCTCCTCCGGGATCATATCCTCGGCATAGTTCAGCACCTCCCGCAGAGCAGCGGTGCCGATGCCCTTGCCCCGGTACTGGGGAGCTATCCAGATAGCGATATGGCCGGAGCCGTTTTTCAGATTATCGTTGAGATAATGCCGGACTCTCGCCTGACCGATTATCTGCATATCGCTCCATATAAAGAGGGTCGTCTGGGGAACAAAGCCTTCCGGGATATCTATCCCCGCAGCCTGCTCCGCCATTTCATAGAGCGCCTTGTCGAAATCCTCCCGGGAGATATGGCTGTAAGCGTTGACAAAGCCGTTCTCGGAGCTGGGGATGCTGCTGACCAGCCTCCACTCAGGTTCAAGATCGTTGAAATTGGCTTCTCTGACGTATATCATAGATCTACCCCCTCAAAGATGTGTTTTGTACACTCTTACGCTTATAGGCGGGCAGTTCGGGCGGTTGACGAATTCGCTGACCACCGCTGCGAACTCCCCGACGGGAAGCTCTCTCAGAAATTTCAGTATCGCGTCCTTTTCCTCAAAGCCGGTGTCTCTGCCGTAGTATATGGAAAGACTCATGACTCCGCCCTCTTTCAGCAGCGGGAGACATTCTCTCAGGGCTGTCAGGCTGGACTCGGTATGGGTATGCTTGGTATGGTCGCCGCCGGGCAGCCAGCCGAAATTGAAGACTATGGCCGAGACTGTCCCCGGGGCGGCATAGCGGGCAACATTTTCGTGGCTGTCCAGACAGACCCGGCAGATCTGGCTGTAGCCCGAGGCCTCGATAAGCTCTTTCGTGCTCTCGACGGCTTCCGGCTGGATATCCAGCGAAATGACTTTTCCCGACTCACCGACCAGCGAGCAGAGAAATGCGGTATCCTTGCCCCGGCCTGCGGTGCAGTCGATACAGATATCGCCTTCGGAGACATGGAGGCGCAGAAATTCGTGAGCGAGATGTACTGCTCCAAAAGTGCTTGGCATGAGTTTTCCCCTTTCAATCGTCAAAGATCAGCGGCAGGCCGCTTATCATAGCCCGCAGAAAGACCCCGGCATCCAGCGCCTGTCTGCGGCAGCCGTAAAGCAGCTCCAGGATACGCTCGTCCGGCTTTTCGGTAAAAGAGACCGTTATTACGCGGTAGGCCTTGCCGTAGAGCTCCAGAAACTCGCGCTTTTCGGTGCTGGAAATATAATGGGCTGTCTTTTTGCGCAGCGCCTCACAATTCTCGTCGCTGCCCTCGACATAGCCGTTGCAGATCAGGGTCAGCTCGATAAGATCGTCTCTTTTTGAGATGACATCTATCTGGTCGAGGCTACCGAATATTTCTTCTGTTTTCATTTTTCTCCCCCGTATCAATGTGCAGTATATATATCGCGCATTGAGGATTGTTCCACGTGGAACAATTCAGATCTTGTTCTTTGCTATTTCCTTTGCCAGCTCTTCGTATGCACGGGAGCCCTTGGACTTAGGGTCGTAATAGAGGGCAGGCCTGCCGAAGCTGGGCGCTTCGGAGAGAGCGACATTTCTCGGGATAACGGTCTTGAACACCTGCTTGCCAAAATGCTTTTTGACCTCTTCCACGATCTGCCCTGTGACCTTATATCTCTCGACGAACATAGTAAATAGTATGCCTTCTGTTTTCAGGCCGGGGTTCCAGAGCTCCTTGATGCGCTTTATGGTGCTGTTCAGCTCAACAAGCCCCTCCAGAGAGAGAAACTCGCACTGGATAGGGATCAGGACGGTATCTGCGGCGACCAGAGCATTTATGGTAAGCATATCCAGTGTCGGTGGGCAGTCTATGAGGATATAGTCATAGAAATCCTTTGCCGGGGCGATCTGCCTGCGGAGCTGCGAAGTACGGTCCTTCATATTGACGAGCTGGATAGCCGCATCGGAGAGAGCCTGGGTCGTAGGGATAACAGAGACTCCTCTGAATTCTGTTGCTACGACGGCCTCAAAGACCCCGCACTCCTCCATAAGCACATCATAGACGGTATTGCGGATGCTTTTCTTTTTTATGCCGTAACTTGTGGTGGTATTGCCCTGTGGGTCAAAGTCTATGATCAACACCTTTTTACCTTTGCTGCCGAATACAGCGGCCAGATTTACGACGGTAGTTGACTTACCGACTCCGCCCTTCTGATTTGAAACTGCGATTATCTTTCCCATATTTTTATCTCCCAAAATAATTTGCTGTAGCCATCCTTTTTATTATACACTATTATTTCTGATTTGAAAAGAGGAAAAGCAAATTTTTTTGCCTGAAAGCCGATGCTGATCTTATTGACTGTTCCACGTGGAACAAAAAAACGCCTCCGCTGTTTGCGGAGACGTTTCGTTATCAGAATTCGATCTTTCCGTAGAGCCCTGCGTTGAGAGTGTCCTCAGGCTTGGGACGCTTGTAATCCTTCTCAAAGCTGGTAGTGATGTCGTAATGAGCTCTGGGCTTTCTGTCGCGCCTGTTGCCGCCGCGCTTGCCGCCCTTGCCGTGAAAATCATTGTTTCTCGGCTTTCTTTCAGTTGAGCTGATTATGACCTTTCTGTAAGGCTCCTCGCCGGTAGAGCGGGAGGTGACTCCTTCGATCTCGGAGACAGCGGCGTGGATGATCCTTCTCTCATAGGGGTTCATCGGTTCGAGAGCGGAGGTCCTGCCGTTTTTCTTTACGTTATTGGCGATCTTTCTTGCGAGCTCTTCAAGCTGGTTCTTTCTGCGCTCTCTGAAGCCGTTGCAGTCTGTGGAGATGCGGAAATAATCGCGGTCTATCTTATTGCATACCAGCGAGGAGAGATACTGCAGTGAATCCAGCAGCTCGCCCTTCTTGCCGATCATTTCTTCCAGCTCTTCGCTTACCAGCTCGAACACAGCTCCGTTCTCTGTGTCGGTAACATTTATCTCTATATTACCGATACCCATAGCTCTTATAACAGCGAGCATATAATTCTTAGCGATCTCCGCCTTATTTGAATCTGCTGCCGGAGCCGGCTCCTCAGCTATCGGGGCCTCATACTCAGCTTCTACCTTCGCTTCGCCCTTCACCTTTCCGAAAAGGCCCTTTTTCGGTTCTTCGATGATCCTGAAGGTGATCTCTTCCTCGGGCGCGCCGAATTCCGCGCTTGCTGCCTGCTTTGCTTCTTCTACTGTGGCAGCGATAAACAACTTCTTCACTAACTATCATTCCTTTCTATTATAGCGGAACATTTCATACAGGGTCAGTTATCATCCTCTACATATTCGTCGCCGTATTTTTCCGCCATTCTTTTTCTTGCATCATTGAGCTTCTTACGGTTGAGGTCTTTGATCTCAGCCTTAGAGAGCTTTTTGAGGGATTCCTCGCCCTCCTGCTCCTCGGAGTCGTCGTCATCGTCGCTGAAGACGGGTTTTTTACCGCCCTTCTGCTCGTTCTGGTATTCGATAGCTCTTTCCATAAAGGTCATCTTACCGCTCTTGCGGCGCTCTTTATTCTTTTCCATATCTGCCTCGACCAGCTCTCTGATATGCTGGGGATTATAGATCTTATTGAGGAATATGGTCTGGATAAGAGCGATGATAGAGGAATAGATCCAGTAAAGACCGAGGCCGGCAGGGAAGCTGAAGGAGATATAGAGGGAGAAGAGAGGCATAAGAAGGAGCATTACCTTCATACCTTTCCCGACCTTGGCGTTGGGGTTATTTTTCTTGTTATAGTAATTAGATACGAGGGTAACTGCGATCTGAAGCAGGAAGGAGATGAGGGGTATCAGCAGCAGCAGGCTCTTGAAGGTCGGGATAGCACCCAGGGAGAGGCCGAAGATCTCGTAATTGAAGTTTTCGGCATATTCCTTTACCTTCGGGTCGAGGATATCGGAGAAGTCTGTGCCGTACTCATCTATCTTTTTCTTATCGACGAAATCGAAGGTAGTGAGCTCAGGTCTGGAGATAACGAGGGACTGCGAAACATATTTATCGTTTGTGATAAACTTATCAATATCGGGATGTTTGGTAAATATTTCCTTTATTTTATTCCACTTGGAGTCGCTGTCGTTAAAGAGCTTATAGGAGGCCTTATAGTTCTTATCGTCTTCATTGACGATGACTTTCTTGACCTTATCCCAGTCATTATCGTTGTTTTTCAGCAGCTCCTCCATAGTTGTGTCGTTATTTTTGAGGTCTGTGCTGACAGTTGCCA
>CAMNNQ010000016.1 GCA_946545645.1 uncultured Clostridia bacterium | reverse complement strand
AAAGGTCGCGCCGAAGATAGAGATCTTCACCAAAGCCGAGGCCGCCGAGATGCTGAAATGCTTACAGACCGAACCGCTTGCGTTCCAGACGTTCATTCAGCTTGCAATAATAACGGGAGCAAGGCGAGGTGAGCTTGTGGGCTTGAAATTCAGCGACTTCGATTACGTCAAAGGTCAGGTGACGATATCAAGAGCGGTCATCAAAGTTGACGGCAGCGGCTATCAGATCAAGCCGCCGAAGGACTACGAGGTCCGAACCGTGACGGTCAATCAGCATTGCATTGAGTTGGTAAAACAATTACAGGCGGAACAGGAGCGAGAGCGTGAAAGGCTCGGCAACAAATGGGCGGGAGATGATTGGCTCTTCACCAAATGGAACGGAGATATCATGAACGTGCAGACACCCACTCGGCAATTCAGCAAGTTTCTTGAGCGGCACGACCTGAAGCACCGCAAGCTGCATTCACTTCGGCACACATCGGCAACATTGCTTCTGTACGGCGGGATAAACATCAGACAGGTGCAGTCAAGACTCGGACACTCGGAGCTTGAAACTACACAGAAATATTTGCACCACCTGTCCGAAGCTGATGTTGAGGCTGTCAACGTGCTGACCAATATGATCGAGCCGGACGAGCGGAAGGATATTGATGTGACGGCATAGCGCCCGGAGCGAAGGAATAAAAAAACAGGGCGATCCGAAAGGGTCGTCCTGCTGATTTTGGAAAAAAGGAAATAGTGTCCTGAGCAGTGTCCTGAGCGTGACAAAAATCAAATGCGCCGTTTCGGTCAAACGCTGAAACGGCGCATTTACGCGGTTTGAATGGTCGAGGTGACGGGACTTGAACCCACGGCCCCTACGTCCCGAAAGGCTATGAACAGATGTTCCGATTTAATGTGTTTGAACGAAATGCGCCGTATTGCGCGATTTCGTGCGAACGCATTTAAAGTGTTTTGCAGCGGTCTGATGCAGTTTGCGGTGGGCGTGGTGTCCTGATAGTGTCCTGAAAAAGTAAATCCTAGTTGCCTGTCATTAAAAACGTCAAATATCATCGATAAATTTGGAGATGATAGACGAACTTCTGTTGTAGAACAAATCAACACGGATGACAAGAATAAATACTAAAAATACCCAAAATGATTAAAGCAATCCAAAGAGTGACAATTATACTGTTTAGCACGAATATTAAGCAATGACTAATAACGCTTATAATTTACTATAATAGTCCTTAAAGTATTTAATAAAGGTTTGAATCCTTCAAAACTTATATCTTTGAAATTTTTCATTACATATTTTGAGAACACTTCTTTTGAATAGTGTTTACTACTGCATTTTTTTCCACTCCTGTCAAATTCTTTGCCCTCAATTTTTGTTGCTAAAAGAGTATCATCAAACAAATCTTCTATCTCGCATTCGTCTAGGTTTTTTACTAATGGATGTGTGGCAAGAAATAAATTACAATCATTCAACAATAGTATAAAGTTATTTTTCTTGAAATCATTAGTTTGTTTTTGATCAATTTTTGCATATGTTATAAAGTTTTTTAATGGCTTTTCTTTGTTGTTCAATTCATTATCAAAAAGAAAAACAACCGGACATTTGGGAGCTCGACCACTATAATTGCGAAAATACTGATAATAGTTTTTTATTTTATTGATGCCTGAAAAATAGCTGTACAAATTTTTCATTGAGTCGGCACCATCTGCATTAAATCCAAAAAGATATTCAAGCAAACTACTCCTCTTTAAAAACGTAATTTTATAACTATAGGAATCATTTTTGAATTCTACTAAATCTGGATAGTCTGAATATAATTTTTTTAGTGCTGCCTTAATATATACAACGTCTGTTTTTCCTTCTGTAACGATAAGAGGTTTATCGTTGTCAAAAAAAATCTTGAAGAATAAAAAACGACGATATTGCTCTTCTCTACTATTTAAATTTCTAAATGATTGTTTATGATTTGATTCTATATTATTGTACTTATCAATTTGATTAATAAAAGCAAATCGTCCCTCTAACTGTTGCTTAGTTCCTTTGACAGATCCAATAAAGAATTCGCCTTTCGTATACAAAGAGAATGCCATAGCTTTTGTTTCTCTATAATATTGGGAATTGATATTTATTTTATTATTTACAACCAGCCCAGTAACAACCTGTTGTGAACTATAGTATTGCAATCTTGTTTTATCTGAATTAATTGTGAAACCACTATTTTCAATCACCATACGCACTTTGTCAAGGAAATCATCATACTTTTCAACTATCTTTTTGTCATTAGTCGAAAAGGTTAAATCATCTGCATAACGAGTATAGTCCAACCTAAACTGTTTTGCTATAGCAAGCAATTTCATATCCATTATATTTGATATAAGATTTGAAATTACAGGAGAAGAAGGTGCACCTTGAGGTAAATATCCATTATAACAAGTTAGCTGTGCAATTATAGTAGCAACGCTATCTGGAAGTAAATAATTTTGGTTATGTAAGAAATAGCCTTTGACTCTTCCAAAATGAAAACTATTAAAGTAGTCCTTTAAATCTATATTGATAACATATCTTTTGTGTTTATGTATATATGCATTAGTTAGAATGCTTTTATTCTTTTCAAAAGCATGAGATATTTTTGACTCAATACCCTTTTCTTGTCTTAAGTGCTTTTCATATTTCCAAATGTTATCTGATATTCTTCTTTGAATAAATTTCAATTGCTTAATGGGAGCATTAATTGTTCTCTTTTCACCAGATTTTTTTGGAATATCAAATGATATATAACATTTTTCAGGTCGCAGGTGATAAAGTATATAAGTTAAATAACTATACTGGATATTTAAAAGATGAGCCAAATCTCTCGGGTTGACCACTTCATTAATATACATTATGATCTCCTTATATAAAAAGCATATGGCAACTCATTAGGCAAACAGGTTAATAAGGCATAAAAGGCCTACAGGATAAACGAGCATTTCCACCCTACCATTAAATTCAAAGCTCACGAATCGCGAGCCAAAAGATCTTGCCATATGCTTAACTACTATTATAGCATTAATCGTATTATATGTCAAGCACAATCATTAAATAATATCAATTATCATTGTGCATCTCTCCTGTCACTGATATCGATAAACATATCCGTCCCATTTTTGGTTTATTAAATGTATTTCATCATTTTAATTAATCCACTGATAGCCCCGCCTAATATACTAAAACAAAAAAACACGTGTAGTTGTGCAGTTCCTCCTATTTACAAATCCCGGCTTTTATGATATAATCATAGAAACTGATTTATGATTTTTTTACGAGGTTCGGGGGATAATATGAAAACCATCGTTCAAATTGATGATAATTACAAAAACTGGCTCGAGGAGCTATCCGACAGATTCAGGAGCTCGCAAATAAAAGCCGCTATTCGTGTCAATAACGAGATGCTGCGTTTTTACTGGTCACTTGGCAGAGATATTTCTCAGATGGAGCTTTCGGCAAAATACGGCTCGGGTTTCTACAAGAAACTGAGTGCTGACTTAAAAGATGTTCTCCCTGGTGTCCGCTCTTTTTCAGAAACCAATCTCAGGTATATAGTTTGGTTCTATGAGCTCTACTCATCAAATTCACAACAGGCTGTTGTGGATTTAAATACCGCTGAAAAGCAGTTGCCTTTAGTTAATGATTATGTGAACGAAAGCATCTTTTCTATACCGTGGGGACACCATGTAGCTATTATTGGTAAATGCCGCAGCGATCAGCAAAAAGCTTTGTTCTATGTAAACAAGGTCATTGAAAACAATTGGTCGAGAGCCGTGCTTCTCAATTCTCTTGATACTGACCTTTATGACCGTCAGGGAAAAGCTGTGACCAACTTTGAGTATACGCTTCCCGCTGTTCAAAGCGACCTTGCACAGGCGATCACCAAAGATCCTTATAATTTCGATTTCCTTACCCTCACGGAAAAATACAATGAAAAAGAATTGAAAGACGCGCTGATGGATAACATCACAGGTTTTCTTCTGGAGCTTGGCAGCGGTTTTTCATTCGTTGGCAGAGAATACCGTCTTATGATAGGCGAAAAAGAAAACTTCGTTGATATGTTGTTTTTCAACATCAATCTGCGATGCTATGTTGTGCTTGAGGTAAAGATCACAGAATTCGAGCCGTCATTTGCAGGACAGCTCGGGACTTATGTTGTTGCTGTAAATCATCAACTCAAAGAGGATTGGCAGAACCCCGCTGTGGGACTGCTTGTGTGCAAATCTATGGATAAGATAGAAGCACAGTATGCGCTTGAATCAACATCTCAGCCGCTCGGAGTTTCAAGCTATGAACTGTCGAAGCTGATACCCGACAGCTTCAAGGGATCACTGCCTACTATCGAAGAGCTTGAAGCAGAGCTTAACGAAGGAAAGACAAATAAATAATACAAATGAGCCGAAGCGTAAGCGTCGGCTTTATTGTATCTTCTCAATTACCCCCTTATCCATCTCATGCACCGTCTCGCACAGCACCGAAATATCCTCCGCAGAGTGTGAGCAGATAAGAATGGTCTTGCCCTGTTCCTTGTAGCCGAGCAGATACTCTCTCATCTCGGCAACGCCCTCTTTGTCAAGGCCGTTGAACGGCTCATCGAGGACGAGTATCTTCGGGTTCTCCATTATCGCCTGCGCCAAACCGAGCCTCTGTCTCATACCGAGAGAATACTTGCGAACATGCCTACGTAAGTCGGGATCGAGCCCCACCTGCTTCATCGAAGCCCGCACCTGTTCTTTGGCGATGCGGTTGTTGAGGCCTGCCAGCAGCTTCAGATTCTTGTACCCGGAGTAGTAGGGGATAAACCCCGGCGTTTCAATGATTATCCCCATATCTTTCGGAAAATCAACGTCCTTGCCGATGCGCTTGCCGTCCACGATGACCTCGCCGTGGGTGGGCTTGATGAACCCGCAGATGCACTTCATAAGCATGGTCTTGCCGGAGCCGTTTCGACCGATCAAGCCGTGAATTTTGCCTTCTTCAAAGGTGACGTTTATGTGTTTTAGTATGTCTGTTTTGCCAAGGGTGAGATCTAAGTCTTCAACTTCGATGATGTTCATACTCTGTCCTCCGTTTATCCTTTCGGCTTATTGTAGATCACCCTGCCGTCCACAGCGTTTATCAGTGCATAGTGCTCGGCCAGCGGCTGTAAGCCGAAGGCAAGCTGCCAGTAGGGATAGAAAGTCACCTTGCTGTTATCCTTTGCGCCCTCCTGAACGATCGGAACATACACAAGATCGAGCCGCAGAGCGGTCAGATCAAGATACTGTGCAAGTTCACGGCTGGCAGTTTCAACAGCCTGTTCGGGAGTGATGATGTTGTCAGCAGATGCGATCTGTTTTGTCTCGCTGTAGGATGAGGAAAACCCAAACGAGAAGATGCTGTCCGGCGAGGCAAAGCTTACTGCATCGCTCTCAATAAGCATATAATCCAGAGCATCAGTTTTATCAATACCCGCGGTATATGCAAAGTTGAATATCGGCAGCCCCTTGAAATACTTACGGTAGGTCAGAAGAGTAGTCGGCAGGGTGCGCCCGCTATTTTCGTTTGTCAGTGAAGCCACGGTAAACAAGCGGAAATCTCCCACTCCTGCTGTGCGGAGCTTTTCAATGAATCCCTCCAGCTTACCCGCAAGCTCCCCGACCGAAGCCTCACCCTCAGCAAGAGTGATGCGCTCATCCTTGAAAGCATCCCCTGATTCAAACAGCACAGCGAGCTTGTCGTCGTTTGAAAATGTAAGCCCCTTCTGCGCCTCGTTACGGTTTGTGAAATACAGATACCTGCTGCCGACGTGCAGCTCCGTTCCGCCCTGTTCAAAGCTCAGATCGGGTTCTTTGCCGTTTGGAGTATCAAATTCCTTGCTGACCGTTTTGGCTTTGTCATAATCGGCGCCGAAGAATGCTTCAAATATCCCGTCAGCATAAGCCGTCAGGTCGGTGCGCCGCTCCGCCTCGTAGATGCCCAGGTCATCGGCCTCGCCTGCGTTGACCGTGAACGTATCGGCAAATTTAATGTTGTCGTACTTCGTGTTTTTGATCGTTTCCGCGGCATCTTCGGATACGCTGTCGGCAGCACTCTCCAAAGCCGAAGATACAGATGTCAGGCTCTCCGCCTGTGAGCTTTCGGCTCTGATTTTAACGCTGTCAGGGGTCTCCGCGCAGGCTGTGAGCATTAAAGCTGCACACAGCAGGAAAATTGCATTTCTTTGTTTCATATTATTGTCTCCTTTCACACAGCTATCTCTGCCACGTTGTCGTAGTTGAATTTCTTTATAGCTATCACGCACAGCACTATCAGCACAGCTATAAACGTGCAGAGGTATAGTACCGAGAAGGTCATCGTGACTACCGGCTGGCGGAAATACTTTGTGAAGTGCAGCCAGATTATGCTGTTCGCCATCGGCATTGACCACATCAGCACCGTCTTGATCGTACAGAAGGCTGTTCCCAGAGATATCACCGCGCCGCAGATAACAAAGCCTGCGGTCTTTTTCTTTATCAGCGAGAAGAACAGCAAAAGCAGCCCGATTATCATAAGATAGGCGAACAC
>CAMNNQ010000015.1 GCA_946545645.1 uncultured Clostridia bacterium | reverse complement strand
GCCCTCCATAGGTTAGGACACTTTATCCCGAAATTGAAACCTGTTTTGATACGATTTCTGAAAAGATCTACTGCTTGCATAATACCATCCTGTTATCCGAGTTCAAATTCCGTGATAATGACTGCGAGCGGGTGAGGGAGATCATTGTGACAGTTGGATTGCATGACAGGAAGGGTAGTATGATTTTTGGTGGTGAGCTAAGAAAGCTCGATTCAAAGCTCCCTCCAATAGTTAGCACATTTTCAGCCGTTTCAACTGACCGATTTTCAGCATTTTTCAAAAGTTTGGGAGTTATGACATCGGAGGGCTGTAAGGAATAGGTCTTTTCGTTGATGTGCATAATAGCCGACGCCGTAACGACCATCTGTAAAGCTGAAAATGTTTTTTACTATGACAGCCTCTTTAATACCTCACACTTAGAGCCCATAAAGTTAACCTGGACGCGAGATTTTTTCGAAAGATTGTAAGGATTGACAATTGAGGGTCAGACTCAACAGTTCAATTACGTCAGATTGCATACCGAATAAACTTCCTTTCATAAGACGCTACAAGAATCGGTAGTTTTTTAAGTAAAAACGACCCTATCGAAAATGAATTCTCTGAATTGAATAATTAGGTGTACGGGGGATAGTCAATTGTTCGTGCTGTTGCATAACGAGATGACGCTCGGGGTCGGATAATCTATATTCCTCTTCTGATTACAACAGCCCTCATATATACTTAGGATTTTGGCTGAAAAGTTAAGGCATCTCCGGCCTCGTTCACAGAATATTTAGATTCAGGGGTTATTCACCGTACTGTTGTTGTATCAAAGGGCTTGATCTGTCTTTGTTTTTTGCTCAGGTATTACAGCTGCACCCCCTCCACTCTGATACCAAAAATTGCATCGGCGCATACGCGCCTGATATTTATTTGCAAATATATTGGTATGAAAAAACGACACAAAAAAACAGCGGTACCGAACAACGTGCGTTTCGGTATCGCTGTTATGCGTTATATTCGATTTTTGGTGTCAGCCTTGAAAATGATGCAGAAAAACATTTCATGCTGCGTAAATGGCAGCATGGGCAGGTAGCACCGCTGGCTATACAAACCCCGACATAAGGCGGGCTTTGCATAGCTGCGCGGTACTACCTGCTCAGAGGGAGTACCCTCCGAGACCTCCCCGATGCGACCTTACGGTCAGAGCTTATTTGATGATCGAGTTTACAGAAAAAAGAACAAAGGCTTGACCCTTGCTTTTCCCGACAGCTTGTGATAAAATATATCCTGATAATATCTTTTCTTATGGGAAGTGAAATTATGCTGCCGATATATCTTGCCGAGCTGGATACGCAGGAGGAGAAAGACAAGTTTGCAGAACTGTACGAAAAGTACAGCGCAAAAAATGTATCATATTGCGTTGGCGATCCTGAAGAATCCTGCTGATGCGGAGGATGCTGTGGAGATAGTGCTTGCCTGATCGGTTGATAAATTTACAGAAATTTTACATATTTTTGGTGCACAAAATGGCTTTTAATTTTGTTATTATTAGTAGGAGTATTGTTGCTATATTACTCTGAATAATATACGGGAGAGATTTCATGATACCTATGATCTACCTGTCCGTTCTTAAATCAGAAGAGGACAAGGTCAAATTTGAAGAGATCTATAATGAATACAGACAAGCCTTATTTCTATCTGCATACTCGATTTTACATGATCCCGAAGATGCAGAGGATGTTGTCGAAGATACTTTTCTGACTGTTGCCGATAACTTTACAGAAATTTCACAAAAAAGCCGTCAGAAAATGAAGGCCTACATTGTCATAATAAATAGGAACAATGCAATAAATAAATACAATGAGAATAAGCGTCGATCTCAAAATATTGATTATAATGACCTTGAGGAGCAGGTCACACCCGAGCAATTGAATATGTTTGAGTTTGAAGATCTCCGTGCTGCAATTGAGAAATTGCCTGATAAATATAAAGACATTATTTATCTGTATGACCTGATGGATGTTCCGGTCGAAATAATTGCTGATTCGCTTAATATCACTAAAGACGCAGTTTATAAAAGAGCATCAAGGGCAAGAGGCCTTCTAAAGCGTTTATTGGAAGCAGGTGAGAATGATGAATGAAGATAATTACAGAAAAGCGATAGATGCTGCGCTGACACCCGAGTACAACAATATGCTCATTTCTCCTGAAGAACCGCACACTTTCTCGCCAAAATTTGAAAAACGAATGAATAAGCTGATCAGACGTAGGAAAAAGCCATATTATAAAATTATTAACACAGCTGGCAAACGAGTTGCTGTTATAGTAGGTTTTTTCGTAATAATCTCATTTTCGACTATTATGAGTGTTGACGCATTACGTGAAGCCTTCAAAAATTTCTTTGTCAGCATTTTTGAAAAGTTCTCAATAGTACGTTCTTCTGACGAAAGCAGTTCTCCCGATTCGATTGAAGCTATCTACACTATCACTTCGGGTCTGGGTAAATATACGATCTCATATCAAGAGCAGGATGAGATCTCAAATAACACGGTATATGAAGATGAAGACGGTCACACCATAGATTTCTGCCAGTATGTCAAATCCGCTTATGATACAATGATTAATACCGAAAACACTGTTATTGAATCTATTGATATCAATGGAAAAGAAGCTATGATTTACCGTGACAATCATAATTATCACATTATTATCTGGGATATTGGCGACTATATCATTACGATCAACTCGAACATTGGTAAAGATGAACTAATATCCATAGCAAAATCTGTGCAAAAAGCAGAAAAGTAAAGCCGACAGAGTTTTTTTGTCAGAAAAAAGACCTCCAAATTGTCATAAACTATGAAAGCGGTTAGCTTTTAGATTATGATGATTGGAGGTTTTTGTTATGAAAAGAGTCTTAACAGTGTTTGTGGTGACCATTCTTTTCTCTCTGCTGCCTTTCAATATTATTGCATCTGCGGCAGAAGATGAGCCGGGAACCAGATTTCAGTATATCAGCTCCTGCAGTTCCACTTTGACAACATCAGGAACTACAGCAACAGGTATAAGCAAAGTCACAGGCTACAACGGAGAGACAACAAAGATCGTTATCACTCAAACATTGCAGCGCAAGAATTCTTACGGTAATTGGGTTTATGTGCAAAGCTATAGCGGTACATACTATTATTTCAAAGCAACGCTTAGCAAGACCTATTCAAATCTTTCCAGTGGCACATATCGCTTGAAATCCGTATTTACCGTTTATGCCGGAAGCAACAGTGAAACAGTTACTAAGTACAGCTCTGAAAAGACGATCTGAGACAGCTTTATGCAGAGAGGAGAAACGATACCAATGAAGTAACGAAAATATACTGTACAGTATATTTGGCGCAGCCAAATATTCCGAAGGAATAATTTGACAGCGCTCTGTACAGGCTCATACGAATACAGGCTTTGGCCGGGGATATATGCAAAGTTACCTATAATTAATTTGCAATAATCAAGAGGAGAAAAAATAATGAAAACACGTAAGAAAATTATATCTATGATTTTGATTTGTATGCTTGGATTATCGTCATTATCACTAACGGTTTCAGCTGCTACTGAGTTTAATAAGAATATTACCGGGACAAGCGAAACAACAATCATGACTAAAACAGCTAAACTGAGAAAAGTCAATCTATATGTTACGGTTTGTGATGTGAGCTGTCCATCATTTTGGTGGAATCCGTTCGCTACTCCAGGCGATGTTGATTATGAATTATATGCTCCATACTACAGCGAGGAATTTACTGGTAGAACTGGTACATATTATTTTAATCCGTATAATGGTACCACCAAGACCTATTATCTTACTGCACAATGTGAAGATACATCAGATATAGCAACTATCCAAGGGAGCTACGATTGGTACACCATGCCATAAATCGACTTTTGATAAGCAATCGCTCGGATATCATAATATTCTAAAATATGTCAACATATTACTTGGTACTATGTATCCGGGCGGTTTTTATCAACTAAAAAGATCATATAATAATGAGTTGTTTTCATACAAATTGTACTCTAAAGGATATGAAATACATCTTACCCTTTGTAGAAAAAAGAGGTGTCAATGTGATTAGTGCTATAAGATGGAATATGTCATTAATGATGAAAAAAAAGACAATGCTAATTTCGTTTTCTGTAATGCTACTTTTTTCATTATTCAATGTTGTTTATTCTATATTGAGAGAAACTAATAATGGCTATTCTAAAACTGTAGATAGTTTTATGGGGTATCTTTTGTTTGAAGGAAATCCTTTATTAAGTGTTCTATATTTTTTAATTCCTATAATAATTATTCTACCCTATTCTACTATAGGTTTTACAAACAGCAAAAGCCATGTATCATCAATACAAAAAATAAGATTCGGAATAAAAAAATACTATGTTTCTCAATATGTTACATCTTTTATTGGCGGTTTTATTGTTGTGTTTTTTCCATTATTAATTGGAACGATATTCAATATTATTTTCTTGCCAAGCAGCAAAAATGTATTTAACGGTAATACTTTTTTTGTCTATTTAACACAATTAAGCTGGAAGAATTATAAATCAACTAATAATCCATATTCTTTTTTCCTTCCGGAATTATTCTTCGATCATCCTTTCCTTCATATATTAATATTCATCTTTGCATTCAGTGTTTTTTCAGGACTATTAAGTGGATTAATATATACATTTTCGTTTGTTATTAGAAAGAAAGCTATCAATGCAATATTGCTTTTGGAAGTGTTATTCTTTTTTAGCCTTTTGTATAAGAATAAGCATAATTCTTTGACTACCAAAAACTATAATCCTATCGATTATTTTACAATTAACTCTGCTCCAGGAAAAAGCTTGATAATCTTTTTGATATTTATTTTTTTAATTATAATTCTCACAGTCATTTTGTTATATAAACAAATTAAAAGAGATCAATTTGAGGATTAGATATGAAGAGAGTTATAAATATATTTGTATCTGGTTTACTAACTTTTGGTATATCAGGATTAAAGTTTCACGGTTCAACAGATAAAAACTGTATATTTGCATTCTTTGCAATGCATTCGATAGACAAGATTTCACTTCAAGATATGATTATCGGACTAACTCCCATTTTTATATTCACCTTCTCAATGCACGATTTCATTTCAGAAATCTTTTTAAGTAAAAATATTTATTTCTTAACTCGTTTTTGCAGCCGACGTGTATTGCTCTTTCGTCGACTAGTCTATTCTTTCATACTTGCTATTATTAACTCATTATCAGTTATTCTATCCTTTATTATTTCATCTGATATTTTTGGAGATGAAATGGTTTTACCTACATATACAGATTTTTTCATTTGGCTTTGCACGTTATCAGTATTATCCCTTATTATATTATTACTCTTTAATTGCATTAATCTTTTCTTTAATAGTACTATAGGTATATTGCTCGATGTGGTGGTATTATTCATCTCAATTATTCTTGCTAATGCTAATACAGCATCTTTTCACAGTGCAAACAGTCTAAATCCATTAAGTTGGATTATGATAATTGCTTTAAATCAATTTGATTTTAGATTGTTTTCAACACAAATTATGGAACTAATAGTTGTAATACTAATATACGATCTTATAATACAACGCATCGATATTGGACTAATAAATAATGAATAGGAGTAAAAAAATGAATGATCTAATTGTTGAAAATGTATCAAAAAAAATTCATAATAACATTATTCTGAATAAGATAAACCTAAGTTTAGATGAAGGGAAAATATATGGTCTGTACGGACCAAATGGTTCTGGAAAAACAATGCTCATAAGGACAATGTCTGGATTGATGAAGCCTACAAGCGGATTTGTGAGGTACAAAAACCATGTTCTTTATGATGAATTTGATTTTATGCCCAATATTGGTTTAATAATAGAGAACATAAGCTTATACGATGAATTTAGTGGCTTTAAAAACCTTGTTTTACTTGCTAAAATTAGAAAGAGATGTACAAACGAAACAATAGAAAAATATATGAAAGAATTTGGACTATCTCCAGATGATAAAAAAATAGTTAAAAAGTATTCACTTGGAATGAAGCAAAAGCTATCCATTATTCAAGCTTTTATGGAAAAGCCAAGTGTTCTTTTGCTGGATGAACCTACAAATGCTTTGGATACTTCTTCAGTTAATAGATTTGTTGGTTTGTGTAAATCAGCAGCTGAAGAAAATGCAATTGTAATAATTGCTAGCCATGATAAAGAGTTAATTCAAAATCTATGCGATGTTACATATTATATGAACGCGGGGGAAATTACAGAAAAGGTTGTGAAACTATGAGGCGTTTCATTATAGTACAATTGATTATAATTGTTTTTGGCTTAACAGTATGCTATTCAATTAAAAATGAACAATCAACAGATAATTATCTTGGAAAAAAAGGATTTGATAGTCTTAAAGAAATAGACGCTTCAGTATATATGATACCTGAAGAAGATGCATGGCTTGATCAGACTGCTGAAACATATATATCATTTTTTATTGATTCATATGATGGTGTAAAAGCTAATCTATTTGACAAAGAAATCCTTGTTATCGAGCCGACTGATGATATAAATATACACAATAACTGTTTAATACAAAACGTAAAAGTTGTTTCAATTATTGACGGAAAGGAATCATTAAAGGGACAAACCGTTAAGTTTATTTATTCAGGAGGGTTCTTCATAGAAAGCCATAATGAATATCAAAAAAGAATAACGAGAGAACAATCTTTTGGGATCATGTCATCAAAACCGTATTCAAATAAACCCATCTTGCATTTGGCCGGCTTGAATATAATGAAGCCCCAGCATAAATATTTTATTTTTGCACAGTCAATGGAATTGAGTAATAGTTATACAATCCTTTGTGCAGATAAACAGCAATATACTTGGATGGATATAACTTCAGGCAAATCGGTACCTATGATTGAAAATTCATATCAAAAGTATATTGATAATGAAATATTTACTGATAGTCAAGTCGTAATTAATGACTATTATAGGTTAAAAAAAGAAGTATTTGAATATTATAATATAGATGATAGACAGAATTCGTTTGATGATTAACAAATACGATTATTAGACATATTTTCACACTAATATGTGTATAACGCTCATATGGTTAATGTATGGTAGAGATAAGATATATATACCACAATATATCGATGTATTCCATGTGAATACGAAGTACTAAGCAATAATATGAGGAGAGAAAAACATATATTGATAATGGAGATCGGAATAGTCTTGATAGTGAAAATCAAAATGATTTTTCTCTCAAAAATATAATATCATTTTTGGGAAGATGATAAATGGGATTCTTTTAAAGCCGAACGCTCTCACAAAATGTAATAAATAGTTTTATCAATATCATAAACGACAACGGTAAGATAGTTGATTGAATAAACAGAAAGGAACCCGATGCAAAAAGCCTTAGGTTCCTTTTTAGTATGGATATGGCATAATTGTTGTTAATCGTGTGGGTGTGTCCTTTTGAGGTGTTTATAGTTGTAGAAACTTGGGCATGGCCTAAAACTCCCGAAACCGTTGTGGGATCGATACCTGCACCGATAAGTAAGCTGGTATGCAAGTGTCTGAATTGATGAATTCCATAAAATGGGAAATCGTGCTCCTCACAAAACTCCTTCAGCCAGCCATAAGGTGATTGAAGATTCATAGGGCGTCCATCCCACTTTGTAAACAGGCGATCAGTTTCGTTCCACTTGCTGCCGAGTCGCCTGATCTCGCTATCCTGCCATTCTCTGTATTCCTTCAAAACATCTATCACATTCATCGGAACTTTTATGAAACGCACCGAGCTTTCGGTCTTGGGGGTATCGGTGTATATACCCCTTGCCTTTGTGTAATTCGACGTTCGCTCAATATGGATAACTCCCGTTTGAAGATCAATGTCATGCCATTCAAGACCGAGCATTTCTCCCCTGCGCATACCGCTGTAAATTATCAGCGTGAAAAATGCTTTCCATTTGGTCGTTGCGTGTTCGTCAAGCAGCGTAAAGAAATGCTGAGTTTCCTCCATTGTGAGAATATGCCGCTTTTTCTTGCTGCCCTTCGGAACTGTCACTCTCCTGCACGGATTATCGCTGAGCATATCCATTCTGATGCCATAGTCGAGTACAGTTGATATGAACGACAAATAGTGTATCATTGTTTTGTGTGACAGCGGCTTGCCTGTATGCTCATTTACTCCTTCCCCGGCAAGGCTGTTGATGAATTTCTGGATATCCCTTGCGGTCAACTTGTCTATGCGGACATGACCTATCGCCTTGTAGACACGTTTGGTAAGCTGGCGTTGTCTGGTGTATGTAGTGCTTTTCAGGTTGAGCTTTGCATACTGCTCGAACCATTCCTCCGACAGCACTTCAAATTTGACTGCCGACGCGATTTGTCCATGACTGCACTCCTCCTCAAACAATACCGCCTGCCGCTGCAATTCCTTTTCAATCTGCTTGGGCGTCATATCTGGCTCGGGAGTCCAAGTCATTCGGTGTACTACCTGTGTTCCGTCTACCTTGTAACCGCAGGATACCTTAATCCTGTAACTGTTTCCTCTTTTTTCGATTGATGCCATGTGGCTACCTCCTTTCGGAGACCATTGGCGTATTTCTGCACTTTTATTATATTACTTTCACGATTTAAAGTCAAGATACGTCGCTGGTCTCCTGTTCTGTTTATCTTTTTAGTTTCTTTCTGTACGGCTGCTTTTTCTGTTCCTGCTCCTTGCGGAGTTTTTCTTCCTTGACGAGCTTTGAAATGTAATCTCCCTTAGAAATATCATTATATGTATCCCTAATGTCCAAATACACCTTTAGCTTCTCCCGACTCTCCTCACCCTTAGACTTTTCAAACTCTTTTTTCAACCGCAGTATCCTCCCCTCCAGATCACCTACGGACGAAATATGATCTTTATTTATGACAGCCAACATCTCCGAAAGTCTATAAACATCAAGCTGATTTTCCGCAGAATTTGCAAAAGCCCGTAGTATATCAATTCTTGCTTGGATTGATACTTTGGTATAGTCCTCCCCCAGTTTCCACAGACTGACCGACCGCTGCTGTCCGGGGACTTTAATCAAAATGCTATTATCACGCTTGACTGTAAAGCCTTGCCTTTCTAGTTCAGCAAGCAGGTCATCAAAGCTGATTACGCTGGGTATCAAGCTATCTATCGCCTGACGAATATGCTCTTTCCATGACGTGCCGTTCTTTTTATGATTCCACTCGGAATAGTTTAGCGACCTACCCTCGTTCTCATAGTTGAGTGCAGGCTCAACTCCAAACGCCCGGCACACACCATTAGTGACCTCACGAATTTTTCTGACCGAAACCTTGTTGTCATAAAACCTCTTGCCAGTTAGCGAATACGAATTTATCAAGATATGATTATGAATATGCTCGGTGTTGACGTGCGTAGCAATGACCGCCTGCACATCGTCTCCAAACATTTTGCGGACAAACGCCATGCCTATCTTGTGAGCGAGTTCCGGAGTAACCCCCTCGGAATCCGCAAAACTCATTATGTAGTGAATTGCCTTGACGGGGCTTTTTCCGCTTTGGCTTGGAGGGGCATCATAGCTGCGTCTTGCATACTGCTCGTAAACCGCCTTCATCTGCGTGTAGGCAAACTCGGGCTCGGTCATGCAATTCAGCGAGATCGTCAAAACTCGCTCGTCGGTCTTGTCGGGGTTGAGAATGTAGGTCAGCGTTTGTTTGACATTACGGTGGATAGCCACAGATTTACAGTACGGCAAAGCTCAGCAACATCTCCTTTCAGCCTTTCCGCATCGTCAGCAAAAATGCTGTTCGTTTCGTTTGCTTTCTTCGCCACCTGATTGATATTTTTCGAGATGACCCTCATTCCGTTAAGCAGGGGTGCAAGCTCTTTCAGATCAATATTTTTCACCTCACCATTCAGCGACATTGCCCTAATAAAGGTCGCAGTTTTCAAGTGACAAGTCTTAGCTTTCTCCTCAATTTGTGACCATACCTCGGCTGAATACACTATCTCCTTGCGGCGGAGCGTTTTGTTTTTTCTTGCTATATTTATCAGTCCTCTCTTTTTATGTATTTTTGTTTTTAGGCTCGCTTTGTCCGAGCCTGCGTTTAGGGCTGCAAAGCCTCTAAACATCGCAGAGATTAACCACGTTGATCTCTGCGGGAAAGTGCCGGTAAAATGCCGGGACTTTCTGTACTTGCGTATTTTTGTAAATTGAAAATTCAAATAAACGCATTTACACGTTCTGCCCTGCCGCCCTCGTTAGGGTTATTATCTTGCGATTAATTTGTGATACCAATGTATTTAAGCAGCGACGCTTTGCTCACCAAAATCTTGCCCCTCACACCGCTGCCTGCACGAACATAGGCAATCTTTCCTTGTGCAATAAGCTGGCGGACTGTGTGCTCGGATAAGCCGTTTACAAGTGCAGCACACTCTTTGACTGTGAGCATTTCAAGAGGCTGAGTTTCGGTCAGTACAGACTGCGGCGCAGGCTCGGGTGTTTCTGCTTCAATAAGCTGTTCGAGCAGCTGGGCTATCTGTGTTATGAGTTCTTTCTTTTTCAATAATGTCATTAGCATTTCCCTTTCTTTTTACATTTGTTTAGTTTTAAACTGGTTGGGTCAAGTGGTATGTGATAGCGGTTACAACTCATCTTGACGGCAGGGGCAAGCTGCACCTGCTATCTTTATTGGCAGATATTTCAGAGCTCGGCGTTCAGCTCCAAAATGATGATTCTATTTTTTGATATGGTCGCCTAAATACCTCCTTTGAGCCTAAACGGTTGATGATACGGCTGACGCTTTTTATCGACTGTTGGCGGGACAGCAGAGCTATACAGTCAGCGGTATTTATGTGTGGCGTAAGGTTTGATGATTATTGCATTTCGGATTAGCCCCTCCATAAGTAAAGGACATCTTTAGCCGATTATATAAGTGGTTTCGGGAAAGTTGTAATAATTATCTCTGTATTCAACAAATGCGCCCTGCGAAAAATGTGTGGTTTGCATATATCTGTCGTGACATACTCTCTTTGCTTAAATGCACTCGGTCTGCATAGTGACTTAGTGAAACCTTCTTTCATAAGACACTACATAATGCGGTATATTTTTAAGTGATATTTAGCCTTCCAAAAATATTTTCTCCGAATTCAACAAATCAGCCCTATGTAAAATGTGTGACTTGCACAGCATTCTGATAAAGAGGGTGCGGGCGGTTTCATCAAGAAATATTTTTCATCGATAATAAAAGCCTCTCACTTATACCTAGGATTTCGGGCAAAAAGTTAAGGCAAAACAGTCCTCGTTCACAAAATATTTAGATTTGCAATAGAATTACACCCTGATAAAAATAGAAAAAGGACGCTGGATCTGCAAATGATCCGGCGTCCTTAGTTTTATATTATATTTGATCCTGCTTACTGCCTGAAAGCTATATATTCTATCTGAAAATAGGTGCTATTCCTCCAACATACCCTCGATATATGACACGGCTTTTTCCTTCTGGGTTTTACTAAGCCTTTTGAAAAGAAACAACATCTGCTGCTCCTGCTCTGACAGGTTTGATTTGGTATATGGCAATTTGCTTTCCGATACTCCGATCAGGTAATCGACGGACACGCCAAAATGCTGTGCAAGTTTTATCAGCATTTCGACATCGGGGTATGCCTGTTCAAGCTCATAACGGCTTATCATAGTCTGTGATACATTCAGCAGCATTGCTAATTTCTGCTGGCTTTCCTTTTTATCCTCTCGAAGCTCCTTTATACGCATCATTACCACCTCAAGTATATTTTACAACGAATTGTCATAAACGATATTCTTAACAGTTGTAATTATTATGCGTATATGTTATAATGATGATGCGTAATTGTTTTTTATAATATAGATAATGAGGTCGAGTATGAATATTTATACCGTTTCATTTTTCGGGCATAGAGAATTGCCTAATATGTTTGAGTTGGAGGATAAGCTGATGTCGATACTTCGGGAGCTTATCAGCAAAAAAGAATATGTCGAGTTCCTGGTCGGCAGGAACGGAGACTTCGATCAGCTTTGTTCGTCAATTATCAGAAAAGTCATTGAGCGGTATGCCTGCGGGAACGCTTCTCATATCCTTGTGCTGCCATATGAGCGTGCCGAATACCTAAATAACAGGGAGAGCTTTGAGGATTATTATGATGAGGTGGAGATATGTGATGAATCCTCACAGGCACACCCGAAGGCTGCAATCGGAATAAGAAACCGAGCTATGGTAGATAGGTCCGATATGGTGATATGCTACGTTGAGAGGAAAAGCGGCGGGGCGTACAGGGCTGTAAGGTATGCCGCTGGGCAAGGGAAGGTGATTATTAATCTTTACACAGAGAAAACCATGATATAAGTCATATTATTATGTCAATAAGTTCTCTGCATGATGGTTGAATAAAAATGATTCACATTAGAACTCATAGTTGAATTATCAAAATAGCACAAAATAGCGCTTGAAACTATTGTGTTTTTTTGTAATCTATGATATAATTAAAGTAGTATATATGAAAGGTGGCATGATTATGACTCCGGAAGAAAAAGCCCGTGTAAAAATAGACGAAAAGCTCGGAAGAGCCGGCTGGTATATTGTAAA
>CAMNNQ010000014.1 GCA_946545645.1 uncultured Clostridia bacterium | reverse complement strand
CGCACGACCCCTGTGCATCAGATGCGCCGTCCAGATTTTCGTCAGATTGCCTAAATTCGACGCAGGCTTGCTGACGCAAGTCAAGGAGAAATTGGGTAATATGACGGAAAACTGGCAAGCAGATGATGTGCAGAGGCGTTAGCCGCGGGTCGTGCGGTGTTGCCTTATATTATAGCACAGCGGAACCAAAAATGCAACAGCCTTTGCAAACGGTTGACAGAGAACGTTATCCTGTGTTACTATAAAAGAAAGATAAACCGGGATATCCTGACAGAAAGGAGCCGCTGCTATGCAGGATGAAATGCCGATATATGCCGAACCCAGGAAACGCATAAACAAAAAGCGTGCTTTATTGCTGGCATTGCTGATAATATGCGTACTGGCACTGATACTGTTCATAGCAAGGGAGATATATGATATCGGAGAGCGGAGAAGCATCGCCGGCATAAGAGACCCGATACAGACAGATGCTATCGGCAAGGAAAACTTCAGTTCCTGGGGCTTCGATATCGAGATCGAATATCTTTATGCTTACGATATCGAAGGGCTGGTGACTCATACCAGACGTTATTTCGGCTTTGGTCTTGCAGACGTTCTCTCCCCTATGGATGTTGGGCTCGCCTGGGGAAAGGTCGCTGAGCTCAACGACAGGATCGACTTTCACTGGGATCATAACGACAGGCAGCTAACCGCCAAGGCAGACAGCTACGCCGATATACTCAGACTGGGCGGAGAAGCCTACTTCTACACGCATTTTTCAAACAATCATCTCATCCCGGCAGACGGGGATGTGCGCCGCAGTATCAAAAAGATCCGCCGCGGAGACCATATAAGGCTCAAAGGTTACCTTGTTGATGTTACCGGGAAAAGGTGGGGCAAGGAAACTCTTTGGGAATCCAGCGTTTCACGCAGCGACAGGGGGCAGCACGCCTGCGAAGTCATCTATGTCACAGAAGTCGAGTTTATTGATACATAGATAATAATCCTTAAATAAAGACATGAAAAACGGGTATCCTCCATGCAGGCGGATGCCCGTTTGGTTTATAATCAGCTTATGCAGCGGCCATTTTCTGTCAGCTAAGCAGGTCAGCCGATCCCTCTCACAGATTCTCTGAGGATGACTCTGTGAGGTGCAGTGCAGCGGCTGCGGTCTTTTTCCTTTCGGGAGATGTTGTCCAGCAGCCTTCCGCAGACCATCTCGCCCATCAGAACGCAGGGTTGTTCTACAGTTGAAAGCCCGGGGACAGTAAGCTCGCTGATAGAGATATTATCAAAACCCATTACAGAAATATCCCTGCCGACGGTATATCCAAGTTCATAGGCTCTTCTCGAAGCAGAGAGCGCCAGCATATCAGAAACTGCGAAAACGGCAGTCGGCGGCTCCGGCATAGCGAGAAAGCTCTCCATAGCCGCAGCGCCGTTCTTGAAATCGTATGTTCCCCTGAAAATGCAGGCAGGCTCCAGCGAGGCATCGCGGAGAGCACGCATAAAGCCCTTCTCCCGAAGCACACCGGAAAGAGCGTTTGTCTCGACACCTATAAAGCCAATCCGTGTATGACCAAGATCGAGCAAAGCCCGGCAGGCATCATATCCAGCCTGTTCATCGTCAACTGTAACGGTAAGTACATCTGCTCCGGTGACTCCTTCTCCGCAGAGCGCGATATCAAAACGCTCGGCAAGGCTGTTTATCCTTTCGGCATCAAGGCTCGTCCCCATAAGGACAGCACCGTCAACAGTGCGGTTGAATAGCATACTCAGATAAGAATTCTCTCCTTCGCTGGAAGAGCCCGAGGAAGCAGTTATGATCTCATATCCTCGCTTTCTGGCACAGGATTCCATCCCGCTGCATATCTTCATATAGAGAGAATGCTCTGAGCTGGGCATTATGACCAACAGCAGACCTGTCTTCCGCATACGCAGATTTCTGCCCAAAGAGTTCGGCTCATACCCCAATATCTTGACGGCATCATAAACCGCAGATCTGTTTTCCTCAGAGACCGTTGCGCTCCCGTTCAGTACTCTGGAAACGGTCGCAACAGAAACTCCTGCCTCTTTTGCAACATCTTTTATTGTGGCGCTCAGATCTACCACCCCTTTCTTTTCTATCATTATATCACAGTCCCCGCATTTATCCAATAGACAACCCGAACAAATTTTGCCGCCGTTTTTTGTATCGGCGGCAGTTTTTTTGCTTTTGATGAATAAAGCCCGAAAAGCTGTGCAAAATACAGACAGAAAGCAAAACCCGTACAAAAAGGAGAAAACAAAAATGAAAAGACCAAGTCTTAAAAAGCTCAGGACTCTTATAGGCGGCAAGGGGCTCTACATCGGGGCGGCGGCCTGCATCATCGCAGCAGGAGGAGCGGGAGCTGCGGCCTATAACAGAGCTGTCAAAGAGATCGACCACGGACTAAGCTATACGGCGCCCAAGATCAGCGACAGCTCCGGAGTCGGGATCTTTGCCGACGAAAAGAAAGACAATGTCCCGAAAGAGATCTTAAAACCGGAAACATCCGAGGAAAGCTCCAGACCTGACAGCGAGGGCGACAAAAAAGCTGCTGAGACAGTCCCTGTCGCGCACCCTAACGTCATGCCTGTCAACGGCGAGATCATAGAGCCTTTCAGCTTCGGAGAACTGGTACGCAGCGAAACACTCGGAGTCTGGAAAACTCACGACGGTGTAGATATCAAAGCCGATAAGAACACACCTGTCAAGGCTATGAACCGGGGCGAGGTGACAAAGATCTGGGATGATCCCCTTTGGGGAAGCTGCGCCACTATCGACCACGGCAACGGCCTTGTGGGGTATTACTACAACCTATCCCATTCGCTTACAGTTGAAGAAGGCGACACTGTCGAAGCAGGTCAGGTCATCGGAATGGTAGGAGACACTGCGCAAATCGAAGTCTCTCTCCCCTCTCATCTGCACTTCGGGCTGAAGCGCAACGGCAAATGGATCGACCCTGTTGGCTTCATCGACCCTTTCTTCACCAAGTAATGCCATCCCCTGCGGCAAGGCGGTCTCTGTGACCTTCCGCCGAAGCCGTATCATAATATTTTCCTCTGCAACAGGGCTTTCCAAACGAGTCTTCGGCTGTTTGGAAAGCCCTTGGCTGTTTATACGCAGTTCATAATTATATGCTAGACTTTACCGTATATTATGTAACGTTACTGCCCTACGGAGGTGTTTTAATTGTTCAGCATAATGGTCGTTGAGGACGATGAGAACACAAGACTGCTGACAGCCGATGTCCTCACTGAGAACGGATACAATGTTATAGCCGCAAAAGACGGCTATGACGCTCTGGAGCTGATGGAGCAGAAGCACGTTGATCTTATCATAGCAGATATTATGATGCCGAGAGTGAACGGCTACGAGCTTACTGAAAGGATCAGGAGCTCAGGCAGCAGCATCCCGGTGATAATGGTAACAGCAAAAGAAGCGATCGCAGATAAAAAGCAGGGCTTCAAGGTCGGGACAGACGATTATCTTGTCAAGCCCTATGACGAAGAAGAACTGCTGCTGAGAGTTGCTGCACTGCTTCGCAGGGCAAGGATAAACAACGAGCATAAGATCGCCGTCGGCGGGACAGTGCTTGATTACGACACACTCTCTGTTTCCGATCATTCCGGACACAGCGAGCTTCCGCTGAAAGAATTCCTGCTCATCTACAAACTGCTCTCTTATCCGGGAAAGATCTTCACCCGCAGACAGCTCATCGATGAGATCTGGGATATGTCTTCCGAATCGGATGAGAGAACTGTGGATGTCCATGTGAACCGACTGCGGGAACGTTTCAAGAACAATCCCGATTTTGAGATCGTCACTGTCCGGGGGCTCGGCTACAAGGGAGTGAAGAAGAATGAAGACTGAAAAGCGGACGCTGCGGGAGATACTGTTTGAGAGCAACGGCTCGCTGATACGCACCATTTCGGGATTTATATTTCTTATAATCGTCGCGGCAGGTTTTATTACATACGGCGGGCTGATGATCCTCAGGGCTGTCGGTGTGTTCAACACACACTCGCACTTTGAAGGCCTTATCTTCACCGGGCTTTTCATACTCTCCAGCGCTGTACTGGGGACGATAATCTCATACATCGTCGCAAGGAACGTCCTCTCCCCTCTTTACGATCTCAAAAAAGCCATAAAGGAAGTCGAGAAAGGGAACTTCAATGTCAGCGTATCGCCGGAAGGGACACCGAAGGTCTTTTCCGAGCTGTTTGAGAGCTTCAACAGGATGACCCGCGAGCTCGGAGGGACAGAGATCTTCCGCTCTGATTTCATCAACAACTTCTCACACGAATTCAAGACTCCGATAGTCTCTATAGAGGGTTTTGCAAGGCGGCTCAAAAAGAATGATCTGCCGGAAGAGACCAGAAAGAAATACATCGACATCATCATCAGCGAATCAAGGCGGCTCACAGGCCTCGCCTCCAACATTCTGCTCCTGAACAAGCTGGAAAACCAGGAATATATCTCCGACAGGCAGACCTTCTCTCTTGACGAGCAGATCAGGAGCTGCATCCTGCTGCTTGAAAAAGAATGGTCAAAGAAGAACATTTCCTTTGATATTGAGATGGAGTCCATTGAGATGTTCTCCAATCAGGAGCTGCTCTCGCAGGCCTGGCTGAACATCATCGGGAACTCTGTCAAATTCAGCCCAGTCGATTCAGAGATAATTGTCAGGGCTTTCAGGAAGGACGGCCGGATAAGAGTCGTTATCACCGACAACGGGGAGGGCATGGACGAGCAGACCATATCTCATATCTTCGACCGCTTCTATCAGGGCGATTCAGCTCACGCCTCAGAGGGCAACGGCCTCGGCCTGCCGCTGGTCAAGCGAATAATCGAGCTTTGCGGCGGAACGATCAGAGTTGAATCTCAAAAAAGCAAAGGAACAGCTTTTACTGTTTTCTTTAAGGAATAAATATCTGATCTGTCTGAATTCATCTTACCAAAAACGGTATCTCCCCAATACGGGAAGATACCGTTTAAGGCAACACCGCACGACCCCTGTGCATAAGTATGCGCAACCTCAACTGGCGTTGAGGCACAGATTTTCGTCAGATTGCCTAAATTCG
>CAMNNQ010000013.1 GCA_946545645.1 uncultured Clostridia bacterium | reverse complement strand
TAAGTCCACTTTACGTCATTTCTCTGACGGAGTTCGCCAAGCGCCTTTGCCATAGCAGAAGCCAGCGGCTTGAAAACTTCGGGGAAATCTGCACCGTCAGAAACGCAGGCGGTATGCTCAGCGTTCACATACAGGCTGCCTGCGCCGCCGACAACGAGAAGTCTTGTGTCAGTTCCCGAAAGAATGTCGCACAGATGAGCAAGTGACGTGGAGTGCTGAGGAAGCGTTTCGGGTGTCCATGCTCCGAATGCATCCACAACTGCATCAAAGTCTGCAAGGTCTGCTGCGGTCAGGTCGAACAGGTCTTTCACGATAACGTTCTGAGCAGCGGACTTGTTGTCGCCCTTGACAACTGCCGTAACATCAAGCCCTCTGTCAACAGCTTCTTTCACGATAAGCTGACCTGCCTTGCCGTTTGCACAAACTACTGCGATTTTCATAATAAATACCTCCTAAAGTATAGCATAAAAATTGACTTCTGTAAAGTTGTAAACGTTACTGTTTCAACTTTCTGATATCAGTATATCATGCAAATGCCGAGTTGTCAATAGCAGCATTACAACTTTGAAGGATTGCATAAAAATAGTGGGATAGCCATGCGCACAATAAACAAATCTGAATTACATTATTTCAAGCAGAAGTCGGCTCTGCGATCCCGTGTTCCGCTTCATACTCCCTGACACGGCGGTAAAAGGTGTTAGCCGACAAGCCCATTCTCCGTATAAAGTCCCTGCCTGTGTAGAAATTCACATTGTTCACGATGATGTGATTATGCACATGGGAGTGGTCTACATGGACGGCTAAAACATATTGATACTTATCGTTGAAAAGCGCCTTGCAAAGCTCCTGTCCGATAAGCAATGCCCGTTCGGGAGTAACTTCACCGGGAGCGAACGATTGTATTATGTGCTGGCACTCGCTTCGGCTTCGTCCTGTGCCGACTGTCTGCCTGATGTTTCTGAATTGTTCTGATGCTCCACATGGAGTAGATACGCACAAGTTGCTAACAACATATTTGCGGTCTGCGGTTTTGTCTGGGGTGCAGATATAAGCAATTGCGCCGTATGTTCCCCTGTCCTGCATCCCGAGAACAGTTCGATGAAGGATATCTGCCCTGACGAGATCGTGGTGCAGGGCGTTGCGGTGAAGGTGATAAAAGACCTGCCGTAGAGCGAAAGGAGACAGAATTGACAGACAACAGAAAAACAATGCCTAAGCTGAAATGTCCGCACTGTCAGAGCCGCTGCGCCGATGTCGTGGATGCGAAGCTGAAAAACAGCAGCGTGGTCACCGCTCTCGGTGCAGAGCCTGCGGACTATATTATCGAGTGTCCCCGGTGCCATAAGCTGTTCGGGATGTTTATCAAGGTGCTGCACAGTGCGTGAAATTTTTGAAAAAGTATTGCATTTGTGCGCACAATGTGTTATAATAATCTCAAGGAAATAATCCGTCCGGATTGAAAGGAGAGATCATTATGGCAGCAAAATCATCAAATCTGTATGCAAGGATAGAACCTGACATCAAGGAACAAGCAGAATCAATTCTTGATGCATTGGGATTGACAGTGTCAGCGGCGATCAATATGTTCTACAAGCAGATCATTTATAATAATGGAATTCCGTTCGAGGTGAAGCTCCCGCCCTCAAAGCCGCTGGCTATGGGCTCACTTACAAAAGAACAGTTTGATGAAGAGATAGGTAAGGGATATACCGAAATGCTCGAAGGCAAAGGGAGAGCAGCAGATAAAGTGTTTGCAGATATACGCAAGGACAACGGCCTATGAAATATACCGTTATTGTTATGCCCAAAGCAGAAAAGGATCTCAGAGATATCTACAGACATATCTATGTTGAACTTGTTTCTCCTCAGGCAGCTTTGAATGTGCTGAACGCACTTGAAGGCAGTATTATGGGACTTGATTCTTTACCGTTCAGATTCAGAAAATATGAACATGAACCATGGAGATCAAAAGGGCTTCATATAATGCCTGTCGGAAATTATGTAGTTTTTTACATTCCGGATAAAAACAAAGCGGAAGTATCTGTACTCCGTGTCATGTACGGCGGAATGGATATTGACGAACAGTTGGAAAAACTTTAGTATTATAGTGTGTATTTATTTAACAACCGTAAACTAACCATCCACCCGGCGGTGAAAAATTTAGCGGGAATAATGGGTCGGGATCATTACGAATGCAGAGGAAAACTCTGTCCGTATGATCCCGGCCTTTTTAAAATGAAAAAAGGCTGTCCTTGATGAATCTGCTGAACCTGATGCAAGACAGTCTTTTTCGCTTATTCTTTTTCAGAAAGATTGCTTTTGCCTAAATTACAATCGCTGCACAATGTTTGTAGATTGTCAATAACAGTTTCGCCGCCTTTTGACCATGGCTTTATATGATCTATATGTAATTCCAATCCGGGAGTATTAGCAGGAGAACGCCCACACATACAGCATTTGAAATTGTCACGTTTCATGACAAGAAATCTAAGTCTAAGATTAATGTCTCTATTAGTATTATGCTTTTTATCATTTTCAAAAGAATTATTTGACAATATGTTTATTGAATTAGATGTGTTATTGATAAATACTATAAATTCAGTTAATGCAGTACTCCATTTGCCAAAAGCTCTCAAGTATGCTCCGCTTGAAATATATGATAAGTCCTTATTATCCATATCTCGTCTACTTGGTTGCTTTCCTTTTTTTATCCAAGCAGTTTCTAAATTAATAAACAAATCTTGTTTTTCCCAAAATGTCTGATTAATGGGCAAATTAAGTTTCTTCAATGCATTATTCCATGAACCAAAACGTCTAATTACAGTTGAAGAATTATATTTTCCGTTTTGATCATAATCATGCATTGTGATTGTTGCTTTACCTAATTTGGTAGTGATACTGATAATATCTGAAAGTATTTCTTCATCAGATATATTTTGATGAAATTCAGATATAAAAAAATCCATCAAATCACCTCAAAGAATATTATATAATAAGTATAACATAGAAAATGCAAAATCACAAGCCTTATTTTAACATTTTTCAGTATCCACATTTTGATTACTTATTAATCTTAAAAAATATATAGTAACGTGCAGAATTGAATTAGCACGGAGGCTGTGTTGTCCGTGGCAAGTTGAATTCCGGTACAACGGCGACGCGGAGGCGTTCGAGCAGTTTATGAAAGCACTCATCAGCGAGCATCTTATCAGCAGCGGCGGGAGCGCCTTTGAGATAGAGGTCACTGCCGCAGACAGTGAAGAAACAACTGTTATCAGATCGGCGTAAAGGAGACAGAAATGAAAAGAGCATGGTTATATTTCAGACTGTCCCGGGATGAGGATCAGGAGCAGAACAGTCTGCAAAATCAGCGGCAAATACTTGTCGATTACGCTGATAAGAATGACTACAAGATCATCGGGGAGAGCTTCGATGACAATGTCACAGGCATGACCTTCGAGCGGGACGGCATAATCAAGCTTGAAGAAGCGGTGGATAAGGGACTGATCGACACGGTGCTTGTCAAGGATATGAGCCGTCTCGGAAGACACAGAACACAGACGGCTATCTTCCTTGACTACCTCGCCAACAACAAGGTCAATATGATATCTGTGACAGAGGGCGTTGACAGCGCCAACGAGAATGACGATCTTATCATCGGCTTCAAGCAGATAGTCAACGACCTCTACTGCAAGGACATCAGCCGAAAGGTCACGGCGGGAGTGCGTCAGAAGCAGAAGGACAAAGGGCTGATAGAGACTCTGCCGATGGGCTACTTCAAGGACAAGAACACTAACAAGGTCTGCATCGACGAAGAAGCCGCAGACATCATCCGGGAGATATTCAGCCTCTACATTCAGGGCTACGGGATGGCGGCGATAGCAAAACAGCTCAACGCCCGGGGCATCAGGTCGCCGGAGTTCTATATGCGCCACCGCATTGCAGACTGTAAACCGAACATCAGCAAGCGCTACAAGTTTTTCTTCCGTCATAGTGGCATTATAATGCTTTGAACTTGAAAATGAGCGGGAGGTATGATATAATGAAGAAAAAATCGGAGGAATATAAATGGCTAAACATTACTATGACCCTATGCTGTGTTTGTGCTCGCCGGAAAACCCGATGACAATGGGCATTACAGCAGTGCTTGACGAGCAGATAGATGAAAAGCTGCTGAAAGAAGCTGCAGAGGAGCTTCGAGAGCGCTTTGCGTATTTTTATGTAAGAGCGAAGATAGACGGTAACGATATCGTTGTTGTACCCAATCCCCTGCCTATGACCGTGCGAAATGCCTGGGCACCGATAGAGCTTTCTTCAAAAGAGGCTAACTATCACCTTGCAGCGATCAAATATGAGGGAGAACGCATCTGCCTTGAAATAAACCATTGTCTGACTGACGGTGCAGGCGTATTGCCGTTTTTCAAGAGCTTGCTATTTGTCTATCTTTCCAAAAAGACAGGCATTTCTTTCTCCACTCAGGGCTTTCGTCTGCCCGGAAGCGAGATCCCCAAATCTGAAACAGGCGATCCTTTTGCAGCTGTGGATACCGACAGCATACAAGAACCATTTTACCGAAAAGAACCAACTCAGGACTTTTACCGTCTGCCGTCACGAAACGGTGAAGCGGATCATATCTATTACTTGAAACTGCCCGAAAATGCCGTAATGAAATACTGTAAGGAGAATGACGGAAGCCCGAACGTGCTTTTGGCTGTGCTCATTTCAAGGGCAATAAGACGTGTCGATCCCGAAAGTGAAAAAACTGTCACCGTGTCCGTAGCAATAGACCATAAAGCCATGTTGGGCAATTTTGATAATTACAGAATGTTTGCCAATGCCTACGAGCTTGATTTCCCGAAAGAACGTCAGCTTGATGATATAATGAAATCATGCACTACGGCAAGAGGTCAGCTCATGCTCCAGGCACAGCCCGAAAACTCAGCGTGGTATATAAAAACGAGAAAAATGGGATTTGAAAAATTGAAGGCAATGCCGCTGCAAATGAAACTGGATATGCTTCCCAAAGCAGCCTCGGCAAAACGCTGGACTGCCTCGGTTTCCTATGTGAACAGCCGCAGCTTCGGTCCTCTCGACCCATATATCAAGGAGCTGTATTTCCTTGCGGAAGCAAGCTCAGTTGATGTTATGTGCGAGATCGCATGCATAAATCACAGCTTCTTTGTCGCATTAGGTCAGTGCAATTCTTCAAGAGAACTTTTTGAAGCACTGCTATGTGAACTTGAACAAGCCAACATTCCATTTGAGATCAAGAGAGATGAGGAGTATCATCTGTGCGGTCTCAGATACGAGGATCTTTAAAGTAAGATCGCTATGATGTAAATTGTAAGACAATATAGCAACAGTCGGGTCAATGCCCGGCTGTTTTTGTTTTGGATGTGCAAATTGAAAACATATAGGCAATACCGCACAACCCCTGTGCGTCAGATCGCGCGCAAGCTCAATAAAGTTGAGCTGAGATTTTCGTCAGATTGCCTTAATTCGACGCAGGCTTGCAAGCGAAGTTTACTTCGCTTTACGCAACGTCAAGGAGAATTGACGTCATCTTTGATGACGTTGGTGATCATG
>CAMNNQ010000012.1 GCA_946545645.1 uncultured Clostridia bacterium | reverse complement strand
TCACCAACGTCATCAAAGATGACGTCAATTCTCCTTGACGTTGCGTAAAGCGAAGTGAACTTCGCTTGCAAGCCTGCGTCGAATTTAGGCTATCTGACGAAAATCTGTGCCTCAACGCCAGTTGAGGTTGCGCATACTGATGCACAGGGGGCGTGCGGTGTTGCCTATATCAGAAATCATAAGGGGAGAGAACAGGATGAAAGGATCAAAGCTCACCATGCTATTTGCAGCCGCAGCAGCGGCATTGACCAGCCTTGTCGGATGCTTCGCTTTTTCGGTAAATATGTCTTACAGCAACGCCGATAAGTATTCCTCCGGCAACAGGGAGTTTTCCGAGGAGATCAGAGAGATAGACCTCAACTGGTCATCGGGAGAAGTCAGCGTTATCAGATATGACAAGCCGACAGTCAGTGTCTCGGAGAGCAACACCGACGATCTCAGCGAGGATAAGAGAGTCCATACCTGGCTGGATGGGAAAGTGCTGCGTATCCAGTTCTGCAAGTCAGGGAAGATATCCTTCGGCAATGACAAGAAAGAGCTCCTGCTGAAGCTCCCGAAGGATCTGAAGCTGGATAAGTTCAGCTATAACGGCTCTTCGGCAGATGCAGTGTTTGACGGCATCGAGGCTGGGGATTTCAGCGCGGATTCCTCTTCCGGAAAGCTGGATCTGAGAGGCTGTACCGCAAGGGAATTCGTCCTGGATGCCTCGTCGGGAAATATTATCCTCGACCAGAAGGGCACATCAGAGCGTATCGAGGCGACGGCTTCCTCCGGAGATATAGATCTCCGGATCGAGTCTGTTGAGCATCTGGAAGCAGAGACTTCCTCGGGAAAGATCGAGATCGAAGCCGAAACAGCCCGGGAAATGTCTTTTGACAGCTCCTCCGGGAAAAAGGTCATAGATGTTGAGAACCCCGGAACAGTCAGATCGGAATCCTCCAGCGGCAATACGGATATGACCTTTGCTGATATGCCTGAGAGCATAGATATCAAGGCCTCCTCGGGGGATGTTACTCTGCGCCTCCCCGAAGATGCGGGCTTCAAGGCTGTGATCGACACCTCATCCGGCGATTTCGTTTCCGAGATCCCGACTTCCAAGGACGGCAGCACATATACCGCAGGCTCAGGCAGCAGCAGTATCTCGGCAGATACCTCCTCGGGAAACGTTACCATCAAGGCGAACTGAAAAAACATAAAGAAGACAAACAAAACGGAGCTGAGATCCGGGCGGCTGCCCGGAGGCAGATACAGACGAAAACCGTATATCTCCCGGCAGAGACAAGGAGGGTATGCGGTTTTTCGCTTTTTTCAGCTCTGCGCAGGGCTCCGGCCGCAGTCTTTACTTTTTGCGGAAAGCATGATATAATATAAATATCAATAAAGATCAGGTGAAGCCCTATGCCAGGTAAAAAAACGGATAAAAGAATATATACCCTAAGCGAGGAAAAGCCCGCAAGGGCTGTCGTCAGAATGGGAGTCCCTCTCATCGCAGGAATGTTCATCATGGTGCTCTACAATCTGGTGGATACCTACTTCATAGGCCTGACCAATGACGATTACCAGCTTGCGGCAGTCAATCTGGCTTACCCTGTGATGATGGTCATGGTCGCTGTCTCGAATATGGTCGGGACAGGCGCATCCTCGCTGATAGCCCGCTGCCTCGGAGCGCAGGATAATGAAAAAGCCCGCCAGACTCTTACAGCGGGCTTTGCTCTTACTGTTGTCAATAGCCTTATAGTCACAGCGGCGGGGCTGATATTCCTGCCCGCCATCGTCAGAGGCCTGGGAGCGCAGGATAATACTTTTGTCTATACCGGGCAGTATGTTCGCATAATACTCATCGGCAGTGTTTTTACGATGGGGAATTATTCCTTCGGTCAGTTTTTGCGGAGCGAGGGTTCTGTCAATTATTCCATAGTCGGGATGATCGTCGGGACGATAGTGAACATAGCTCTCGACCCGCTTTTCATCTTTGCCTTCGGTATGCAGATCAGAGGCGCCGCTCTCGCAACAGTTATCGGAAATGCGGCAGGCATGGGGGCTTCGGTGTTTTTCTATCTGCGTGGGAAGACTCTGCTGAGGCCGTCGGTCAGGTATATGATCCCTAAGAAAAACATCCTGGGGCAGATATACTGGGTCGGTATCCCGGCCTCGTTGGAAACGATGCTCTCTTCTGCGGCGTTCATAGTCAACAACAATCTTGCCGTCGATTACGGCGAGCTTACTGTCGCGGCTATGGGCATCGCCCAGAAGCTGCTCTCGCTGGGGAATTATATCTATCAGGGCTTTGCAGCAGGGACACAGCCCCTTATGGGATATAATTACGGTGCAGGTAATTTCAGGCGTATGAAGGATATCCTGCGGGCGGGAGTGTGTATCGTTACAGGCACAGAGCTTTTTCTTATGCTGGCCTGCGGGGCGTTTGCTCCATTCTTCGTCGGCTGGTTCACCGAGACTCAGGAGGTCATAGACATCGGGGCGAAGGCGCTGAGGAGCCTTATGTTCATCCTGCCGTTTGTCGGGACTGTCTCGATGTGCAGGATGTCCTTCCAGGCTATGGGCAAGCCGGTATATGCCTTCTGCATCACGCTGGTAAGGCAGCTTATTCTTTATATCCCGCTGCTGCTCCTGCTGGATAAACTGTTCGGGTTCAGCGGCCTGGTCAAAGCCCAGCCTGTAACAGAAGCCGTTATGATGACCGTCTCGCTGGCGCTGCTCTGCAGGTTTATCACAAGATCTGAAAGAGAGCGATCACAGGCTGCTGACAAGCCTTGACATTATCCGCAGGGAATTTATAGAATAGTAAATATCCTGCTGGCCGCGGTGCTTGTCCTGCTGGCAAGGTGCTCCAAAGGCAGCTACCGTGAGCTGATACGCTATGAAAAAGGGCGGACAACTAAAAAGCAGATAGTCAGAATGGTGCTGCTGATATTTCTGGTAGGTATGGGCGGTATGTATCTGGCAGGCTTTATCTGCTACGGAGACATTCCCTATCTCCCGTCGATGATGATCGCACCGATACATCCTGCTCTGGCCATAATAAATGCTCTCGTATTGCCTGTATCCACAGCCATTGCAGAGGATGCCCTCTATCTCGGCTGCGGTGTCAACGGTATCCGCAACAAATACGCTGCGGTCATCCTTCCGGCCTTTTTCTTCGCTTTGCAGCATTGTTTCATCCCGACGCTTCCCGATGTAAGGTATATCGTATACAGATTCCTGTCTTTCCTGCCGCTGACTGTCCTGCTGTGTATTGACTATCAGAAAAAGCGTGACCCTGTCCCTATAATGATCGGCCATGCGCTGATAGATGTCGCAACAGTTACGTGGATAATCGCAACATCGCTTGCTCCCGGCTTTTACGAAATGATGTGTTCTCTGTAAGCTGCGCGGGATATCCTGCCTTACCGGATAATATGAAAAGACCGCATATCCATCCCCTGCGGGAGGGGAGGAGGATATGCGGTCTTTGGTTTCTGCGCCGAGAGAAGCTGCGTAAGTCCGGCAGAGAGAGCCTTATGCCTCCGTCAGCCTGTGATCCGCCAGCTTTACTATCCTG
>CAMNNQ010000011.1 GCA_946545645.1 uncultured Clostridia bacterium | reverse complement strand
GCCCGGCAAGGAAAATTTGTGTGCTATGACGGGAAATATGCAAGCAGATGACGTGCAGAGGCGCAAGCCGCGGGTTGTGCGGTGTTGCCTATATTATTTATCCCCGGCTCGGTGGATCAAATCAAAACACCTTCGTTTCACTGTGATACGATGAGATCACATTCGGACATCAGCCCGAAAGAAACGAAGGTGTTTTTTGCACATCTGAAAGCCAGTTCAACAGTAATGGCGGATAAAAGCGAAAAGGCTCTGAAACTATCAGCGAACCAGGGGGCTTCGATCTTTTCTGTAAGGTCAGAAAACACACTGGACAATTATCCCGACGATCAGCAAAGGGAGCACGAACTGCAAAAACGGTTTCAGTATCCTTGGAAATCTCAGCCCGCTGCCGGAGTTGCATTCTTCAAAATAGTTATCAAAACCCCAGCCCCATTTTGTTACGCAGAAAAGCAGGAACACAAGAGAGCCTAACGGCAGCAGCAGATTGCTGACAATGTAGTCCTCCATATCCAAAACATTCTTACCGCCAATGTTAAGGCCGCTCCAGGCGTTGAATCCCAGTACACATGGAAGGCTTATCAGCAGCATCGCAATGCAGTTGATGCCTGCCGATCGCCTCCGGCTGATAGAGAAGCTCTCTTCACAGAATGCAACGATGTTTTCAAATACGGCAATGATCGTCGAAAAGCTGGCAAATGTCATCAGCAGGAAGAATAGTGTACCCCATATCCGTCCGCCGGGCATATCGACAAAGACGTTCGGAAGGGTTATAAATATCAGAGCCGGCCCCTCATCGGGTTCAATGCCGTAGGAGAAGCAGGCGGGAAAGATTATAAGACCTGACATTATTGCAACAAAGGTATCAAGCATACTGATATGGACTGCTTCGGAGGGCAGAGTGTTTTTCCTGCTCATATAGCTGCCGAGGATCTCCATAGCCGCTATGCCGAGACTCAGTGTGAAAAACGACTGGTTCATCGCTTCAACTATTATTCTCCCCAGCCCTATGCTCTTTACCTTATCAAGATCGGGTACCAGATAAAAGCTGAGCCCCTTCCCTGCTTCGGGCAATGTAAAGCTGTGTATCGCCAGGACCACTATCAGCACCAGCAGCGCAGACATCATGTATTTGCTGATCCGCTCTATACCGTTCTGAAGGCCCAGGCTGCATACAAAGAACCCGGCAATAACAACGACTGCCATCCACAGGATCATCTCCCAGGGGGAAGCAAGCATATCATTAAACGTTCCTCCGAAGCTTTCGGAAGACATACCGCTTTCAAAGGAGCCTGTTGCAAATTTGAAAAAGTAATCCGTCATCCAGCCTGAAACAGTGGTGTAATACATCATCAGCAGATAGCAGCCAAGCATACATACCCAGCCGTGGATATGCCATTTGCTTCCCTCTTTTTCAAGCGCCTTGTAACCAAGCACCGCGCTTTTTCGGCTCGCTCTTCCCACAGCCAGCTCCATAGTCAGAACAGGAACACCCAGGATCAGCAGGAACAAAAGATAAAAAGCTACAAATACCCCGCCGCCGTTCTGGCCGACAACATAAGGAAATCTCCATACATTCCCTATCCCGATAGCACAGCCTGCACTTACAAGAATAAACCCGAGCCTGGACTTAAATCCTTCTCTCTCCATTACGGACCTCCGTTATATCCGGGACGATCTCATCCCCAAGTTCAGTTATAAGTTGATATTGCCTGCCATATTTGCAGCATAACAGACCTGTTGCATTGGCAGTTATTTGTATTATATCACAAGTCCCGGGGGATTTCAAGCCGGCGGCGTTGAAATTACGCTGTTTCCGGGCACATTTTCAGGCGACCCGCGCGGTAATTGAAGAAGTCAACCCACATTCGGCAGTTCCTTGCAAAATGCGGGAAACGCCGAAAATGCGCGGTTTGTGCAATTACGGCATATAGCAGTTTCAAGCGATCTCAGGCGATCTCAGGGGACAATAAGTGGTAAACAAGTGGTTGAAAAAGGCGCATTTCTGTACTAAAAATCGGACAGCAGCTCGATCGGGGCGATTTTGACACGAATAAAGGATTGAAAAGCAGGGCTGAGTATGGTATAATCGGGAATGTAAGAAGTGCAGCTTGCTGATATATCAATTTAGAGGAGCGTCTTTATGAAAAATGGAATCAGACCTGATCCTGACAAAGTTCACCCAATCAATGGGTATGATAAAGAGATCTATATCAAGCCTACGATCACCGATCCTAACATTATTGTGGGTGATTTTTCATATATCGCTGATTCTGACTTTGAGAGTCATGTCACACACCATTATGAGTGGAACGGCGATAAACTGATCATCGGCAAGTTCTGCCAGATCGCAGCAGACGTTGAGTTTGTTATGAACGGTGCAAATCATCAGATGAACGCTGTGTCAACATTTCCGTTCTATACGCTGGAGGGCTTGGATATGGAGCCGCCTGCAATGGCTGACCTGCCGTTAAAAGGAGATACGATTATCGGCAATGATGTGTGGATAGGTCAAAATGCCGTCATTCTCCCCGGCGTTCACATTGGTGACGGTGCGATCATTGGTGCAAACAGTGTTGTAGGCAGAAATGTTGAACCTTACACCATAGTTGCCGGCAATCCTGCAAAGCTGCTTCGTAAGAGGTTTGATGATGAGTTGACCGAGCTGTTGCTCCGTTTCAAATGGTGGGATAAAAGCATTGATGAAATAAACTCGTTGATACCCATTCTGACGTGCAGTGATCTGAACAGGGTCAGAGAGGAGCTGAAAGCAAGGCTATGATAATACTGATAACCGGCGCTTCTCATACAGGAAAAACATTGCTTGCGCAGAAGCTGCTGGCTTAACGAGTTCTGTGGAAAGAATAACTTTCCGTTCAGGGATATTCATTCCTTACGTCATTTCAATGCGAGCGTTATGATTTTTAAGTGCGTAGATGTGGTGAGTGTATCCGCTTCATCAGGACATTCGACACCTGCAACCACGACCACTATCTACTGTCACGAATTTTAGAAAGCTAATGCAATGGCGAGCGAGGCAATAAGCGATGTTATCGACTTTTCAGCCTCAAAAGAGAGTATCGACATATCAAACCGAGGTAAAGTAAATGCTATTTGAAAGAATCGAAAAATTATGAAAAGTCAAAACAAAGGACAAGTAAAGGACAAACGCTGATTTGATATAAAAAGAAAACTCGCAAGCCCTTGATTTTAGGGGGTTTGCGAGCAATGTGTCTGGTGACCCGTACGGGAATTGAATCAAGGAACGAATGTTCTTTGCAATTTAGTAACTTGCTGAGAATTGCGTAAATACGCTATTTCAGAGCAAGTTAGATAAACCAAGTTTTTGTAAGTTTAAGTGATTATTCATATCAATAAGGCCCAAATAAGGCCCAAGACCATTGGATATTTCTGCATAGTATTTGATCGGACGATTACTAAAAGTAACCGCCCGATTTTTGTGTGCTTATCTTTTTGACTCATATACCTAATCTGATTTCAATCGCAGTAATGATCGATTCTGCATTAGCCAGCTGTTCTTCAACATCAGACTTCGCAACAACATAAAACGTATCATAGTCGCACTCTGTTCTCAATTTAAACAAAGCTGCGATTTGCTCGGACATTTCTGTTTCAAATATACCAGTTTTTATGTACAGCTCTCTGAACTTGGAAATTACACCACTATGCTTCTTCATGCTATATCCGTCGTGTATCAGCAAAGCACTCATCGCATGGAACGCTGCATAATAAGAACGGTTAGCTGCACCGTAATATTTCTCTGAATCAAAAAGAATCTTCGCTTCATCAAGTGCGTTTCTGGCTTTTTCTATTTCCAGCTTTGGAATAATATCTTTAGTTTCCGGCATAGCAGATACCCTCATTTATAACATTTTTGTAGAATGGAGATATTTCAGCATAACGATTGAATTGTTCCAGCGGCTTCACCGTGACCGAAACGGTAACATTGTGGTCAAGGCTGAGATCACTGTCTATTTTCGCAAGCAACTTATTCTGTGCACGAATAACATCATCGCTTTGATCTACAGTCAGAAGAATATCCACATCGGATTCTTCATCATAGTCACCTCTTGCATAAGAGCCGTAAAGATATCCATTTACAAGGCTGCTGCCGAATATCGCTCTGGAACGTTCAAGCACTTCTGTAAGAATAATCAAAGCCTCGCTCTTGCTGCACATATAAGTCACTTCCTTTCATGTTTTTAGTGATTTGTTTTTCATATTATACTATAAAAGTAATACTGTGTCAAGCTACCCAGGTAGAGATTATGAGGCAGACCGACAGTTGCTATCGAAAATCAATCATTAGTTAATCAGACATTAAAGTTGGTATCAATTATTTCGCTTCTTTTGATTATTTCCTTCATGATTCTGTTGCTATTGCAATAATTAAGTTCTCCAACAATATAGATTCTATTCTTAGCTCTTGATAATGCAACATTTAACCTCCGTACATCAGCAAGAAAACGCTGAACACCTATAGTTCGGGTAATGGAGAATATTACAATATCACTCTCTTTTCCTTGAAAGCCATCAACTGTGTCAATTTTAACATTAGTAGATTTAGGACATCGTTTTCTAAGTTCAAATGCCTGTGCACGATATGGAGCTATGACAGCTATCTTTGCATGTGGGGTCTCATTGTTTAGCTTTGAAAGTAATTCTGAGATGATTCTGCACTCATCATAGTTGTATATATGAGGCTTATCAGAATGTAATTCTGATTTTGGTGGCCAGTCTTGTGTTTTGGTATAGTTTACCCAAAACAAGCAATGCTGGGTTTTGTCATTCCTTCCGTTTTTCAGTATGCCGTCATAGAACAGTTCGGAAATCATATTGCCTATCTGATCTGTCATACGATACTGAGTATCAAGAATTATAGTGTTCGGTGATTCTCTGAACAGATGATCAATGTACATATACTTGTCAAGCTTGCAATCATCTATACTCTTAATGACATCTTGATCTTCTGAGCAGAACACAGGAGGAAGCTGCTTAGGATCACCTATAAGAATAGCTTTTCTCGAAACAAGCAATGGAGACAATATTTCAGGTAAAGTTGCTTTACAAACCTCATCAATTATAGCAACATCAAACATTTCGGTGGTGTCTTTGAAATCATAAGCTGCTGCTCGGTTGCACGTCATTCCAGCTATGTTAGCAGATAAAGCAAGAGCTTTTTCAAGACTTTTATCTTCGGTATCAACAAATTCTTCAGATATTATCTGAAAAGCGTTCTTGTTTTCAAATGAAGCGGAAGCCCATCGCAGATAATCATGAATAATCGTTTCAGGAACAAAACAATCTATTTGATCATCTTTTTCTTTATCTCTTAATCGGACAATTCTTATATCCTTGTTATGCTCTGATATTCGTGAAAGAATGTTATTGACCGCAATATGAGTTTCAGAACACACAAGTATTTTGATGCTTGGATCTCTCATGAATAATTGAAGGCAGATTTCTGATATTACCTGAGTTTTCCCAGTGCCGGGAGGACCTTGGATAAGACATAGATTTGGGCTGTTAAGAGCTTCATTAACCGCTGCTTTCTGTGAATCATTCAATTTAAGGACATAGTTGTTTACTCCTTTGGTCGCACTCTTTTCTGTTACGGAGGATTGATTGATAAACTCAGAGAGAAGAGACGGGTTTAATACCGCAGCACATCTGGTGCGTTCAATAGTAAGTAGCTGACGCTCGATTTTGCGTTGATCACCATAATTATCTGCAATAATAAGCCGTTCAGTAAGGAACTTCTTCCAGCTTGAAAGATGATTTATCCATGAGGACTTATCCATTCTGCTCCTCCTCTCTGTATTCTTTGATGATAAAGTCTAGAGTCTTTGTATACTGCTTAACATATCTGTCTATTTTAACATTCGGAAGAATACTTTGCAGGATTGCTTCCTTAACACCAGCAGTTTCCTTTTTTCTGTCATCAGAAAATACGATACCTGTATCATGTATCAGCTTTTCCAAATCAGGAGAAACGTTTACTGTAAAATGACTGCTGTGGCAAATATCTATTATTGCTATTATCGGGTCAGATAGGTTTAATATATTACTGTCAGTGCTTGCAGTGATGATCTGGCTATTTACAAGGTTTCTTATTGCATTGGCTATAACAACATCAGAGAAAATTGGTAATGCGTTTGATATCTCCATAGCATCTTTAAATCCATTAAGAACAAAGCGGAATATCGTTTTTTCTATAACACTGAATCTATGGTTCAGCTGAAAATCAATTCTTATTTCCATTCTTTTTCTCCCTGATATTTTTTTGCCTAAGTTTTAGCATTTCCTCTTCATGTTTTTCCTCACTTGTTGGACGTAGAGGCTTCGGACGACACCGTTTAAGATCATTCTCATGATTTTCTGTCAAATCTGAAATTTTAGAACTTAATGCTGTAACCTGTTCTTTCAATGTCTTTTGTTTTTTTACCAACTGTGAAAGTGTGGCACTTTGAGCAGCCTCGTTTTCTTTAGCTGAAGTAAGTCCTGGAGGATCTGAAAACAACTTAGCTATAAAGAAACGATTATCATTGTCTTTTATTGTTTGAATTTGTTTTTTGGTCTTTGCTAATAGAACCAGTTGTGCGGTAACATTCGCATCTGCTATTTTTAATTTTGCAGATAAAGCTCCATAGTCTTTTAAATAAGCGTCTCTTTTAGCAGTGTATTCAGCGATAAGCTTTTCTTTCTCCTGTTGGCATATAGCTTCGGCTTCTGATTCTCCATCAATTCTAATTTGCGCTATTTCAGAAAGGCGAGATATAATAATATCTTGCTCATCAGAAGCTGTTATTCTTTTGTTTGTAATCAAACTTACTTTATTCTTAGCAAGAACGGAACAAATATGATCTCTTTTTCCGTTCCAGTTCTTTCGCTCAGTTTTTTTTGATTCTATTTTGGATTTCAAGTCTTCGATTTCAGCTTTAAGATAATCTATTTCATCAGACAAATCACTTCGTTCACGTTGTAATCTATCCCATTTGATTTGGTCGTCTGAATGCGATTCAGCCAACTGATGAAGCTCTGAACAAACGCTTCTTATCATTTCTTGTTTGTATTTTTTTTGACTAAAGTATTCATCTTTTTTATGATAAGCATAATCAATTTCAGCGCTTAGATATACAATTGATTTAGTCCAGAAAAATCTGATATGTTTAGCTTTTGCTTCGATCTCTTGATTAAGAGATTTGATATCATTATCAATCTTTTTGACCTCGTCTGTAATACTTTTGAATTGAGTTATCAAAGATCGTTTTTTATCATTCAACAGCTTACTATAATCAACTTTCTGCTGAATAACCCATTCAATGTATTTTATGGTCGATAAATATTCGGAACGCTCGTACACTATCCCTTTTAGCCGGAACAATGATACACGCATTATTCTATCATCAGAACAATTATCAATAGCCTCGTTAATTTTCTTTAACAGGCTATCTGCATCGTCATCAAAAGAGAAGGGAATATCATATCCGCAGTCATTAGTGAGAACAATAATATCCTGGACGTTTGTAAAAGCGGATAATGCAGATTTTCTTTTACGTAGTATATCCATTTCCGTTCCTATCTCATCCATTTGAGATTTTAAGAACTTTATATCTTCATCCACTATACTAGCTTGAGCTTTTTTATTATCTTTAAGGGAGTAGAGAAATTTCCGCTGTAGGAAGGTAGCGGAATAATCAACAAGATCATTAAGGAGTGCTTCATGCATTTCCTGATCCTGCTGCAGTTCTTGTTCTAATGACTTTTTTATTCTCTCTAAATTGGCATCTTTCTCAAGTTGTGCTTTGTCAATCTCAGCCTGACATTCTTTCAACCTTCGCTCATATTCGATTTGATAGGAGTCTAGCTTAGATTTTAGCTTATCTGCTTCTTTTCTCAGGGATTTGTTTAAAGCCCATCTATGAGGAATATAATCCATAAAGCCCATTTTATCTCCCCCTGCTGACAAGAAGCATCGAATCTTCAAACGATATATACTGTCTTCCCACTATCAATTCATCCTGACCAAGAAACCAGTTTACTTTATCTATAAACGGCAGCAGATACTCCTGGCTTTCAGATTCCTGCATAAGTTCCTGGAGTGTAGTATTTATCTGTTCATTGATTACGTTTCTGTGTTTCATGTATCCGAGAATATATGAGTGCTCTGTTTTCCTGTTCTCCAAATCTGACAACATTTCATCAGTATCTGAGGATATTAAGCTATATAATTCTACATACTGAGCATATGAAGTTGCTACATAGGTATCAACTGATTCGTAGAACTTCTCTTTGAGTATATCGCTCTGTTCTTTGAAGGATTGATTTAAGAGCCGTACCTGTTCCTTATGGTGTTCTTCGAGCTGTTTCAAAGCTTTAGCCTTTTCAGTTTCTACAGAGTTGTCTACCATTGTTTCTATTTGTTCAGATATATTCTTGATAGCCTTTTTATGGAGATTATACTCTCTCAGGTCAGAAATTAGGTTATAACAAGGCAACAGATCTTTAAATGATAAACGGAATTCAGAAAGAGTAGCCATAGAATCGGCGAAATAATACATCTTGGCGAAGCCTTCAAGCTCAATATGAGAGTTGATTTCGGCAATAGTATCAGTGAATGCTTTTTGAGCATCCTTGTTTGCTGTATTGATAATGCCCTTGGCTGCAAGACCAATAACTAAACCGCCGACAACAGAACCGACAACTGTGCCTATAGGTCCGAGGCTTGAACCAATTCCTGCACCTGTCGCAGCAGCAGTTTTGGCAGAAAGGAATATTTCAGTTACATGACCAGCCGCCCATGCTCCGCCGAAGCCACTTACCGATGAAAAGCTATTATTGACAGTATTGCAAAGAAGATCATCAGTATCGATTGTTTTGGAAATAAAGCAATGATACAGATCTTTTGCGAAATCTACAGTAACGCTTGCAAAAGCAGTTATCGGTATAGCTGCGAGAGAATTAGCAGCGACTTCTTTGCCGATAAGTTTGCTGAAAACCTGTACAGAGCCAACAATAGCTCCGCTACGAATACCGCCTTCAACTGTTCCGCAAAGTATATTTTTAATTGTTCTTACAAACTGGTCTTCCGGTAAGTCTTTTCGATTACGTATAACATCGACGATTTCACGGATAGTTGAGAAAATAAAACCAAATGCTGCACCTATCTCAACGGCACGTTCAAGAGTGATTTTATTCAGCTCATCGATTTTTTCTCTTTTTTTACTGTACTCTGATGTGGATTGAGCTTTCATCTGATCAGCAAGGTCAGCGGCTTCTTCAGGCGTTATAGAATCAGAAGAAACTGTAGTATTGTCAACTTTGACCTGAACAGTATCATTCACTCCTTGTCCTTCACCGCCTACAAATTTAACATTTTTGTATTGAGGATTATTGATGTCATTTGAATAAGCAGTGGGATCATTGTGAATCTTTGACTGATAATCTACTGTTCTTATTGGTTTGCACCACGGATGCTCTCGTGTCCAGACTGAAATATCAGTTTCCATATCTATACCTGATAAAGTCGAACCGTCCGGCATCTGTCCTTTTGTATATATACCGATTTTCGAGCTTGGAACACCTTTTGCAAGAGCATTGATTTTCAAAGTGTTCTTGAAATACTCTTCCGCAGCAAATCCTTTGTATTGCTGCGTTGGTGTTCTGACAGGAAGTCCTGTCGTTTTTGCTATTGCAGACTCGTTCATCCAGATTGCGTAATTATCCATAGCTGTTTGCAGACTTATTGTTTGTATTCCGGCTTGGGCAACAGTGGCTTCTGATACAGCATCAGTAAGAACGTCACTAAAGCCGCCTTCATCTGAATAAATGTCTAACTCATCATAATCTATAAGTTTTTCTTTTATATCATAATTCTCCATATAAAGCACCATTCTTAAAAAATGAAGTCTCTGATAATTTGACAGTAGCAAACGATAATATCAAAAATAATTTGTAAACTGTTTAGTGATTTTTTCACGTTCCATTCTTCACCGTAGCCAGATGCCCCGGCATAGACCCGATAAGCACCTTGCGCTCTGCCTCGTCCCAGCAGAAATAAATGCGTATCAGTTCCTCTGCCTGTCTGCCGTGCTTGATGTGCTGGTCAAGAAGATACTGCTTTCCGCCGAGGGTCAGGGAATAGTCCGTTTTGTGCATTTTCATTGCTTCCTTGCCGCAGCCCTGTATGTCCCAGTTGCTGCGCTGCGCATACAGCGACAGGGTCTCCTCGGTTATCTCCTGCCTGCGGTATCTGGCATAAGCCGCAAGGAACACGAGCCCGTCGCAGAGGCTGGCTATATCCAAAGCACCGCTGTATTTGCGCATCTCGCTCTGCGCCCTTGATGAAATTATAAGATCATTCGGGAAGGCGTTTGCCGCCCAGTCACAGACGTTTTTGCAGTCGGTCGGGAAGCCTGCCGCAATGTCGATCTGCTGCCTGTAATGCTCCAATATCTCGCTGCTCCTGCGGTAGGCTGCTTCTTTGCCTGCAAACTCCTCCGCAAGAGCCTTGTTCTTTTCCTTTTCGGCTTCAAGCTCGTTCGTCAGGGCTTCAATTTTCTTCTGTGCTGTGCGCAGAGAATTTGCTGTCTGCTGCATATCCGTCTGCTGCTGAGAGAGTGCCTTGACCTGAGCCCTGAGCTCATTGATCTCCATGCTGTATATTTTGCAGGTCTCTTCAAGCGAATCCGTCTGGTGGCGCTTGGTGTGGTACTCCTTGAGCTTGGCGTCCGAATAGAACAGCACCTCGCCAAAGCTGTAGGCGCTCCGTTTTGACATATCTATGACAGCCGCTCTGAAAGTCTTATAGAAAGCCTCCATATCTGAGCTGTAGCTGCTGTAACGGTGACGCTCTGAGATTTGCTTTCCACTGATTACGATGATGTCTCCGTGCTCCACCACAGTACCGAGCTTGTTTCCGATCTGCCTGAAAAATCTTTCTTCTGCAAACACAACAATAGCATAACCTGCCAGCGTTCTTGCAAGTCTGCCGTAGTCAAATACGGGCAGCTTTTTAGCGGAGACTTTCGGCTCGGCCGACGGCTTGGCTTTCAGCTTTTTAGTCCTGCTCTCGGGAATGATGTTCGTCTTAAAGTCCTTCAGGTCGGCGCTGATAGTCAGCTTCATCGGATCGTTCTGTCTCGCAAGCCCCGAGAGGCTGTAGCTGCCGATGCCCGGCTTTATATCCACAGGCATATATTCGATGTCAACGGTCTTGACGGTCTCCGTCTTGCTGTCGGCTGCTATTATTATCGGCATACTGCGGCTCTCGTCCGAAAAGATGTCAAAGAACAGTTCAAGGTCATTCCTGCTTCTGATCTCTAACGGCTTTCCGTCGATCACGGAGCCGCCCTGCATCAGATGAAGGTTCGGATTATCAATAAGTGCCTTTACAACTCTCGGTCGGAACACCTCGCAGTCCACATCATTGTCCGAGGGCTCTGAGCATATCGTTCTGACACCGATACCGACACAGTCTGCCTGCTTTCGGAATGCGATCTCCGTTGTGAACGTTCTCCCGTTGACAGCAGGGCGTTCCTGTTCGGTCCCGAGATTTGCCCCCGGGTCGGGCTCTGAAATACGGAAGGACCACACCTCGAGAGTGTCGATATATATAACATCGATTTGAATGCCGCTGTTATAGCTGAACGAAGACAGCTCGTCCAGTGTGAAAGAAGCGTACTGCTCGGGCTCGGGAGCACCGAACACCTGGGGAAGATCGCTATTGTCCTGAAGCCTTGAACGTATCCATTTCAGGGCTTCAAGAATGCATATTTTGAAAACTGCATTGATATCGACAGTCTTTGAGTCAGCCTTTGCATAAAACTGATATGTAGGATAGCTTTTCAAGGCTTGTACTTTGGTTGTGGTATATGTCATCGGCTTGCCCTCCTTGGTTGGAATGGGTGGAGTGGTGGAATAATTAAGGATCATATTCCTCTTAATATTTCGTTGATTTCGACATTATCCATATATCTTTTGGTGTCTGAAATAATATCTTCAATATATTTTTTATGATTCAAGTACTCTAAACCATTCAATAGAGGCAAAATACGATTTAAGAAATCAATGCGTTTTTGAATTAATGGAACTTCACTACCAAACCACGACATAGAATGTGAAAGAAGTTGCCATGCTTTGAAATATTCTAAATCTTTATTATGTAATAGGAACAAATTGATATACTCAATTCGTTTTTCTTCACTAAGACCTATAACAGCTTTTGAAATAATATGCATTCTTTGTTGATCGTTATAGTAAGTTGTAATAAAATGCTTGATCCATTTATCTGGTCTATCCTTATATTGTTCGCCCAAATTGCCAATTGAGACTAAACTCTTAAGTTCATCTTCTTGAAAAAATAGAGTCCCTTTTTCATACTTAATTATTGTATCAATAATACCATCAAAAATGGAACAGTAATCGTCAAGCTCAAATAATTTGCTCAACTTGGCAGTATCATCGTGCGTTAAAAATGAATCATCATTCTTCCATTTTTCAAATAATAGATTTAGTATATCGGGATACTTTTCATATATTGCTTTTAGCAGAACTCCGTTATAGTCTTCTTGACTTCTTTTTGAAATGTTGAACAGGTACAATTCACTTAACAAGTCATAATTGCCTTCAAAAATCTTTATTGTTTCTTGCACCGATTCTGCCAAAGGGTTTAACAACAAATCTATATATTTTTTTACAATGAATTCAGAGTAAACGCATTTAGAAAAGATTATTCTATAACTATTAATAATTGCTTCATTATCAATTTCATTATATTTTTTTAAGAATAAAAGGGATCTGCTGGAGGCAGAGTCAACAAACTTATCCGAATCGTCTTCCAAAAACTCATACCATTTTTGCAAGTGCTCGGAGTCTATGTATTTATTAGGTAATGCCTCAAAGTAATAGTATTGCCAGGTGTTTCTAAGAATATCTGGTGCTGATGATAGTATTGACCATATCTCGCTATCTGAATAGACCTCAAACATTGATGAAATCTGTGCAAAAGGATAAAGAGGGAGTTGTATATACTGTTTATCAAAGTAGTAATTCAATGCCTCAAGATAATAATCTTTGTTTTTTAATAAAAACGCAAAGGCATAGTTTATAGCTTCTTTATGATAATAATCTATATTTATTATTGAATTGCAGAAATAATCTATAATATAACAAAACTCTTCTTTGCTTAGATCCGATATATAGGCTTCAACATTTGCCTTTAATTCATCATTTTTTTCTAAATAACTCAAATCATTATTATCGGTTTTGTCAAATGCCTCATATAAGCGAAATGAATTGATACTATAAAATTTGGTGAACTCATTATTTAGTGTGATTTCAAAATGATTATATAGGTTTCTTAGATGATTAATAATACAACAAAAATAGTAGGACTCTTTGTTTTTGAATAGATTAAGCAGATTAAAAATATATGGTTGATCGTTTTCTATTATTTCTTTACTTTTTTTACTACTCGGATTTCCATAATTATACAGAATATCTTCAATAGTCTCTATTTCTATACCATTAGCGTACAATGTAATAAGATTTTCCCAAATCATCTTTCGATATGTTTCTACACCTTTACTGACTGTCAAATCAAAGTGATATATACCAAAGCTATTCTTACGCTTATTAGTAATACCACTAAACTGAAATCTAAGAAAATGCTTGGCAACGTGTACAAATAATTTGCATATGGTTTTGTTATGCCAATTGTTTGATTCTGCAATCAACCTATCTATGTATTTATTTAGTGTATAATAGTCAAATTTGTATGAATCCTCGTTAATACCATAGTAACATATGCCTGCATTATAAAACTGATTTATCAAATCAGGTCTCTTCTGATAATATAAGAAGTATAAATCAAGAGCTGTTGTTAAATCATTAGTATCTGAAAATCCGCCTAAGATTTCAAGTATATCATCGTTCACAGAATTGTTTCTATCATCAATTTTCAATTCTTCAACATCTGTATTAGTCTGCGGAGTATTCTCAATTTTGTCTTTTACTAACAATAATGCTTCAGTTGGATTAGCTTTATAGAATACTTTTACGTATTCCCAGAATGCAACAGGATCTTTGCCTGATAATTCATTCCATAATTCTTTAACTTCTGAAAACAGGTATTCTTGATTGTTTTGATTAATAAATAGAGTAGTGATAACATTTATTGAAGTGATAGTTTGTGTTTTATTGACCCTAAAAGAATATCTAATCATATCAGATAGTTTTATCCACTTTTCTTTAATGAAAACATAGAAGAGAAGATAGTTTGATAAGCACTGATCTGCAAACCTAACAGCTTTTTCTTTATATATATTGATTATTTCTTCTTTATGAAGCTTGTAAAGTGCTTCTTTGAACTCCTCAACAGTCAAATTACAATTTGATAGAATATCGCTCAATTCATTTAGGCTATCCAAGTGAATCGCACCTATAAAGGCAGCTATAGCCGCTGCAGAAAACAGTTGCTTGTCTGAGTTATCGATTTTTGACAAATACATTCCGTAATATGAAGAATAAATATCAGTAACATCATTTATAGGTTCTAAGGAATTATATTCAACTGCGATTTTTCCTGCCAAAAAAGCTATTCTCGCATTTCCTTCTGCTATTTTAATGATTCGATCAAGATATAAGTGATTATTGATATTGAACTTATCTCTGATCAGTTCTTCAATTTCGTTGTCATTTAAAGGTGATATTGATAGAACTTTTATGTCTATAGTCGGCTGTAATATAGTAACAACACTTTTAAGAGCATAATTTCTTGCTGTAAGTATAATCTTATACACAGAATCGTCATGCTCATTAAAGAAGTTTATTATTGTATCAAGATTTGTTAGCTCGTTTGCATCGTCAATAAGAACTATGTATTTGCCTGGAGTTTTGAAAAATAGATGGAGATCATCATAAATGCTCAGATTATTGTTTCTGATGCAAAACACCTCAAAGCTGTATTTTTCAGCATATTTCCGGCAACATTCTAGAGCAAGTCGAGTTTTACCGACACCAGCAGCACCGCATAATAATACTGCTTTTTTATCATCTAATTCGTTAAAAACAGAGTTTATTTCTTCTGTTCTGAATTTAAATTCGGTATCAATTGATGCGGCTGTCTTTGCTTTATTGTAATTATGAACGAAGTCATCATAAGAAAGAATCTGATCTGTAGCAATAGTAATACCGAGGTGTTGTTTTACGAGGTATTTATGATTGTTGAATAGGTCGTTTGTCAAACGATCTATTCCATATATTTTTAATAGAATACCTTTTGAATGACATCGCTCTTTTAATTCTGTATCCTGTTCAGGAGTAAGGTTGGATGTTGTATGAAAATATATGATTTCAGCTATGTTATCATGATTAATATGTGTGTATTCATCGTCAAGACATTTATTTATATCTGATGACACTTTATTATAAATAGATTCTTGCTGTGTTGTATACTCAATAAATATATACTTGCCGTTGCTATCAATGCAATAATATGTATCCGGAGTACCGGAAGTTGTTTTATTAGTTCCTGGTTTTGATCCTAAACAAACAATATTGCTATATCCACATTCATTCAGAAATTCATCACACAGATTTTGAAATGGACCTGAGTCAAGCTTTAAAATAGCATTTTGGATATCAGTTTTATATGACATATTTACCTCCTCGTTAGAGTTTATGGCCCACTATAAAGATTATCCTCAATCTCAAAAATACTGAAATAATATTCATAGGTATTTATACAACACATATGTTTTTTGATCCATTATGCACGTTACTACTGATATGAAAAGTATATCTATCCCAACACCCCCACAACCCTCTCCAGCACCTCAGCAATTCGTTTCTGCTCGGCAAGGGGCGGGAGAGGAACCTTTACTTTTAAAATGTTCTCTGATCCTAAATTGCCTTGATTTGCCGATCCAGTTTCATATTGAAATACATCAGATAGTATCGGATTGCTTTTTAAAACCCAAGTTAACCAATGCGCCATGGACGATTCAAATGCTCTTAAACAACCAACACGTTGATTTATGTACAACGAAGGAGTCTCGCTAAGTATCCTAACTGAAAAAAAGTAATCTCGTTTGAATCTTGTACCTGTCATAGTAATCAGAATATCATTGATTCTACATCTAAAAGCAATTGTATCATTTGCGAGTTCATCATTAATATAGACTGGCTTCATAGACAGCCTTATTTCATCATTTTTTACGTTACCTAATCTCAATACTTGATTATTTGATTTTTCTATAAAATCAGAGCTTTTATAAGCGTATCCGCCTATAAAGCTAACTATTTCATTTAGTCTGACCCACTTCCAATTCTCCGGTATCTCGAAAGGCACTTCCTCAGGTGAGACAGGCGGCAGGGGCTTTTCTTTTTTGATCTTGCCTTCTTTTATCAGCTTCTGTTTTTCAGCCTGTATCTGCTGATACAGTTCCTCGGCTGAGCCGTCTGAGGGGAGCTGTTCGGTCAGCCTGCCCTGAATGCCTGCGGTAATGAGCTTGGCTTTGAGCGACTCTGCATCAGCGGAGTATTTCTCCTGTGCCTCGTCAATAGTATCAAGTAACCGGAATATCTCCTCAACTCGCTCAACTATCCGCTTTTGCTCGGCGAGTGGTGGGAGGGGGATTGGTATAGAATAGACAGAGTCTATATAGAATTCTTTCTGATTGGTACTTCCACGGAACTGGTTAAACATTATCTTTTGAATTGACGTTGAACGTAAGGCATAAAACACATATTCTGGCATAATGTTTTCACCAACACGAACAACTGTAACATGAGAATCAGGAACTATGAATGGATATTTTGAGGATAAAGCCTCAGAAACATAGAATCCGACTCTACCAACAGTTCCTGTTCCTGTCGAATTGATAACAATATCCTTGTCCCGTAATCTAAAATACTCAGGCCATTTCTCCAAAGTCGTTTCATCCAAAAACAAAGCCTTTTCAAGAGCCAAGCCATTAGGCTGATTACACTTCTGAGCAAAAACAGGGTATTTTTCATTGTCAGAGTACTTCGGTGACTTTCCTCTTGAAAGCAGTATACATAAATCGCCTAAAGAAACCCATATCCAAGAATTCGGAATATCAAATGTTCCTTCAGTTATCATGGGCTTTACTTTGGGCTCTTTCGTAAGCTTTTGCTTTACGAGTTTTGCTCTTGTTTCGATATTATTGCTTACACTTTCTTGTGATGATTCATCGTTCATATTAGGCACAAGATTTCCATGTATTGCAATTTCAAGAATTCGTTTTCTTGCTGATATAACATCAATCACAGGCTTATCCCTCCAAGTATCTCCCTCAGAGAAGCCAGAGCGTTATTGATAACGTCCGCCTGTGCCTGCATATCGTCCATTATCTCTGTAACGGTTCGCTCGTCCTCTTCGGTAAAGTCTATCCACTTGAAGTTCAGGTCCTCACGCTGACTTACTTCCTCAGCGCTGAAACATCTCCACCTGCCGTTCGGGTTGGTGTCCTTATCGTAAGTCTCTTTTCTGTCCTGC
>CAMNNQ010000010.1 GCA_946545645.1 uncultured Clostridia bacterium | reverse complement strand
CCGGAACGCAGTTCCGGCCAGGCGCGGCACACCGAATAAAAGGGCAACAAAGTCTTCCTTCCACACAAAGCAGCGAGAACAAACAAAAATGCCGCGCCGACAAAACCCTTTAGCCCGCTGGCACAGGAAAGAGCGAAGCGATTTTCCGTTTTTTAGCTCCGGGACGCAGCGCTCCCGGTGGTCGCTTGCTGTCGTTGCGGGGTCGTCATTACGCCCTGCGACGATGCCGGAAGGTTCAGCGGCGTCTTTCCCTTAGAGGTGCGGGACGTTGTGTAAGGGTGCTGCCCCGCCCAGACCAAGTGCAAAAACTTCACATCAGCTCACGCCTGAATTCGGGGGCTTTTTAGCTCCGAACCGTGGCGCTCCCGTTGGTCGCTTGCTGTCATTGCGGGGTCGTCATTACGTCCTGCGACGCTGCCGATAGGTTCAGCGGCGTCTTTCCTTTAGAGGGGCGGGACGTTGTTTGTGGCGGCGCTCCCGATGGTCGCTTGCTGTCGGTGCGTGGTCGTCATTACGCCCTGCGACGCTGCCGATAAGTTCAGCGGCGTCTTTCCCTTAGAGGTGCGGGACGTTGTGTAAGGGTGAGGCTCAGCACAAAGCAATAATCCATGGACTATGAGAGAACTGTCTGCCACGTTCCAAGAGCGAGAACCGTACTTATCAGCCTTTCCGGGGGCAAAAAAGCTATATATAAAAATTATACTATCTCTTTTATAAGATGTCAATGACAAAAATCACAATGACACCCTCCGGAGAGAGAAAACTTCTTGCGAAAATTTGCCGATAGCTCTTTACTTTTGTCAGGCAATGTGGTACAATAATAATATATTTAACGCTTTGACGTTTTTAGTCATTAAAGCAGATCATTTTTGAAAGGATCGATAGAAATGCCGATAACCGAGCTGCTGGAAAGAAATGCCGAGCTCTACGGGAATGAGGTCGCGCTTGTCGAGGTCAACCCGGAGATCACCGAAAGGAAAAGAGTTACCTGGAAGGAATACGAGCTCATTGAGCCCGCCTCTGTCAGCTACTACCGCAGAGAGATCACCTGGAAGGTCTTTGACGAGAAGGCTAACCGTTTTGCCAATATGCTGCTCTCCAGAGGTGTCAAGAAGGGCGATAAGGTCGGGATACTCCTGATGAACTGCCTTGAATGGCTCCCGATCTATTTCGGAGTCCTCAAGACAGGCGCACTTGCTGTCCCGCTGAACTTCCGCTATGCTCCCGACGAGATCAAATACTGCCTTGATCTCGCTGAGGTGGATATCCTTATGTTCGGCCCCGAGTTCATCGGACGCATTGAGGAGATCGCTGACGATATCAGCCGCCACAGGCTGCTCTTCTATGTCGGGGAGGGATGCCCCTCCTTTGCAGAGCACTATGACAGCCAGGCTTCTAATTTCCCCTCGACCGCTCCCGATATCAAGCTCACCGATGAGGACTACGCCGCCATCTATTTCTCTTCCGGAACGACAGGCTTCCCCAAGGCTATCCTCCACAAGCACATGAGCCTTATGCACTCTGCCAAGGTTGAGCAGGTTCATCACGGCCAGCAGAGAAACGATGTCTTCCTCTGTATCCCGCCTCTTTACCACACCGGAGCCAAGATGCACTGGTTCGGCAGCCTTTATTCCGGCAGCAGAGCTGTGCTGCTGAAAGGCGTAAAGCCCAGATCAATAATCGAGACAGTCTCCCGCGAGCACTGCACGATAGTATGGCTGCTGGTGCCCTGGGCTCAGGATATCCTTGATGCCATCGACCGCGGCGAAGTTGATCTCTCCGAATATGAGCTCTCTCAGTGGAGGCTCATGCACATCGGCGCTCAGCCTGTTCCGCCCTCTCTTATCAACCGCTGGAAAAAGGTCTTTCCGAACCACCAGTATGATACCAACTACGGCCTCAGCGAGTCCATCGGCCCCGGCTGCGTACATCTCGGAGTCGAGAACATACACAAGGTCGGCGCTATCGGCAAGGCCGGCTACGGCTGGGAGGTCAAGATCGTTGACGAGAACGGCGAGATCGTGCCGAGAGGCGGTGTCGGTGAGCTCTGCGTAAAGGGCCCCGGTGTCATGACCTGCTATTACCGCGATGAAAAGGCAACAGCCGAGACCTTGAAGGACGGCTGGCTCTTCACCGGAGACATGGCTCAGGAGGACGAAGACGGTTTCATCTTCCTGGTAGACAGAAAGAAGGATGTTATCATCTCCGGCGGAGAAAATCTCTATCCCGTACAGATCGAAGACTTCCTCCGCTCGCATCCTGCCATAAAGGATGTTGCTGTCATCGGTCTGCCCCATAAGAGGCTGGGAGAGATCGCTGCGGCGATAATCTCCGTAAAGGAAGGCATGACTCTGACCGAAGATGAAGTCAACGAATTCTGCTACAAGCTGCCCCGCTACAAGCGCCCCCACAAGATCATCTTTGCAGATGTTCCGAGAAACCCGACAGGCAAGATCGAAAAGCCCAAGCTCAGGCAGATCTACTGCGGCGAGAGCCTTGTCGCTTCGCAGGTAAAGAGCTGAATACAGAGCATAAAGGCAACACCGCACGACCCCTGTGCATCAGTATGCGCAACCTCAACTGGCGTTGAGGCACAGATTTTCGTCAGATTGCCTAAATTCGAC
>CAMNNQ010000009.1 GCA_946545645.1 uncultured Clostridia bacterium | reverse complement strand
TGACATATTTTTTCTCGAATTTCTCACGCTTAATGGGATAGACCTCTCCGATCAGGCCGACCATCAGATATATGTCCGGATCGGGCGACACGGTGATATCGCCCTCCAGCATTCGTATATGTATATCTTCCCCGTCAGGTGAGAGCACGGCTGTTGGGATATAACCCAGAATAATATCCTTTTTCCGAAAGCGTTCTGCGTCAGAAAAATCGGGATGATCCCTGCCCGCAAAAATGACATCTGGTTTTGTAAAGAAATCACGGATGCGGTCTGCAATAAATTCCATGATCTCCTTCGGCAGCGAACTTTGATAGTCAATACAGCCGCCTGCTTTATTATCATGTCCGCCGCCTCCGCCGTATCCGTGAGTTATGAATGCAGCAAGATCCGGTGCCTTGACAGAATTCGTACAGGTACGGACAGAGATCTTGTATCCGGTATGATACGGGCAGCAGACAACGCAGTCTGAAACCATGTCGACCTGGATCAGCGTATCGGAGATAATGCCGAGGAGATTCGGGTCGCAGCTGTCCGCAATAGTATATGCGCTCTGCTGCTTCGGAAGAGAGGGGTCATCCGATAATGCAGAGCTATCGGGATGCGGGGCGTATTTGCAATCGCTGAGCGCCTTACCGATAATGCTAAGTTCCTCCTCTGTCAGATTGGTATTCACAAGCAATCGGATAAGCGCCCGATTATAGTTTGCAGTATCCCTGAGCTCACGATCTATCGGCGCACTGATTTCCGAAAGTCCGACCGTGTCCATATATAATCCGTAATAGAGAGCTGTTGCAACGTCAGGATCCTCGTTGATGTCATAGCCTACCTCCTTGAACAGCTCATAGATAACAGCCGCACAGCTTCCGTAATTCTCCTTGATAACCGAATGCTCCGGAACAGGCTTTCCCTTCGGAATCCTGTGGTGATCTATGACAATTACGTTTTCCGCCGCAAAACTGCCGACGTTCCCTTCTCCGTGAAAGCAGTCTACTGTGATCAGAAGCTGAGGCAAAGTGCCGTTTTCATTCAGACTCTTCACATGGCTGACCTGAATGCCAAGCTTGTTGAGCATGATCAGCATATTGGGTTTACTGATCTTGCGTTCTCCGGCATATACAAAGCGTGGCTTTTTACCGTTTTTTTCGAGATAGCGGCAAAGAGCAAATCCGGAAGCGATTGCATCGGCATCGGGATTATGATGCGCCTGAATGACAATATCATCATAGCTAAGCAGATGTTTCAGCAGTGGTTCGTATTTCATAAGATTCTATACTCCTTTTCAAATACAGTCAAATCGTCGGTTACAGTTTAAGGCAACATCGCACAAAGCCCTCAGGCGGCCATTTAGCGGTGTTGCCTTAATGGTCTTGTGACCCATACACCTCATTCTTTGCCCAATGCCGAAAGATAGGCCTTTGCGTCTTCCAGCAGCTCCTGCGTCGTGTATAGCGGGAACATACCGATTTTATTACTGTCTGAGTCTTTGATATATACCATATCACCTTCGGACGGAGCAGCAGCAAAGCTGTCGATCCGATAGCGAACAGAAAAAACGGATGTATCCAGTACCCATGCCTGTGATTTCTCCCATACGGCGCAGATTCGGCTCTTGTCGGATAAGGCATTGATCTCAAACAGAGATGCAGAGGAGCTATCGCACTCAAAGATATTATTATTCATGCTGCTCGAAAAGTCAAGGCGGCAGCTTCTTCCCGTAAAGCCTTCGGTATTCATCTCATAAAGATTTGAGTCACGACACAGAACAGCAAAGGTATCCTCGCTAAGTGCCGCAACCGAAACCGGTTCCTGGCTTGTTCCGACAAGGGAAACGGTGCTTTTCAGACTGCCTGTATCTGCATCAAAAAGCAAAACGGTACGGTCGTTGAAAAATACGCCGACAGTGGAGCTGTTCTGCCAGAATATCCGCCGGATCTTACGATTTACGATAGTTGATGTATCACAATCAAGTGTTATATCCCGATCTGCGGAGAAATCGTGAACGATCAGCGCTGTTCTTGTGTCCTCGTCATTGAATTGCACATACATTGCGGCCTTGCAGCCCGAAAAAGCGTACATATTATCAAGCAATTCTTTGTCTGCACTGAATGAGCCTTCCTTTTTGGAAGCCCATGTCTTTGCGCTTGCGTCAGAGGACACGAACACGATATTCTTTTCGGTTTTATCTAAATAGAATGCACCGCCGCCCGAAGGTATCAGACCCGCAGCGACGGACATAGGCTCAGATGCTCCCTTTATATCTTCAGCCTTTCCGCCATCAAGATCGATGCACATTGTTTTATTCGTGGTGCTCTCAGGCGCAGTTACATTTACGATAAGCCGATCGCTGTCTGTAAATACAGCACTGTTTATCTTGTGATTCTCAAGTGAAGTGATCTCTTTGCATTCTCCTGATGCCGACTCATACAGGAACAGGTGATATGTAACCCCTTCATCGGTATTGTAGGAGCCGTCCGGATAGAAGGTGGATACGACAGCAGCCTTTGTGCCGTCATTTGTTACTGCGATGACATCACGGTCATACATGAATTCACCCGGGTCGATCTCTCTGAACCTTGCATTCTGCTTCGGATACTGGATATAGGCGGTGTTGGAGAAATCTTCAGCAGTGACGTATTTACCGCAGCTGTAGCTGCAAAGTGAAAAATTCGTATTGAAAGTCTGCAGTCTGTATGCGCAGTTGTCTGCATCATCTCCTGTGATATAGTTTTTGACAGTGAGCAAATATTCCTCGCCGTTTTTCAGTGTAAACATCACTAAGCCGTTTCTGCTGAATGATACATCTGTTATCTCTCCATCAACGGGAAGATTCTTCATCAGCCTGCCTGTTTCATAATCCACAAATGAGATCGTGCAGTTCGTCGTCACAGCAAGAATATCATGCTCAGCATCAATCTGATCAGCGGGCATAAGGAATGTCTGTCCGTTATTTCCGTAGTTGATCGGAAGGGAAACACTCCATTTCTTCTTCGTTAAATCCTGATCGAAGCGGGTCAGTTCAGTGGTCGTATCAAAAGAAACACTGCACGCAGCGAGCAGCGGATCGTTATTGCACAAGCAAAGATAGCAATCGTCCGCCACTGACAGATCGGCATAATTCACCTCAGTTTCACAAACGGGCTTCATAGCGTGGTTATCTATCAAATAAGCTTTCAGCATATTGTCATCTTTAATATAAATATAGATCACGCCGTCATGTATCGCTTTTATTTCAAAATCGCGTGACAAACCGGATACGCTGCTACCGAGTTCCATTTTCACGGTATCTTCTACGCTGCCTGTCTCGCTGTCAATCATCTCAAGATAGTAATCATTGCCGATGATCTCTGTTCCGTCAAGTAATTCTTTTTTATCCAGATAGATACGCAGAACATAGTTCTCATACACTAGGGTATCATAGTAAGAATATGCATTCTCCGATTTCGGAACGCTCCACTTTACTTCACCCGTTGCACCGTCAATTCGCCATAAGTCACTGTCAGAATTATATACATATACATCTCCGCCTGTGCCGGGTTCATCTTTGCCGACATCGTGTATGAAGCATTTATAGATCCGATTGTAAATAGGGCTGTTTTCATATATGATACTGCCCGGAGAACTCGTATTTGTAAATACTGTGCCTGTCTTGTCAGTGTTGATATCAAAATAGGCGGTCAGCTTGCCTGAGCCTCCTTCTTCCGATGCAAATTCACTCTCATCGGCAGATATTTTCCTTATAAGCTCGCCTGTCTCGGCATTCCAGAAGTAGATACCCGTAGCATCTGTGGAAACGATCGACTTGCCGCCGCCCATGAAAGAAAGCTGTTCTACAGCACATTCGTGTTTCAAACAAATCCGGGGCGCAAGGTGCGTATGATCGAACATACCGAGTTCACGGGAAAGTGCATATTCTGCTTCCGGAAGAACCGGCTTGTTCTCGCCTGCTGCGGGCAAAGCTGCAACTGCCTTTTCAATTGCAGGGATCAGATCGTTCTCAAGGAAGAGGTTTTCGGATTCTACTGCAAGATGTCTTGAATTCTCAACGAGAAGTGCACTGTTCTTGTTCTCGATCTCTGCATTCTGCTCCTTGATCTGATCGTTCTGCTTGCGAATCTGCTTGTTCTTGCCGTTAATGGTCAC
>CAMNNQ010000008.1 GCA_946545645.1 uncultured Clostridia bacterium | reverse complement strand
TGCAAAGGGGACGCTGTCCCCCTTGACCCCCTGCCAAGGGCTGGCGCGCCCTTGGATGGGCGCAATGTTGCCCGCTTTGTGCGGTGCAGTTCTTGTTCTGTGACCCCACCGCTATCAACCTCCCGCGCCACTAAAGGAAAGATGATAGCCTAACCTTCCGGCATCGTCGCAGGCCGTACAGACGACCCACTAACGACAGCAAGCGACCATCGGGAGCGCCGTGTTTCGGCGTTAAAAAAAATCAGGAGTGGATTAGCTCTTTGCTGTTGAATTCTTCCGGGGTAGTGAAGGTCGGAACTATGCGGTGAAGCGCTGCAACTGCCGCTGCTTCATCATCAAGTGAAGCTGCTTCCTTCAGCTTTTCCAGCTCCGGGATGAATTCTTCTGCATTTATCTCGATCTGATTGCCGATGAATATCAGCTTGTTCTTGGTCTTCTGGAGACCCTCCTCCATCATCAGCAGCTCTTCTTTTATCTTTTCACCCGGCCTCAGACCGGTGAACTTGATCTCGATATCCTCTCCCGGAACTTTGCCGTACATCCTGATAAGATTTTCGGCAAGAGTCACTATCTTTACAGGCTTGCCCATATCCAGAACGAATATCTCGCCGCCGTGCGCTATGGCAGCAGCCTCCATTACAAGGCTTACTGCTTCGGGGATAGTCATGAAGTAGCGAATGATCTCGGGGTGTGTGACCGTAACCGGGCCTCCACGCTCGATCTGCTTCTTGAAGAGCGGGATAACGGAGCCGTTGGAGCCCAGAACATTTCCGAAGCGGGTAGTAACAAACTCTGTATGAACATCCTGCTGCTGAGCCAGATACTGAACGACCATTTCGCAGCAGCGCTTTGAAGCACCCATTACGTTTGTCGGGTTGACAGCTTTATCCGTTGAGATCATGACGAATTTCTCGACGCCGTGATACTCTGATAGAGTCGCGGTGTTGAATGTCCCGATGACATTGTTCTTTATCGCTTCCATCGGGCTGACTTCCATCAAAGGAACGTGCTTGTGAGCAGCAGCGTGGAATACGATCTGAGGCTTGTATTTAGCGAAGATGCTGTTCATCCTGTGGTAATCGCGGACAGAGGCGATAAGAGTAACGAGGTCGAGGGAGCTGCCGTATTCCATCCTGAGCTCCTGCTGTATCTCGTAGGCACTGTTCTCGTAGATGTCTACGATGATGACCTGCTTAGGAGAGAATTTGGCGATCTGTCTTACAAGCTCCGAGCCTATGGAGCCGCCTCCGCCTGTTACCATGCACACCTTACCGGAGATAAAGCTCTTGATCTCTTCGTTGTCGAAGGTTATCGGGTCTCGCCCGAGGAGGTCTTCGATGCGGATATCTCTGATCTGCCCGATGATAGGCTTATCGGTAAAGAGCAGGTCTCCGAGGAAGGGGACTATCTTTACTGCGACTTTTGTCGAAGAGCAGATATCGAGTATCTCGCGCTTTTTATCCTCCGGGCAGGAGGGTATAGCGAAGATTATCTGATCGACAGAGAATTGCTCGACGAATCTGTGGATCTGGGAGGAGTTCCCGACGACGGTGACACCTTCGATAGTCATGCCGATCTTGGAGGGAGCATCGTCTATTATGCAGACAGGATTGAACATTGCGGAAGCATTCTTCTCTCCCAGCAGTCTGGCGCGCTTTATCTCGTTGAGCAGCAGCTCGCAGGCTCTTCCTGCGCCGATTATCATCGTACGTTTTCCGTGAGAATGATCCTGAGTATGGGATATGGTTATAAAGGCATTCTTGAAGAGCAGCCTGAAGATACAGATACCGAGTATCGAGAGCCCGACATGGATGAGTGTAAAGGCCCAGAACATTCTGCCTGTCATCAGATAGAAGGCTGCATAGGCCAATGTAAAGCCTGAGATGGCGCCGATTATGCAGTATAAATAATCGTGGATATTGAAATAGCGCCACATCTTTGAATAAAGGCCGCAGAATGTCATGGCGGATACGCAGAAGAAGCAGCCCAGCGCCATAAGGCTGAACACGTTCTTGCCTCCCAGCGGCTTGGAAAATGCCGAGAGAATGAAGTTCGCCATAAGTGCGGCTGCAATGATCATAAAACAATCGGCAAACGCGAGCAGTATTTTTCTTTTGTTGAAGTTCTGAAAATTATTGCGTAACTTGCTCAAAAGAACACATCCTTAATCTTTTTCGGGGGCATAAGGGTACAGCTATACCCTCTAATCATTATACTCTAACATTCGCCTAATGTCAATCAAAATCGACAAATTCAATATGGAAATTCAAGTAAAAGACAGATCAAAAAACGGCATAATTGACAAAACAATGACAGCGTCTGCCGTTTGTCAGCCGGGTGTCATCAGAAGCCCAGTTCTTCCTTGACAAGGATGACTTTCATCCTGCCTTTTTTGCGCTGGTAAGCCGAGACGACATAATTGCAGCAGATCCTGCCTTCGCAGCGGCAGCCTGCGGTCATATCTCCGCCGGCTTTGACAGAGACACATTCGCCGGTCTCAGTGCAGGGAGTGCCGCAGTTCAGCCTGTCGGCATTGGGGGGAGCAGCGCAGCGCTTCACACGAAGGAAAGCTTCGTCTATATTGCGGACGATCTTATTGTATCCGACGACAAAGATGACCATTTCGGGGCCGAAGCAGATGGCGGCGACACGGTTGGAATTGCCGTCTACGTTATAGATCTCGCCGTTTTCGGTGACTGCATTGGCTGAGGTCAGGAACACATCCGCCGAGAAGGTCTCGCGGTAGATCTTTTCCACCTCTGCGCGGTCGGAGGCGGTGGAGCGGTCGAGGAAGTTATATCTGCCGCTGCGCATAAGATCCAGCACTCCGCTTTCGGCCAGAGACACAGAGCCGCCGCAGGATATGGTCTCGCCGTCCTTGAGCAGCCCTTCGCAGATCTTTACTGCTTCTGCGGAGGTCTCGGCTATATAGGCCTCGATGTTGTTCTTTCTGAGGCTTTCGGCTGTTCTTTCAAGCCTTCTTGTTACGGTGCGTTTTACGATATCGTTCATTAGGCAAACCTCCTGTCATAATTCCTGCGGTGTCCCGCATAAGATACTCATTGAGGGGCGAAGCTGCCCTGATACAATAATAACAAAAAAAGCCGTACAAGTCAAGAGCAGGGGCGGGGCATGAGGAGGAACATCATGGCTGAACAGAACGGAAGACACGGAGTTATACTTGAGAACAGGCAGAGGCTGGAGCTGACGGGAGTTACGGATGTCGATCGCTTCAACGAGAACGAGATCCTGCTCTTCACACAGCTCGGAGAGCTGACAGTCAGGGGCAGCAGCCTGCACATCAACGAGATGAGCGTCGGCAGCGGGGCGCTGTCTGTCGAGGGGGAGATCTCGGCGCTTATCTACGGAGACAAGGACAGGACAAAGAAGCCATCGTTTCTGGGCAAGGTGTTCAGGTGAGGGAGATGCGGGTGCTTTCTGAGGGCTTTCTTGCCATGAACGAGGGAGTCGGAAGGGAGAGGGAGATCTTTGCTTTATCGCTGCTGCTGGGGCTGATACTTGGAGGGGTATATGCTTTCATACGGGCGGCAAGGCGCGGGCTGGAGCTGGGGCGTATCGCAGAGGGGATCCTGGACTTTGTTTACACTCTTCTCTTCGGCTCATGCTGGTTTCTTTTATCTGTCTCTCAGACCGGGGAGGCAAGGGGCTTTGTGCTGGCGGGGATGCTTCTGGGAGGGCTCGCGGAGAGATATACGGCCGGCAGGGCTATATTATTTGTTTTTTCACGCATTTTCGGGCTGATACGCAAGGGGTACAGGGCGACGGCCGGTCGTTTGACAGATAAAATTGACCAAAAAATCAGGGCAGGATTTGTGGAAATTATAACAAAATTTAAAAAAGTGAAAAAAAAGGAAAAAAGGGCTTGAAAGTTGCGTTTTTTATGTAGTATAATATATAAGTGTAATTAGGCGCAAAGCGCTGTGCGAAAGGGGGTCGCTGCGGTGGCTGATAACAAGGAAGCCCCGGAAGAGGTAGTAAAGCCTAAGAAACGTCTTGGGCATATTATTGCTTTCATCGCAGTGTTCTGCCTTATCGTTTATTCCATCTTTACCATAATCTCGCAGCAGGCTCAGATCGTTCAGCTCAAAAAGCAGAGCGAGGAGCTGGGTGCAGAGATAACCGAGCAGGAGCAGAAGAACGATGAGTTCAACCGCCTTCTCAGCTCGGGAGACGAAGCAGGGTATATGGAGCGTGTCGCTATCGAGCAGCTTGGGTATGCTTACCCGAATGAGCGCCGGTTTTACATCGTTGAAAAAAACAACTGATGCCGTAAGGCAGGACAATTTGTCAGAGAGGAAACAGAACGCTGATGCAGCTAGAAGTAGGTAAGATTTACGAGGGCAAGGTAACGGGGATAACAAAATTCGGCGCATTCGTCGAGCTTGACAAGGACACTACGGGTATGGTACATATCTCGGAGGTCGCCAACACATTCGTTAATGATATCAAAGACCATATAACCGAAGGGCAGAGCGTAAAGGTAAAGGTGCTGTCTGTCGGAGAGGATAAGAAAATAAGCCTTTCGATAAAGAAGGCTCTTCCTGCTCCGCCCAAAAAACAGTTCGACCGCCGTCCCGGTCAGGATCAGGGAAGATATCAGGCGCCGAGAAGAAAATATGAGCCGCCCGAGCCGCAGGATTTTGCAAAGAACCCGCCTCCGGTCTACGACCCGAATGAGAATTCCGGCAACGCAGGCTTCGAGGATATGCTCAGCCGCTTCAAGGCGACCAGCGAGGAGCGCATCTCCGACCTCAAGCACGTTATGGACGGCAAGAGGCGGAATACATCAAGAAGGAAATGAACGGTTGACTGCCGCATTTCGGCTGAATGTCGGAAGCGGCAGTATTCTGTTTACGGGCAGATACCGAAACAGACCGGCAGGGAGTATACTGGGATCAATGAATATGAAAGCTGTTAAAAAAGCATTTGCCGCTATTACTGCGGCAGTCTGTTCCGCGGTGCTGCTCTGCTCCTGCTTTGCGGAGAAGGATGTAGAGGGCGGAGAGCTCATAAAGAAGGCGAGAAAGGCCTACAAGGAGCTCGACAGCGCCAAGGTCGTTATGACAAATATGAACACGGGAGAGGTCGAGCAGGAGTTCACCTTCAAGTATGACGAGAAGGATATCCTTCTGTTTTCTTATAAGGGCAGGAGCGAGAAGAGCGAATATGCGCAGTACAGCAACGGAATGGAGCTCTTCACTTACGAGAACGGCGAGCTGACCTATCAGCAGAAGGGCGACAAGGGCTTTGTGCTCTACACCAGGGCGACGACCCATCCCCAGGCTGACGAGGGGCTGCTTATCTATTCTCCGGGAGCCGTCACCGATGCAGTATCGACGGATGAGGGCGGTATCACACATATATCGCACAAATACGATGTCAAGAAGATCGGAGCCGAGGCCGAGAGCGGGAAAGTCACAGCTTTTTCGGCTGATTACTACTTCAAGGGCGAGGAGTTGCTGTATTTCTCCGAGACAACTGAGGTCGAAGAGAACGGGGAAGCCAAAAAATACGCCTATAAAGTCGAGATAACAGAAAAGAACTCGGTCGATAAGGTGCCGAACACTGTTAAGCCTTATCAGGAGGCGCAGAAGTGATCGTCCGTCCGCTGAGGGATACAGACGATCTCTGTGAGGTCAGCGGGATATACGAGAGCAGTTGGAGATATGCCTATAAGGGTATAGTCCCGCAGGAGTTTCTGGACAGCATCCCAAAGGGCAAATGGGTAAGGCACAGCAGCAGGGAAGATATGCACCATATCGTACTTGAAGAAGCTGGCAGGCTTATCGGCACAGCCAGCTATTGCAGTTCGCGCTGGGAGGAGTTTTCCGGCTGGGGCGAACTTGTGTCGATCTATCTGCTGCCGGAATACATCGGCAGCGGCCGGGGAGAGCTGCTGCTTGAAGAAGCGCTGAGGGGCCTTGCTGCCTGCGGCTATGACAGGGTGATGCTCTGGGTGCTGGAAGAAAACCGGCCGGCGAGGCATTTTTATGAAAAGCACAGATTTTCATGTGCGGGCATATATCTTGAGGATGAGATCGGTGGTAAACCGCTGAGAGAGGTCGCATATACGCATCTTATAGAGAAGCTAGGCGATGCGGCTGATCCGACAGTTGTGAACAAATTGTAAAAACAAAGGCTCTGTGCTTGACTAACAGAATTGACTGTGATATAATATTAAAGTCGAATGCGGCAGTGCTGGAATAGGCAGACAGGCACGTTTGAGGGGCGTGTGTCAACCGACGTACGGGTTCAAGTCCCGTTTGCCGCACCAATCAATCCACTCGCAAATCGCTTATCTACGCGGTTTGCGAGTTTTCTTTTTTGCCACGAAGCAGGGCTTGTTCCTTGCTTGTGGCTTACACATTCTTATCCTTACCGCTGCTGCCTTCTTCGGAGGATCAAAAGGCATGCTCAGAGCCGCGCCCTCCTGTGACTTGCTTTCGGCGATGACATGGCTGTAAACGCTCAAAGTAGTCAACACCTCATAAGGACACACAAATAGCTTTTTACGAAACCGCGCATTCACGCGGTTTCATCATTTGCGTTGATCTCCAGCCTCATTTTGTTCGGCAGCGGCTTGTCCAATAGCTTGTAGTAAATATGGATATCCCTCGGCCTGTCAGCCGCATATTCGTCAACGGTGATGTACTCGATCAGCTCCAGGCACATCTCGCGGGTAAGCTCGGGAACGTCGGCATATTTCTTCAAGCGGCGGATATATTCCTCAACATCCTGCTTGTCCTGCCGTGCGGCGGAGAGCTTGATCTCGATCTTTTCTGCCTCAGCTGACAGCTCCTTCTGCTCGGCCTGATACTTTTCCAAGAGCTTTACGCAAATTTCTTCAGGGATCTTTCCGATGAGCTTGTCCTCATAGATCGAGGGTATCAGCTTCTCCAACTCTGCAAGGCGTTTCCTCGCTGCGTCCAGATGTTTTGAATCCGCCGACAGCTGCTCACTGCTGTGCTTCTGTTTGTGCAAGAGAAAGAAATCCCTCGCATCCTGCTCATCGGCGATGACCAGCTTTGCCCTCATTTTGATGTCCGACAGCACCAAAGCGTTGATGTCTTTCATTTTGATGTAGTGGCTGTTGCAGAATCTCTTTCCGAAGCGCATATAGTATCCGCAGTTGTAATTGTGCCTAACATATTTCCGGGGATTCTTTTTGCTGCCGTTGGTCGTGTTGTTATACATCAGCCGCATCTTCTGTCCGCAGTTTGCACAGAACATCAATCCGCTCAGCGGTGCAAGAAAGCCCGAAGCTGTTTTCTTCCCCTGACTGACCGACGCCTCGACCTCACGGACTTTATCCCAAAGCTCTCGTGATATTATCGGCTCGTGGGTGTTTGGGATAACTACCCATTCTTCCTTGTCTTTGATAATGTGCTTGTGGTTTTTGTAAGAAACAGATGTGGATTTAAGCTGTACCAGATCTCCGAGATACATCTGATTCTGAAGCATTTTTCTGACAGCATTTCCATCCCAAAGATGTGTGGTTTTTCTCGGAACAGGCTTTCCCAGCAGAGCATACTGATGATCATACGGAGGAGGTATATGCTCATCATTGAAAGCATCAGCGATATGCCGAGGCGTTATTCCTTTTGCTCTCATCTCAAACATCCGCCTGACTATCGGTGCCGCTTCGGGATCAATAACTGGCAGATGATTTGGATCATCACCCTTTACATATCCGTATGGTGCAAACGTGGTGCGATACTTTCCAGCTTTAGCATTAGCCTCGATTACCGCCTTGATCTTCTTTGAAGTTGAGGCGCAATGCCACTCGTTGAACAAATTGAGTATCGGCATCATGTCCAGAGCTGAACTATCTTTATCAGCTGTATCGACATTGTCATTAAGCGCAATAAAACGGATATTGTAGGTCGGGAAAATATAGTCAACATACCTTCCGACCTCGATGTAATTTCTGCCGAAACGAGATAAGTCCTTACAAATAATGAGGTTGATCTTCTTCTCTTTTGCATCATCCAAAAGCCGCTGCACACCCGGTCTGTCAAAGTCGGTGCCGCTGTAACCGTCATCAACATAAATGTCGATCAAGTTCCAGCCCTGTTCTTTGACGTACTTCGTCAGTATCAGCTTCTGATTTTCTATTGAAAG
>CAMNNQ010000007.1 GCA_946545645.1 uncultured Clostridia bacterium | reverse complement strand
TACTGCTGACCGTACTGCTGGGGCTGGCCGTACTGCGGAGCCCGGTACTGCTGACCGTACTGCTGCGGCTGCCCGTACTGCGGAGCCCGGTACTGCTGACCGTACTGCTGGGGCTGCCCGTACTGCGGAGCCTGATAGGGCTGATACTGATAACCCTGATACTGAGCATATATCCTGGAATTGGGGTCTGCATAATACTGGACATACTGTCCGAAGGGCATACCAGCAGGATAGAGAGGGGTGTCGCCCTTGGAAAGCGACCGCACCTTGAGAAAGGCATAGATCGTTATCACGATCTCAAAGACGATAAATATCCCTATAAAGAGATCCGAGCCGTGAGTCAGGCAGAAATCGTAGAAACCGTGAGTCAGGACAGGAGCTATCAGAGCGACAGCCAGGCCTGAACGGCAGCCGGCTGCATCTCCCCGGCAGGAGCAGAGCTTTGCCTTTCCGTAGAAGCAGCCCATGAACACCGCATCTATCGCGTGCCCCGGGACAGAGAGAAAGCCGCGCATTATCGCCAGATGATATGTGCCGTCCATCAGAACATACATTATGTTCTCGGCGGTGGCAAAGCCCAGCGAGACCGTAACGGCATAAACGACAGCATCGAATGTATAGTTGAAATGAGGGTTCCTCCATGTCCGGCCTTTGAGGATAAGGAATTTCAGCCCTTCCTCGCAAAGCGCGACAACGAGGAAATTCTCAATGAGCAGATAGACCGTCGAATCCTCAGCAACTATCTCAGACAGCGGCTCCGTTATCAGCACCTCACCGAAACCCGCTCCGATGACCGAAACCGCGCCCAGCGCGAAGAGCCCGGCAAGAAGAGGTAAAGGCTCCTTTTCTGCCTTGTCTTTTCGCATAATATAGAACATCAGTACTGCCGCCGGCAGCACGGAAAGGATGAACAGTATAGTATTCAAGCTCCCACCTCCGACTCTTTTCTTGATTATAACACACTTTTTATCAAAAGTAAAGATATCGCAGGAGCAAAAGCCGCTGACCTATTGACGAGCCGGAGCTGATATGATAAAATATAGTTAGCCTTTGATCTCCGGGAGGAGCCCGGAAAGAAAAAAACTATTGAAAGGTCGTGTCAGAATGAAAAGGATCCTGTTTGCCTCCTCAGAGGCTGTGCCCTTCATCAAGACAGGAGGTCTCGCGGACGTTGTCGGAGCGCTGCCTAAATGCTTTGACAAGAGCGCTTATGATGTCCGCATCATAATGCCGAAATATCAGTGCATCCCGGACAGGCTCAAGGAGCTCATGCAGTATAAGACCCATTTCTATATGGATTTTGCCGGAGCCAGCAGATATGTGGGCGTCCTTGAAGCCAATTACGGCGGCATCATATACTGGTTCATCGACAACGAGGAGTATTTCTCAGGCCCCAAGCCCTATACCGAATGGCACTGGGATATACAGAAATTCATGTTTTTTGACCGCGCTGTCCTCTCTGCTCTGCCGCTGCTGGATTACCGCCCTGACATCATCCACTGCCACGACTGGCAGACCGGGCTTATCCCCGTTTATCTTCACGACAGCTTCCAGGGCGGAGATTTCTTCCGCGGGATAAAGACAGTCATGACGATACACAACCTCAAATTCCAGGGCAACGACAACTCTCTGGTTTTCCAGCGCCTCTCCGGCCTTTCGGATTACTATATGACCTATGACAAGCTGCTGATGGGTCCTGACGGCAATATGCTCAAGGGCGGCCTTGTCTATGCCGACGCCATAACGACTGTCTCGGATTCCTATGCCGAAGAGATCAAGACCGAATTCTACGGCGAAGGTCTGGACGGCCTTATGCGTGCCCGCGCCCACGATCTTCGCGGCATTGTCAACGGTATCGACTACGATATCTACGACCCGGCGACAGACAAGGATATCGCCTTCAACTACACCGCCGACAATGCTCCCCAGAAAAAGCTGGAAAACAAACGCGCTCTTCAGAAGGAGCTGGGTCTCGGCTCAGGAGACAACCGCTTTATGCTGGGTATCGTTTCCAGACTTACAGACCAGAAGGGCTTTGATCTTATCGCTTATGTTATGGATAAGCTCTGCCAGAAGGATGTTCAGATAGTCATCCTCGGCACAGGCGATCAGAAGCACGAGGATATGTTCCGCTGGTTTGCGGGGCGCTTCCCCGAAAAGGTCTCCGCCAACATCTATTACAGCGAGCCTATGTCCCACAAGATCTATGCCTCCTGCGACGCTTTCCTGATGCCCTCCCTCTTTGAGCCCTGCGGCCTCTCGCAGCTCATGAGCCTCCGCTACGGTACTCTTCCGATAGTCCGTGAGACAGGCGGCCTCAGAGACACTGTCGAGCCCTACAATCAGTTCACTGACAGCGGCACAGGCTTCAGCTTTACAGCCTATAACGCTTTCGATATGTATAACACTGTCCTCTTTGCCCATTCGATCTATATAGATCACCGTGATGCCTGGAACCGTATGATCGGCCGCGCTATGAACAAGGATTTCTCCTGGCAGGCTTCTGCTGAGAAATACCGCGAGATGTACGACTGGCTGATCGGCTGAGCCTGCACAGCGCGGTATTCCGAACCGACCGCTGCGCCGCACCTATACAAACAAAACCGTATATCCTCCCCGCCTCGGAGAGGATATACGGTTTTTTATGCTTCGATCCACGCTGGTCTTTATCTGTACTCCAGCTCGAAATTGGTGAACTCCGCAGTGCAGGAGCCGATAGCGTAGAGACCCAGCATAACACCTGTGGAGCCGCCGGATACCTCGCTGGTCAGATACTTGGCATAGCCGTAACCGAGAGAATTGGATGCGCCCTCGTCTTCGTTCCTGAAAGCAAATGAATAGCTGAAATTATCAGCCTTGACTATCAGCTTTGCCTTATCTGTCTTCATCGGGATGACTTTCTGGATATGCTTTATGCCGCCGATATTCAGCTTGAGGACAGCTTCATAGCCCTCGCCCTCCAGGCTCTTGCGGATAAAGATATCATAATGCTCGTTCTCGCACATATAAACGGTAAAGCCGCTCTCGCCCGTGCCGGAGAATTTAACATCCGCCGACATAG
>CAMNNQ010000006.1 GCA_946545645.1 uncultured Clostridia bacterium | reverse complement strand
TTCCGGCAAGGCGCGGCATAACGACAAAATGGGAGACCAAAGTATGGTCTCCCTACATTTTTATGTGGACGAACAAAAAATGCCGCGCCGTCAAAACCCTTTAGCCCGCTGGCACAGGAAACAGTGAGCGCAGCGAACGATTTTCCGTTTTTTTTAACGCCGGGACGCGGCGCTCCCTTTGGTCGCTTGCTGTCGTGGGTGGGTCGTCGTTACGGCCTGCGACGATGCCGGAAGGTTCAGCGCCGTCTTTCCTTTAGAGGGGCGGGACGTTGTGTAAGGGGTGTTGCCACGCCCAGACCAGGTGCAAAAACTTCACATCAGCTCACGCCTGATTTCGGGGGCTTTCCGGTCGCCCCCGAGTTTTTTAACGCCGAAACGCGGCGCTCCCTTCGGTCGCTTGCTGTCTTTGGTGGGTCGTCATTACGACCTGCGACGATGCCGATAGGTTCAGCGGCGTCTTTCCTTTAGAGGGGCAGGACGTTGTGTAAGGGGTGTTGACCCGCACCGACTAAGTGCGGGAAACCGAAATTATCATAATGCCTGAGCCCGGGATATCCGCTTATAAAAAAATGTTAAATATTAAAATATGAATTCTGCACAAGGGTTTTGAAAAAAATTTGTGCAGGATTTTTTCTCGTTTTTGTATACAAATGACAATTAATATGTTATAATAACTATGGACGCTAACAATTTGTCTATAATATGAGAACTCAAAGGGGGTCTTGCTATGAAGTCGATCATTACCATAAGCCGTGAATTCGGCAGCGGCGGAAGAGAAATAGGGCAGAAGCTGGCCGATAAGCTCGGAATCGGGTTTTACGACAAGGAGCTGCTGGAGATCGCTTCAAAGGAAAGCGGGATCACTCAGGAGCTGTTCGTAAAACACGACGAGACCTACACCAACAGCTTCCTCTATTCCCTTGTTATGGGCAACTATCCCGTTACTGCCGACGGAAGGATAAACCCGGAGCTCCCGCTCAATCAGAAGATCTTTCTGGCGCAGTTCGATACCATCCGCTCTATCGCTGAAAAAGGGCCCTGCGTTATCGTCGGGAGATGCGCCGATTATGTCCTCAAATATCATGATAATGTCATCAATTTCTTTATCACAGGCTCGATGCCCCAGAAACGCAGAAGGATACTCGAGCGCTATGATATCGAGAAAAACAAGGTCGAGGATTTCATCCGCAAGACCGATAAGCGCCGCGCCAACTACTATAACTACTACACCGACATGAAGTGGGGCGAGGCGAAGAATTACGACCTCTGCATCAATTCCTCCAAAACAGGGATCGACGGAGCAGTTGAGCTTATGGAGGCCTTTATCCGCATAAGTGAAGGCCAGAAATAAGCCCCTTTATCCAGCTTACAAGTTATCTTTTTCAATTCATTTTACTTTCCTTACTTTTTGAGAAAGCCGCCCGGGGGCATCCCTGAGCGGCTTTTTCATTCGGTCATACTGCCCCCCGCCTTCTGAGAGCTATTTCTTAAAGACGATAAGGGGGTTTTTGCTTTTGAGGAAATCCAGGAACTCCTGCTTGTTTTCAAGGGATGTGTTCTCGATATAATAGCCCGAAGCCGATTCCTTTCCTACGCTCCGGCAGAGGAAAATGAAATCCCGCTTGACATAGGCTGTCCGCAGGTTGTCATAGTGCATTATGGAACGCCCGCGTTTCCGGGAAAAGAATATGAAACCCTCATCTCCGAAGAAAATGGAATCGTCGCAGCTCTCCTTGCCGCGCTTCTTCCAGAGCTCCATCTCCTCCGCCACTATTCTCCTGGGGCGGAAAATGTTGATAAACAGCGCATAGAGCCCTATACCGACAGCGGGCAGAACATAATAGTCCTTCCTGACCAGAGTTATGACCGAGACTGCGATGATGAATATTATGATCGCGGCTCTCTCGGCAAGGCGCCGGCGCTCTCTGGTAGTATACACTGCTTCGGCATAATGCTCGGCATCCATGGAATTTCTCCCGACGAACCGACATTCGGGTATCGGCAGACCCATAGCAGCCGGAAATTCTATCGGCATAGTCGTCGGGACAGCCGTATCGGTCAGACGGTTGCAGTAAAAGCCCAGAGCGCTCTCATCCAGTCTTGGAGGGACAAACCCCCGGTGGAGGATCCAGTCCCAGTCCTTTCGCTCGTCAAAAAGCTCTTCTCCGCCCTGCGCAATAAAATACGGTATCCGGCGCTCCCTGAGAGCTATTGCCGCCTGAGTCAGCAGCAAAAGAGAGATATCTCTGTGGTCGGCGCAGAGGACTGCGGCTATGCCTATCCTTACGCTCTCCGATCTGCCGAAGCAGACGACCAGCGCTCCCTTGACAGTGCCGCCCTCGCAGGCCAGAAAGCAGAGGCCGGGCTCTGTTTCGCGGTCGTTCATAAGGCGGGCAAAGAGCCCGGCGGCTTCCGGATCGCGGGGCTGCAAAAACAGTTCCATATCCGCAGCGGGGCGTTCAGCGAGTGTAAAGACCTGCATTTTTTCACTCCTTCCGGGAAAGGTTAATATGGCGCTTCATTTATACCGATCATACCACATTTTCCGGAAAAAGTAAAGACACCCGGGGCAAAAAGCCCTGTGCAGTCTGATATCCTTTCAAAGCATCTCAGCTCCGGTCGGGATTTCTCAGCCCTTGCATAAAGCCGTCCAGCTCGGTGCAGCAGACATCTCCGCCGATGAGCTCTCCTGCGCAGACCATAAGGGTTAGCTGCATACACTCCTTATCGGTATGTCCGGGGTAATTCAGGACGGGGTATGTATAGATCTCGACTTCCTTCCCCTTATACTTTGTCAGGTCGAAGCCCTGCTGTTTCTGGAGGGAATTATAGTCCTCATAGACTTCGTTCCACTCCTCGGGGATAGTTACGGCACGTTTTGAAGAATACTGATCCGCAGTTTCCCAGCCCATATCCGCGATAAATGATTGTCTTTGGGCTTCTGTTTCCATGACATAGGCCATCTGGGGTTTACCTGCGGCTGCTTTTACGGAAAAGAAGACGGCTGCTGCGAGCAGGGCTGTAAGCAAAGCGGCCCAGAGCCAGGGTCTTTTCATTTTTACTGATCTGATGAACATGATAACTCCTCCTTACATACTATCTTTCGATCCTTAATAAACATATATGCACTAACTCCTATTTTAATACCTCTTTTTTTAGCTCCGAAACGCGGCGCTCCCGTTGGTCGCTTGCTGTCGGTGGTGGGTCGTCTGTACGGCCTGCGACGATGCCGGAAGGTTCAGCGGCGTCTTTCCTTTAGAGGGGCGGGACGTTGTTAGTGGCGGGGTCACAGAACAAGTACTGCACCGCATAAAGCGGGCAACATTGCGCCAATCCAAGGGCTTTTTAACGCCGAACCGCGGCGCTCCCGTTGGTCGCTTGCTGTCGTTGCGGGGTCGTCATTACGCCCTGCGACGATGCCAATAGGTTCAGCGGCGTCTTTCCTTCAGAGGGGCGGGACGTTGTTTGTGGCGGGGTCACAGAACAAGTACTGCACCGCACAAAGCGGGTAATATTGCGCCCATCCAAGGGCGCGCCAGCCCTTGGCAGGGGGTCAAGG
>CAMNNQ010000005.1 GCA_946545645.1 uncultured Clostridia bacterium | reverse complement strand
CCGAAGCCCGCTCCGAAAAAGACCGTCGAAGAGCTGGCAAGAGAGGTCATCGCAGGCAAGTGGGGCGCAGGAGCAGAGAGAGCCAAGAAGCTGACTGCTGCCGGGTATAACTACACAGCCGTTCAGAGCAGAGTCAACGAGCTGCTGAAAGTCCCCGCTAAGAAGAAGTCCATAGACGAGATCGCCAGAGAAGTCATCGCCGGGAAATGGTCTGCCGGAGCCCAGCGCATGAGGATGCTGACCGATGCGGGCTATGATTATATGACGGTGCAGAACAGGGTTAATGAGCTGATGAGATAAGAGGAGGAGTAGAAATGATACGTATCAGAAGAGAAAAGATCATCACAATAAGCGAGAACACGGCTTCGGTGGAGGCTGAGCTCTGGGTCTCAGCCTCGGAGGATCTGCCGGCCTACGACGGCATAGACGGGCGGCTGCTCGTCCCCGGATCCATCGCGGTCGTACAGGCGGAGAGCAAGATTTATGTGTTAGGTTTCGACAACGCCTGGAAGGAGTGGGGCGCAGCAGAGCCAGCCTCGACCTTGAACGCCAACGCTGCCGGAAGTCTTGACCGCACCTTGCTGAGGCTCGATTCCACCGATACTACAGATACGTCCGAGGACGATCTGACAGAAAGGGCGATTGAAGATGGAGTTTTTTGATCTGCTGAAAGCGAGCAAAGGGCTGCCTGTCCGGGATCCGCTGGCCGTTATGTGGGGGCAGCAGCTCACTGAGGATTGGCCTGTGACCGAGATCACAGGCTCTCTCCCCCTGACCTTCGAGAGCAAAGGCGGTGTGCTGACCAACTACCGCGTATACGGCACGTCCGAGGGCGTAGGAGAAGCCATACAGCTTGGGATACAGCTTGACGAGCCATTAAGAGGCCTTGGTGACATTAAAGATACGCTTGATGTGTCAACTGGCGTACTGACACGACGTATTGGGGTTGTGGTTTTAGACGGTACCGATGGGCACATTCCTGACGGCAATACTACACGATATTTCTTTAAAACGATAGCAGAGACCCTAACTGTGACGTCTACAACGGATCAGTTGTGTTCTCACTATTCTTATGCAATTGTCGCCACGGGTACTGCAAATGTTGGTTTTAGGGTAACAGGAACGTCAACTGATAGTACGAGAATAGCGATAAGATCTCCTGATACTGATTTAGATACGACAGAGAAGTATAGGGCTTTCTATGCGTCAGAGTATGCTAACAGAAGACCAGTCACAGCGTATTATGTTCTGGCGAATCCCGTGACTGAGCAGGTGGAAGTTCCTCCGGGATTAGCGGGTACAATTGAGGGATACCTTATTCAGTCAGGAACACCAACAGAAAGTAACCCTATATACCCAGTAGCCAACGGCATAGAGCTTCCGAACGGCAAGTATGAGGTGTATGTGGATGTTTACAAAATACCCCTTACGGTTTCGGGCAATAACTCTCAGTCACAGAGTTATGACGCCTACATCGGCTCCACCAAACTCTATGAGGATGAGTATGCTGACTATGAGAGCGGGAAGGTGTATAAGAGGACGGAGAATTTATGGGATGCACAGAGCGCATCTTTAACGTTTAAACAGGTAGCAAGCACTGGCTCTAAGCGCTGGGCATTTACTATAACCGAGCCAGGGATTTATACGGTTAAATGTTTTGACGGCAGACGTGGATATGTTTATTGCAGAAGGTATAATGTGTCAACAGATAATTACGGCACACTTTATCGTTTGTCTGTGCCTGAAGAAGGCTCCGAATCACCCCAAACGGCAACATTAGAGGTGGATAGTGATTTAATCCTCCTTATATATCCACGTAGCGACGAAACGGCTGATGACGTAACAACACTATTTAATCTGGCGAAACTATGTGTTGTCCCTGGTTCCACTGTCCCCGAAACCTTCATCCCCTACCTCCAACCCACCGACCCGCCTGTGCCGTTTGAGGCGATCCAGACGTTCAACGGCGAGAACACGCTGTCGTCAACGGAGACCGTCGGAGAGGTGAGCGTGACGGGGAGGATCAAAGAGCAGGAAAAATAGCGATATCGTACACGATTTCTACACGATTCCTGCACGATTTTAAGAAAAACGCTGATTTGAGATAGAGGCGCACAAATCAAGCAAAGCTCGCAAAAGGCGTAAATGCGCAGTTATCACCAATTCAAGGCAAAACGGTACGGCGCTTGAAAAATGGGAGAATCATTCCCGTCATCTCCACCAAACAAAGAAAAAGAGCTGTTGCCTTTTGCAGCAGCTCTTTTTTTGTTTTGGCTTACATCTTGATACGCTATGCGGATACAGCGGGAAATTCAGGTCATGTTCTATAGTAGCGGAAGAGCGGGTCGTCTTCATATGATACGGAGATGTAATCTCTGGTATCGACCATTGATGCATAGATATGGTCGGAGATACTGCCTTCCGTTTCTCCCATATTGACTGCGTTCGGAAGGGAGGAGTGTATCGGCAGCCACACCTGCTGCCCCGGGCTCAGGTCTTTTACAGACACTGTGACTCCCTCGGGCAGTTCTATACCGTTAAGGCCGGCAGGGATCATACTGACAGTTACAGTTTCGGGGATGTTTTGATCGTATGTGTCCAGCAGAGTCGTGCGGTCGATCACAGCGGTGAATTCTTCCTCGCTGACTATCTCAGAGACTGTTAATCTGACAGCTTCGTAAAGGCATCTGCGGTAGCCGCCGCTCTCGACGCTCCTGCCGGTATCTGTCGCTTCTTTACCGTACATCCTGACAAAATCTGTTTCATTGTCTGTGATATACATCCAGCCGTAAGAGCTTAACTGCTGGGTCCAGCCGATGAACATACCGTTGTATTTATTGTAGAATACTGAGGCTCCGACAGGGAAGTCATTGGATTGCAGTCTGTGCTTGCTTGCTGACCTATATGATTCCTCCCTGGATACGTTCTCGGTAACGACACCTACGAATTCAAAGAGCTCCGGGATAGGCGGTGCGTCATTCTCCCCGGTAAGCGGGATATGCAGTTTATCAAGGTATTCATAGCTGTGGTAGCCGTTCAGATAGATATATGGTTTTTCCGAGGGGACGAATCTTTCACCGGGCAGATCTGCAGCGCTGTCGCTGCTTTCGGGTGAGGTGGTGGTGACCGCAGAGGGGGCTATGTCCTCGGCAGAGCGGCCGGTAGAGCCGGAGGAGTCTGTGCCGAACTTTCCAAAGGAACGGAAACCGATGAGCAGCCCGGCAGCCACCACTGCCGCCGCAGCAGCTCCTGCAATAAAGCCGGGGATCGCCTTTCTTCCGACAGCAGGCGGCTCCGGTTTTTTATTATCTGATCTTGCAAGTATCTTATCCGAAAGCGATTCAAGGTCGGGCTCAAAGCCCCGCTTCATGACTTCCTTAAAAAACTCTTTTTCTTTCATTTTTCAGCACCTCCGTAGAGCTTTCTGAGTTCCTTTAATGTACGGTATAGCTTGTTCTTGACGCTGTATAACGGGATGTCCAGCAGCTCGGCGATATCTGAGAGCTGCATATCCAGCCGGTAGTAGAGATAAAAGATCCTCTGAACTGTCTCATTCTTAGCGCGGAGCCTGGCGATAACTTCGTCATACAGGCTGTCGGATATGATCGTCTCCTCGATATCCATCTCGTCAGGCGGCTCTTGCAGGATCTCCTCGGAGAATTCCAGCATGGGAGCGATCATCTGCGGCTCAGATACCTTATTGTGCGCCCATAGTCTCCGCCGGACAATAGTAATGAGATAGTTCTCCGGGTTTTGGATCTCAGCCCCCTCGCGCAGCCTGTCCAGGAATTCGAGATAGGTCTCCTGAAAGACATCCTCGGCATCGGCAAAGGTGCGGGAGCCTGCTGCCGCGATCCGGTAGATCCTGCGGCAGGTCTCTGTATATATTTTTTCAAACTCTTCTCTGATCTTATTCCCATCCGCCATGCTCCCACCACCTCTTTTCATATATATAGTATATACTTTCAGAGAAAAAGTTTCAAGGAAAACGAAAAAAATCAGTTGTCTTTCAGCAACTCATTAACTCTGTTCTGCACCGTCATATAATCATAGCCCGCGTCGGTCAGCATCCTCATGCGCTGGGCTCCTGCCGACCATTTCCCGGCGATGACTTCTTTTGCGATCTCGTCGATGGACTTCTTCTTGGCGGGGACTTTCAGCAGCTCGTTGACTCTGCTCTGAACGGCTGTGTAGTTATACCCGGCAGCAGTCAACTTCTTGGCTCTCTCCGCTCCTGCGCCCCACTTGCCTGCGATGACCTCTCTTGCCAGCTCTTCGACGGTCTTTTTCGGAGCGGGCTTCGGCGCCGCTATCGGCTTC
>CAMNNQ010000004.1 GCA_946545645.1 uncultured Clostridia bacterium | reverse complement strand
AACCTATCGGCAGCGTCGCAGGCCGTACAGACGACCCACCACCGACAGCAAGCGACCAACGGGAGCGCCGCGTTTCGGCGCTAAAAAACGACCGAAGGGGCTCGGGGGCGACCGGAAAGCCCCCGAATTCAGGCGTGAGCTGATGTGAGGTTCCCGCACTTGGTCTGGGCGGGGCAGACAGTTCACTCATAGTCCATGGACTATTGCCTTGTGCGGAGCCATACGGAAAGACGTTCGCTGCGCTCACTGTTTCCTGTGTCAGCGGGCTAATGGGTTTTGACGGCGCGGCATTTTTGTTTGTCCACATAAAAATGTAGGGAGACCATACTTTGGTCTCCCTTTGTTTTTGTTGTTGTGCCGCGCCTTGCCGGAACTGCGTTCCGGTATGGGGTTCTACCCCATGCCCCGCTTAGGGCTCTGCCCTAAGAACCCGCCAAGGGCTGGCGCGCCCTTGGATTGGCGCAATATTGCCCGCTTTGTGCGGTGCAGTACTTGTTCTGTGACCCCGCCGCAAACAACGTTCCGCCCCTCTAAAGGAAAGACGCCGCTGAACCTCCCGGCAGCGTCGCAGGGCGTAACGACGACCCCGCAACGACAGCAAGCGACCAACGGGAGCGCCGCGTTTCGGAGTTAAAAATTCAGAACTTTTGGCGGCTTTTTGCGAAGAGAGCTGCTAAAAACGAAAAAGCCATAGCTGCCGTTATCCCCGCAGAACAACTTGCTAATCCACCGGAGAATATCCCCAGAACACCCTCTTCCTGTACCGCCTCGCTGACTCCCTCTGAAAGCGCACTGCCAAATCCTGTCAAAGGTACTGTTGCCCCCGCCCCGGCCAGTTCCCTTATAGGCGCATACAGCCCGAAAGCTCCCAGTATCGCTCCGGCAACTACATAGCTGACAAGTATCCTCGCAGGAGTCAGTCCTGTCATGTCGATCAGTATCTGCCCAACTGCACAAAATGCTCCGCCGATAACAAAAGCCCAGAAATAAGTCATATCATCGCTCCTTCCTTGAAAACCGGATATCAGGAGCAGTGCCCGGGTCCGAGGAGATCCAGACAGCGTGGGATATTGCCGGGATGCTCTCTCCCTGAGCGCTTACTGTCGGATTAAGAAGCGCCCCCGTCGCAGCAAAGAGTATATTCCTGAACTCCCCGCTCCTAAGCCTCGGGATAAAATACCCGCAAAGCATACTTGCCGCACACCCGGCTCCGCTCCCGCCGGCGTGGACATCCTGCTCCTCAAAACTGTAAAGCATCGTGCCGCAGTCCCGGTGCAGAGTGGTCAGGTCGATCCCGTCCCTTGAGAACAGCTCACACAGCACCCGGCTGCCCACCTTGCCAAGGTCGCCTGTAACTATCGCATCAAACATTTCCGGCTTCAGCTCAGTGTCTTCAAAGAACTGTTTTATGCTGGTATACGCGGCGGGAGCCATAGCAGCGCCCATATTTGCAGCGTCCTTTACGCCCATATCGACGATCCTGCCGACGGTAGCTGCTCTGACATAGGGCGGAAGCCTCTCGGCGGACACAACCAGCGCTCCCGCAGCGGTCGCGGTATACTGTGAGGTCGGTGTGCGCTGCCCGCCGTAGTTGAGCGGGAAACGGTACTGGCGCTCAGCGGCGCAGAAATGGGAGGATGTGACAGCGAGCGCCCGCTTTGCATATCCTCCGTCGATAAAAAGAGAGGCGAGCAGCACCCCCTCGGTAACTGTCGAGCAGGCACCGTATATCCCGAGGAAGGGTATATCCAGCTCCCTGACTCCGTAGGTCGTCCCTACGCACTGATCCAACAGGTCTCCGCCGAACATAACGTCGATAGACCCCGTTGCAAGAGAGCCCTTTTCCAGAGCTTTGAGGACAGTCTCCTTGAGCAGCTTGCTCTCCCCCTGCTCAAAGGTCTCGCAGGAGAAGAATGGGTCTTCGTTGATCTTATCGAAGCAGGCGGACATAGGCCCGTCCCCTTCCATCTTTCCTCCGACAGAAGCGGATGAGATTATAGCGGGAGATGTTCCGAAAAAAACGGTACAGCCTTTCATAACAATTCCTCCGATCAGAATTATCTTCCGTTATATTATTGCCGGCAGGGGGAAGATTATTCAAAAAAAAGGCGCAGGCCGCAATAAAAATGCGTCTGCGCCGAAAACCGACATAATCAAAAACCCCGGAGCATCTGCACCGGGGCTTCTGGAGCTGCTAACCAGATTCGAACTGGTGACCTCATCCTTACCAAGGATGTGCTCTACCACCTGAGCCATAGCAGCATATCAACATCACAGTTATATATTATACAGCATCATTTTGCAAATGTCAATAGGTTTTCACAATTTTTTTTATTTTTTAGCGCCGAAACGCGTTTTTTAACGCCGAAACGCGGCGCTCCCTTTGGTCGCTTGCTGTCTTTGGTGGGGCGTCTGTACGCCCTGCGACGCTGCCGGTAGGTTCAGCGGCGTCTTTCCTTTAGAGGGGCGGGACGTTGTTTGCGGCGGGGTCACAGAACAAGTACTGCACCGCACTAAGCGGGCAATATTGCGCCCATCCAAGGGCGCGCCAGCCCTTGGCAGGGGGTCAAGGGGGACAGCGTCCCCTTTGCAGAGCACGAGACAG
>CAMNNQ010000003.1 GCA_946545645.1 uncultured Clostridia bacterium | reverse complement strand
TTACTTTCCTGCCTTCGGTCTCTTTGCGCCGTACTTGGATCTTGCCTGCATTCTCTTGGCAACACCCTGAGCGTCCAGAGTACCTCTGATGATGTGGTAACGCACACCGGGGAGGTCCTTTACACGGCCGCCTCTGATAAGAACAACAGAGTGCTCCTGCAGGTTGTGGCCGATACCCGGGATATAAGCGGTTACCTCGGTACCGTTTGTCAGCTTTACTCTTGCGATCTTTCTCATCGCGGAGTTAGGCTTTTTAGGGGTAGCAGTTCTTACGGCTGTGCAGACGCCTCTCTTCTGGGGGCAGCTCTGGTCGATTGCAGTCTTCTTCTTGGCGTTGTAGCCCTTCTGAAGAGCAGGAGCGGTAGACTTGGTAGCAAGAACGTCTCTTCCCTTTCTGACTAACTGGTTAAAGGTCGGCATATTCTCTCTCCTTTCACTGATATTTGCAGCTGAACACAATATGTCAGCATACTAGATTATTTTACCACGAAACCGCTGCTTTGTCAAGCATTTTACGCGGCCCGTGCTGAAAAAAACATTCACAAATCGCGCAGAGACGCCCCCTGCCTTTCAATGCAAGGTGCACAATCGGCGCTCTCATTCCTCGTCCTTGTGCTCAGAGAGCAGCATAACTGTCTCGCTCATGAGCTTTGCTGGCTTCTGGCCTTTTTCAAGGCTTATGGAGAAGAAGGGCTTTTCTCCCTCAGAGAAGCGCAGCCTCTGGCCGTATTTCTCGATCAGGGCCGAAAGCTGGCCGACAGAAGGCGCTTTGATGAAGAAGCATATCCTTTCTCCGCGCTGGGAGATCTCGGTTATCCTCAGACTCGAAGCCAGATTTCTTATGAGAGCGACATTGACAAGCCCTGTAACGCTGGCCGGAGGGTCGCCGTAGCGGTCGATGAGCTCGTCGAGGACATCCCGGCTGTCCTCTTCTGTGACGATATATGCGATCTTTCTGTATGCCTCTATTCTCTGGGGCAGGCTCTCGATATAATCCTCCGGGATAAAGGCGTTTATGGAGATATCAACAAGGCAGTCCTCGGGAGAATGAGGGATCTCAAGCCCCTGCTGCTCTGCCACAGCTTCGTTCAGCAGCCGCAGATACATATCGTATCCGACAGCCTCGATGTGCCCGTGCTGCCTGCTGCTGAGTATCGAGCCTGCGCCTCTGATCTCCAGATCCCGCAGGGCGATATGGAAGCCCGAGCCGAACTGTGTGAATTCCTTTATGGCATTGAGCCTGCGCTCCGCGATCTCAGAGAGCACCTTCCCCCTGCGGAAGGTGAAATAAGCGAAGGCTCTCCTGCTGGAGCGCCCGACACGGCCTCTGATCTGATGGAGCTGCGAGAGCCCCAGTCTGTCGGCATCTTCAATGATAAGGGTGTTGACATTGGGAACATCGACACCCGTTTCGATTATCGTCGTGCAGACAAGAATATCTATCTCTCTGTCCAGCAGCATCCTCCAGACCTCCGAGAGCTCCGATTCCGACATCTGCCCGTGCGCGATGCCGACTCTGGCATCCGGCAGCAGCTTAGCCAGCTTTGCCGTGACTGAGGGTATGGTCTCGACACGGTTGTGCAGATAGTAGACCTGCCCTCCCCGCCTGAGCTCCTTGAATATAGCCTGCGCTATGACACCGTCGTCGTGCTCGATAACATAAGTCTGGATCGGCTGCCTGTCCTGCGGAGGCTCCTCGATGACAGACATATCCCTTATCCCGGAAAGCGCCATATTCAGAGTCCTTGGGATAGGCGTTGCTGAAAGTGTCAGTATATCGACGCCCTTGAAGGCCTCCTTGAACTTTTCCTTGTGGGCGACACCGAAGCGCTGTTCCTCGTCGATAATGGCCAGCCCCAGATCCTTGAACTCAACATCCTTCTGCACCAGCCGGTGTGTCCCTATGACGATATCCACAGTCCCGCGCTTCAGGCCTTTGATGACCTCCTCCTGCTGCTTTGGTGTCCGGAAGCGGGAGAGCAGCTCGACCTTAACGGGGAAATGCTCGAAGCGCTTTATCGCTGTCTGATAATGCTGCCAGGCCAGAACTGTCGTCGGGCACATTATCGCGCACTGCTTTGAATCCAGAACACATTTGAAGGCCGCTCTCAGCGCGACTTCCGTCTTGCCGAAGCCGACATCTCCGCAGAGCAGCCTGTCCATAGGCGTCTGCTTTTCCATATCCGATTTTATCTCGCTTATAGCTCTGAGCTGATCGTCGGTCTCCTGATAGTCGAAGCGCTGTTCAAAATCGTTCTGCCAATCGGTGTCCGGCGAGAATGCGTGCCCCTGAGCCTTCTGCCTTTCGGCATAGAGCTTTGCCAGATCGTCGGCCATATCCCGAACAGCCGAGCGCACTCTCGAGCGTGTCTTGTTCCATTCTGCCGAGCCCAGCTTGTTCAGCTTTACTCCGCTGTCCTCTCTCGGGCCGATATAGCGGGAGACCAGGTCGAGCTGGGTAACGGGAACATAGAGAACGTCTGTCCCGGCATATTTTATGGAGATATAATCCTTCTTGACCCCGCCGGTCTCCAGATTGCGTATCCCGGCGAAGCGCCCGATGCCATACATCGCATGGACAACAAGATCCCCCTCGGAGATCTCCGAAAGAGAGCCTATCTCCTCTCCCTTGTGTTTTTTCTTCCTGGATTGCTTCGAGAGGGTCACAGATCTCATCTGTGTTATGGCGGCACACTTTCCGTCGGGAAGATCAAAGCCGCCGGAAAGGCTGCCTGTCCTGAGATATACGACTCCCGGCAGAAGAGTGCTGCTCTCTGTCATTATCCGGGCATCAAGGCCGTCCTCCCTGAGGTCGTCGCAGATTATAGGCAGAGTCTTCTCCGAGCCTGCCAGGACCACAGTGCAGTAGCCCTGATCGGAAAAGCCTTTCAGCTCGTCCTCAAGATGCTTTATGTTCCCTCCCCAGACACCTGTCTGGCGGCAATCGGTGTTTATCAGCTTTTTCAGTTTGACCCCGTCCAGCTCCCGCATAAAGGTATCCATGAACACCGGCGAGAAAGACATGGCGCTGTTCATTATCTGCGGGAAGCCGACAGCAAAGCCCTCCAGCTTCTTGAAGAGTATCCCGTCCTCGTAAAGCAGCTTCATATCCTCCCGGAGCTGTGAGGTCACAGCCTTTGCGCTCTCGGAGCAGCCCCGGTATTCGCTGATGACGCAGACACTGTCATTCGGGTCGAAATGGTCGAACACAGTGCAGACCCTGTCGTAGGCCAGGGTGTAGTATTTGTCCAGATCGGTAAGGGTCATCCCCGCCTCGGCACACTCGATATCCCGCTCGATATGGTGCCTGACCCTGTCCCGCAGCTTGCCTCTGACGCTGTCTGAAAGAGCCCTGAGTTTTTCTGTCAGCGCTGCGCTGTCCGGGAAGATTATCTCCAGCGCCGGGAAGACGGTAAGACTTTCCACAGGGTCTGTCCTGCGCTGGCTCTCGGTATCGAAATAAGCGATGCTGTCGATCTCGTCCCCCCAGAGCTCCATTCTTACCGGTCGGCTGTCCTGAACAGGGAAAATATCCACGATAGAGCCTCTGACCGCGAACTGCGCCTGCCCTTCTACCTGCTCTGTGCGGGTATAGCCCGCCGAGATGAGCCCGGACATCAGTTTCTCCAGAGAGACCTCTCCTCCCTGGGAAAGTGTAAAGGAATACTTTTGCAGCTCCTCCGGCGGCACAGTAGCCTGCATCGCTGCCTCGACAGATGCCGCGATGACCCGGCAGCTCCCCTTGGAGAGCTTTGACAGCGCTTCTATCCTGCGGTGTTCATACTCTCTGGAAACGCCCTCCATGCGGGCGAAGTTCAGGTCTCTCGCCGGGAATACGCAGGCCAGCTCGCTGCCCTGAAGCTCATTTATATCCGAGACCAGCCTCGTGCAGGCAGCCTCATCGTCGCAGAGCACGAGGACACGGCGCTTCTCCGCCATATCCATGCAGAGCAGCGCCTTGTGTATATTCGAGACTCCCGTAACGGCAGCGGGAG
>CAMNNQ010000002.1 GCA_946545645.1 uncultured Clostridia bacterium | reverse complement strand
TCTATGAGAGAGGCATTCAGAGTCTTGTAGCTGTAGCTTCCGTTAACTGTCAGGGTCCTGGTATCCGGGTCGTAGCTGAAAACTCCGTTGCCAAGTATATCAGCCTTGTTGGAGGAGGTCAGCTTCTTTCCGGCGATCTTCAGCTTCATATCGACCTTCAGATCTGTCCTGACATCAGAACTGAGGATAGCAACTGTCTTACGGAGATCGGTATGATCCGGCTTCTTGACTGTGATCTGATAATATCCGGGCTCAAGATCTGCGGCCTTGTAGCTGAAGGAATAGCCTGTAAAGCTCTTGTTATAGACCTCTTTTCCTGTACCCGTGTTCTTGATAACGATAGTTCCTTTATCTGTCGAGGCTCCGAAGGAGGTTATCTTTCCGGAGAGCGTGCAGCGGATACCCTCGTTCTCAACATAGTTGCAGACAGTGCAGACATTCTTTGCGACCCCGCCGATCTTCTTGGAGGCGAAGGTGTGCTGTGTCTTGGAATCTGCATCGCCGTAATTGCAGACTGTGCATGCAGGCCAGTGGCCGTACTTATCCGCCTTGTAGTAGCCGTAAGTATGTCCGAGAGGCGAGATATCCTGTCCGCGTTTTTTTGTCCCGCAGCGGGAACACTCAAAGGTCCCCTCATAGCCCTTGCCAGAGCAGGTCGGCTCTCTGTAAGTATCGTCCATGACTTCAAAGTCATGTCCGAGAGCTGCGATATCTTTGCCGTAGGTGATGACAGTATTGCAGCGTGTGCATACAGTATTCTTTTCCTTACCGTTCTTGAGGCAGGTCGGCTCCACCTCAGAGCCGTCAAGCAGTTTCCTGTAGGCGGAAGGATGTGTGCAGTAGGCTGCATTGTTGGCTCCGACATAAACGTCGTAATCGGGCATAATGAAGGTGATCGAAGTGTTTCCGGTCTTAACTATCGGCCCGATATCAACATTCTGGGGCATGGTATAAACTGCCCAGTCAGAAAGATCCTTAAATACATAGCTGTTGGCTGCTGTGACCTCGACTACCGAGCCGGGGATGACTTTCAGCGGCATTCCCTTATCCTTTGCGGAATACGGTGCGCCGTAATTGTAGTAGCTGGTATCGGTAACGGTCACATATTTGCCTTGATCGTCCTTATAGGTTATTTTCGGAACATATTTCTCCCAGTTGTCAGGCAGCTCGACTACCTTTACATCTCCGAACTCGGAGTAGATGTTATGCGGCTTGTTGCGGCCTTCATCAGTGATGATGCTGACCTTGTCGAAACCGCAGCGGCAGTAGCAGCGGAGCTGAACGACTCTGTCGTTGCCGTCTATCCAGTCATAGCTGAAATTATGCGGCTCGCTCTGACCCTTGGCATTGCAGGGGACATACTTTTGCAGCTCCTCGTCCCAGACCTGACCTGTGCAGGTAACATAATGAACGTTTTTGTAATACTTTACATACTTCTCGTCCTCTTCAGAATACCAGTTGTTCCTCTCATCCTTCTGAGGGAAGGTATGAACGTGTCTTACTATCGGTGTATCGGTAGTCTCGGAATAACCGCAGTCCTTGCAGGTGTGCCTGGCAAGACCTGTCTCATGGTCATTTGCCTCGGTAACGATCTCCCACTCGCCCCAGACGTGCTGTGTCCTTCCGGTATGGACCTCGCAACCCAGTACGGTACAGGGATAAGCATGATAATCGTGAACTGCGACTGTGGTGACAGCTCCGGTCTTGCTGTCCTTCTTCTCGACAGTATCGGTAATAGGGACAGGCTTGTCAGCCCAGACATGGTCGTGAGGTTCAACATATCTGAATAACCTGTACTCATTGGTCCCGCAGTAGATACAAGTCCTTTCGGCTACGCCGTCGAACTTATTGCCGCTGCCGTCCTTATATGCAGGGTATTTAGTCGTATTCCAGGCAGACCAGATGTGCTCCTCATGCTTCGATACAGAGCCGCAGAGGCCGCAGCATTTCAGCGAATGGGTCTTGGAGCCGGTGCTGCTGAACTTCATAGATCCGCCATTCTGGTAATAATATGTATAATTGAAAGTCTCGCTGCCGTTATCGCCGGAGTATTCGCAGTAATTATGTTTGCAGTTGAGCTTTACGGTTTCGGTCTTTACTGTCTCGCCGGTATTAGTGTTGGTGATGACACAGTAGAAGGTAAACATCGGTGTTATATCAAAGACAGATACCCAGGGTGAATCAGGATCGGCAAAGCAAAGAGTCGTCGATACTCTGAGGTGAGAGGTAGTTACACCCATATAGTTTGAGCCCGCTGTCAGCTTATTGCCCTTTGCATCATACCACTGATAGCTCAGCGCATCATCGCAGATAGCCTGAACGGAAAAGATCGCCCAATGGCTCTGTTTTGAATCAGAGACCTTTACAGACTGATCTGAAGGCTGGCGTACTATCTTCGGAGCCGCATTCTTTTTGACACCGCATCTCAGGCAGTAATCGGAAGATCTGATCCGGCCGTCAACGATATGAAAGAAACGATGCTCAGGCTTCTCGCGGCACTGCCCTGCCGTCTTGTCATAATGGCAGATGAAATAGCTTGAATTTGAGCAGATTTCATGTGTGCAGCCGTATACGGAAACTGTATATTCAAGGCAGCATTCGACACATCTTGATTCACCTCTCTCCAGGCAGTCTTCGCAGAGATCTGTCTCATGCGAACACTTCCCGCAGGTTTCGCAGAAGTGGCCTTCGTAATCCGGGTCTTCGACACACATACCCTCGGAGCATTCGGAATTATCTGCGCAGCAATCCTCGCAGAGCCCGCAGTATTCGCAGAGCTCGCCGTCGGTGCCGGGGCAGTTCCCGCAGCGCTCACAGATATGGTCGTAGAAATCGCTGTCCTCGACGCAGTATTGACCGCAGGTGCAGCCCTCGGCCTCAGCGTTGTTCCGGCAGCATTCATCGCAGAGCCCACACTCTTCGCAGATCGTCTTGTCCTCTGCGAGAACACACTCATAGCAGCCCTCGCAGATAATGCAGCATTCTATGCAGTGATGTCCGTCGCTTTCGCAGACATCGTTCCCGCAGTTCTCACAGATCGGGCAGTGCTTCAGCTCTTCTTCGGCACACTCGATGCAGTAATGGCACTCGTCGCAGATAAAATCGAGATCGTCGCCGTTATTGTTGCAGAGTACCAGACCGCACTTCTCACAGGTCTTGATAGTTGAGCAATCCTTGCAGGTCCCGCACTCGCCGCAGGGGCACCAGCCGTCGTCAGAGGGCTCACCGATGTGCGTTCCGCATATACTGCAATGGAAGCCTTCATTGGTGCAGCAGTCTATACAGAGAGACTGCCCCCAGCTAATGCTGCTTTCGGCGCAGCGGGCATCGGGGTCTTCTGTCAGGCACTTTCCGCAGCTTTCGCAGTGATATTCGTGCTCTCGGCAGCAGTCGTCACAAAAAGCATCACAGAACTCTTCGAGGCAGGCAATGCAGATGTCCCCTCCGCAGGTACCGCAATCCTCGCAGTGGACATTCTCGCTTACACTGAAATCGTTGTAGCAGGTCTCGCAGAGCCCGCAGTCATCGCAGAAATCCTCATCCTCGCAGGTGTTGAGGCAATGGGGATTAGCACAATGGAATTCAAATGCGCAGCCTCCGAACTCAAATGAGCAGTGGGGCCCTCTGCCGTGTCCACATTCGCAGAAATCCTCCGGCTCGGAAAGCAGCTCGCCGCACCAGGTGCAGGATGCCTCGAATTCATCGAGCTCATCCTCGGACCATTCGCCGTCTACCCAATAGGCATCGGCAGAAAGAGGCATACAGGTGAATATCATGAAGATACTCAGCAGCAAGCTCAAAAAACGTTTTTGTCTTTTCCTGACCATTATTCTCCTCCTTTAATGATGTCGGCCGCCCCTCCAAGGGTGCGGACGTCGCAGAACAACTGATAAATCAGCTTCGCAGGCCGCTACTTTACGCATCTTTCCAATCGTAAACATTTGGCAGACGCGATATGGCGGTTTTTTGAAAAAATATACACTTTTATTTTATCACATATCTATCACATTGTCAATGGCCGGAACGGTTTTTTTTAAACGTTCAAGAGATCATCCGGGGACTTCCCTGCCGTACAGACAAAAAAGAACCGCACCCGAAGGTACGGTCCTTTTAAGTTTTAGAATCTATAGGGGTTATCAGAAATCGTAATCTTAGTCATCAAAACTGTCTATCGATCTCCTTGAAGACATCCTCGCCGATAACGCTCTTGATATTATTCATGAAGCCCTCGGTATCGCAGTTCTTCATGTATGCTTCCATCTCATCCTTGTTCAGAGGATTGTAGGTCTTGCCGGAAGGAAGAGAGAAGTCGGAAGCATCGGTTGATTCGCCGGTTATTTTCAGAGTGCCGAGATCCTTGCCTTCCGCAGAAGCCTTGATGGTGATATCAACGGTATCTTCGGTACTGTTGGAAACGATCGAGCCGGCAAACATCTCCCGATCTTCATTTTCAACACTCAGATTGATCTTGCCGGAGAAGTTATCGCCGACTTCCTGGAGATCCTCGATAGTGAGATCTAAGGAACCGATCTCCTTATTTTTCTCAGCGAAAGAAGCATTCAGCGAACCGTTTATGATATTATCCTCGGTGCCGAAAGCGCCCTTTACAGTAACCTTGGCATTGCTCTCCTCGAACTTGAAGTCGATACCGACAGCATCCTCTTCATCCATAAGGATGAGCTTGATGAAACCGCCATTATCGAGCTTGATATTGAAGCCTGTGGGGTTATCGTTGTCATAGTAGACATCGAAGGTCACATAAGATTTAACGAGCTCCTCATCGGAAACTTTGCTATATTCATTTCTCAGGCTCTCGATCATCTTATCATAGGAATTGGCGTCAACGCCCATCTGAGAAACATAGTCCTTGAGAAATGCGTCATCGGCAGCTCTGTCAACGACAGCGGCAACGACATTCTGAACGACCTTGCCGGTGATCTCTACTGTCTTAACTGCGTAATCATACTCATAGCCGTTGATATCGCCGGAGATATTATCCTTCTCCTTGCCCTCGGGGAGCGCATCCTTGACGGCTTCGACATAGCCTGCAAAGTCATCGTAGAGTGCCTCATAGTCGATGTTGTCGATGACTTCCTTGAGTTCATTGAACTTAGGGGCTTTGAAAGCGGAAGCGCTCATCATGTTCACGCCTGCGCCGCTGGAGCTGAGGAGCTGATTGTAATAATTCTCGAAATCAGCCTTGGAGCAGCAGAGATAGTCTTCGTTGAGCTCGGCGCATCTGAGGTAAACGACGCCGTTCTCATTATCAGCGATAAGATCGCCGGTCGCAAGTCTTTCCCCGCCGTACTCAGCGGTAAGGCTGGCCTTTGAGAGCCCGCCCTTCTGAGCGGTCTTGGTCTTGAGAGTAAAGGGTTTTACACTAGTGCCCAGTTCATCTGTGAAAGCATCACCGAACTCGAACTCGATATTAGTGTCATAAGCAAAATCCAGCTCGCCCTTGATAGCCTGCTCGGCTGTATCCAAAGCGGCATTGATCTTATCCTCAACGTGCTTGACTGCGGTATTTTTCACTTCATGAACTATAGCTTTGTTATTGCTTTCGGAAGCCTTATCGCTCTTCTTCATCTGGTCGATAGCGATAAAGGCGCCGGAACCCGCGACCGATACCGCGAGGACGCCGGAAAGGATCGGGGTCAGTACACTGCTCTTTACCATAAAAGTCTCCTCCTTAAATCTATTCTCAATAAACGATCTGCGTGGCAGATATCCTTCTACACCTAAATTTTATCATATTATACCCCGGATGTCAACATCTATGTACTTTTTTTCATCTACCTATCACAATTCTTTTTTTTAACTCCGAAACGCGGCGCTCCCGGTGGTCGCTTGCTGTCGTTGGTTGGTCGTCGTTACGGCCTGCGACGATGCCGGAAGGTTCAGCGGCGTCTATACTTTAGAGGGGCGAGACGTTGTTAGCGTTGATGCGTCGCTCCCGCTGGTCGCTTGCTGTCGTTGCGGGGTCGTCATTACGGCCTGCGACGATGCCGGGAGG
>CAMNNQ010000001.1 GCA_946545645.1 uncultured Clostridia bacterium | reverse complement strand
CGGGCAGTGTCCTGAACAGGCTCGCCGCGTCCGATCTGTAGGTCGCGGTTAGAAAGGAAGAGTGCCTGACCGCCGAGCTGATACATACCGGTCTCAAAGGAGACACGGGTACGTGTAGAGGATTTCTGGAAGATCATACCAAGCGTTTTGCCTTTCAGTAAATGATGCTCGATGCCGTTCTTATTCTCATATTTGAGCTGATCGGCAAGATTGAGTATGTCAAGTATCTCCTCTTTGGAAAGATCAAGAAGTTTCAGTAAGTGTTTCATGGTTGTTTCCTCCGTATGTATTATTTTTCAAGAATCTCTTTGAGAATAGCCAGACCTTTGTCGATCTCCTCGTAGGTGATCGTGAGGGGAGGCAGGAAGCGGAGCTTATCTTTTGCTGTCAGTATCAGCAGTCCGTTTTTGGCACACTCAGCAAGGATATCACCCGCCTTTTTCGTTTTAAGCCTGATACCGAGCATAAGGCCCATACCGTCTACGCCTTCGATTTCGTCTATCTCTGCGAGCTTTTTCCTGAAGTATTCAGCTTTATTATTGACTTCTGTTATGAATTCAGGATCGGAGACCTTCCCAAGGACAACTTTTCCGCCGGCGCAGGCCAGAGGATTACCGCCGAAGGTAGAGCCGTGGGTGCTCTTGGTCAGAACGTCGCAGCATTTCTCATCAGCAAGGCAGGCTCCGATGGGAATACCGCCTGCAAGGCCCTTTGCGAGGGTTGTGATGTTGGGCTTGACTCCGAACAGCTTGGAAGTCAGTATCGCACCTGTCCTTCCTATGCCGGTCTGTACTTCGTCAGCAATGGTGAGGATATCGTTCTTCGCACACTCATCGAAGACAGCGTCAACGAATTCTTTTGTCAGAGGGCAGACACCGCCTTCGCCCTGAACGAACTCGAACATTACCGCACAGACCTTGTCTTTATTTTCGCTGAGCTTTGCTTTGAGATCAGCTATATTGTTAGCTTCAACGTTGACAAATCCTTCAACAAAAGGAAAAAAATAGTTGTGGAAAACATCCTGACCTGTGGCGGATAGAGTTGCGATCGTCCTTCCGTGGAAGCTGTTGACAAGAGTTATTATTATATTCCTGCCGGCTTCCTTGCCGTATTTATCAAAGCTGTATTTCCTTGCTATCTTAATAGCACATTCATTTGCCTCAGCACCGGAATTTCCGAAGAAGGCTTTACTGTATCCTGTCGAGGTGCAGAGCTTTTCGGCAAATTCTGCCTGAACTGTAGTGTAATAATAATTTGATGTGTGCTGGATGCTGCGCACCTGCTTGCAGACTGCATCAGCCCATTCATCGTTGCAGTAGCCGAGGGAATTTGTCCCTATACCTGAGCCGAAGTCTATATACTGCTTTCCGTCTTCGGCTGTCGCGGTACGACCTTCGCCCTTATCCAGGACAATATCGAGCCTTCCGTAGGTAGGCATAACGTGTTTGTTGAATTTATCGATCGTTTTGCTCATTTTCATTACCTTCCTTGACTTATTTTATGCATATTCCGTTTGTTTTCATCAGCTCTGTGAATTTCTTTGCTCCGCCATCTGTGAAGCCGTTTTTTTTCAAGGTATAGTTTCTGTCTGACGCTCTGAGCTGGTAGGCAGATCCAATATCTCTTATAGTGCGGATCTCGGATATCGGTACTTCGATCTTCTCTTTTCCAGTGATACTTATTTTGTCATTAAAGAAATCATAGTGATATCTGTCGCATTCTCCTGTTGTGATAAAGCCAAGCTCCGCAGTAGAACCGGTGCTTTTCTTTCTGCCTTTTGAAGTCATGATGACAGCAAGTATTATAACGCCGCAGATCAGTATCCCGGAAAGCAGACCTTTGATCCAGCCATCCGCAGGAGAAGCCAGAAGGATCAGCACTATCATTGCTGCTGCAAGAGAAATTCTGGCGATATATTTTGTCCTGATCTTCGGCCTGTCATTTCCCAAAGCGGCAAATGATGCGACCTTTTCGATATCTGTGTCGTTGGAAAAGAGTACGTTCATAACGTTTCTCCTTATACGAACTGTGTTCCTGCGCCTTCATTGGTGAGCAGCTCGATAAGTATCGAGTGCGGGATCCTTCCGTCGATGATACAGGTCTTTTTTACTCCTCGTCTGACAGCCTCGACGCAGCATTCGATCTTCGGGATCATTCCTCCAGAGATAATGCCAGTGCTTTTGAGGTAGGGAACATCGCTGACCTGGACAGATGGGATAAGAGTTGTCGGGTCATCCTTGTTTTCAAGAAGTCCAGCAATATCAGTCATAAGAATGAGATTTTCAGCTCTGAGGCAGCTTGCTATCCTTGCGGCCGCTGTATCGGCGTTGATATTATAGCTCTGTCCGTCGGCAGAAGTAGCGACTGTGGCAATTATCGGGACATAGCCGTTGTTGATCGCATCAATGATCGGCTTGGTCGTTACTCTCTTGATCTCTCCTACATATCCAAGATCGACCTCACCCTGCTTTTTCTCTGCGACGATCATCTCACCGTCTATTCCGCAGAGACCTATAGCTTTACCGCCATGAAGCTGAAGAGCGGATACAAGCTCTTTGTTTACTTTTCCTGTCAGGACCATCTTGACGATATCCATAGTTTCGGAATCGGTATATCTGAGCCCGCCTATAAATTTGCTTTCTATGCCGACTCTTTTGAGCATGGAATTGATCTCAGGGCCGCCGCCGTGAACGAGCACTACCTTTATACCGACTTCCGAGAGAAGGACGATATCCCTCATAACGGCTTCTTTGAGCTCATCGTTGGTCATGGCGTTTCCGCCATATTTTATAACTACTACCTTGTTGTGGTATTTCTGAATGTAGGGCAGCGCATCGGAAAGGATCTGGCTGCGAATGCTGTTGGTGATATCCATTACAATGACTCCTTAATTATAGTTTGCTTGATCTGTCTTTATCAGAGGGGAATATTTACAGCAGTCAGCGGGGACAGACTATACAGCCCCGCCACGGCCGATCTACATCCTGAATCAAGGCCTATTTAAGCCTTACAGTGAATCTCAGCTCCTGTAGTCACCGTTGATCTTTACATAATCATAAGTGAGATCGCAGCCCCAGGCTGTTGCAGTGCCTTTGCCGCTGCCTATCTTAACAAGGATCTTTATCTCGTCTTCAAGAAGCACCTTCTTTGCCTCTTCTTCCGAGAACTCAACTCCTGCACCGTTTTCACAAACATGGATGCTGCCTGCATCTGAGGCAATAACAACATCAACATCATTGATGTCAAACTCGGCATCAGCGTACCCTACTGCACATAGTATGCGCCCCCAGTTAGCGTCAGCACCAAACATTGCACATTTGAACAGGGGAGAGCAGATTACGCTTTTGGCGACTGTGATCGCAGTATCAAGATCCTTTGCTCCGCTGACAGTACATTCCAGCAGCTTGGTAGCGCCTTCGCCGTCCTTTGCAAGCATACGGGTAATATTCATCATAACGATGTAAAGTGCCTGCTTGAATACCTTGTAGTCCTCACCTTCGGAGGTTATCTCCTTGTTACCGGCAAGGCCGTTTGCCATGACAGCGCAGGTATCGTTAGTAGATTGATCTCCGTCTACAGAGAGGCAGTTATAGGTGATCTTCACGATCTCCGAGAGTGCCTTCTGAAGCATTGCAGAAGTGATAGCGCAGTCTGTGGTGATGACGTTGAGCGTAGTGGCCATGTTCGGATGGATCATTCCGCTGCCTTTGCCCATTCCGCCAAGATGACAGATCCTTCCGTCAAGCTCAAATTCAACTGCGACTTCTTTCTTTACAGTGTCTGTGGTCATGATAGCTGTTGCTGCTTCGATGTTTTTATCGTAATCCAATCCGTTGATAAGTTCGTCGATCTTATCTTCGACAGGCTCGATAGGGAATATCTGTCCGATGACCCCTGTCTGAGCGACAAGGACTTCTTCGGGCTTGATGTTCATCCTCTCTGCGACAAGTTCGCACATCCTGTAAGCCTTCTGCTCACCGTCGGCATTGCAGGTGTTGGCATTCTTTGAGTTAAGGATGAATGCCTGAGCCTTACCGCCTGTTGCTTTCAGATTTTTCTGAGAAACAGTAACGGGTGCGCCCTTGACCTTGTTCTGTGTGAAAACGGAAGCTGCATTGCACATCTTATCTGATGTTACAAGGCAGAGATCGTTTTTCATGTTGTTTATCGGGCCTTCGTTTCCGTCATTTGGCATACTCGGTTTTTTGATACCACAGTAAAGTCCGTTAGCCTTAAAGCCCTTGGCAGCGCATACACCGCCTTCAATATATTTATATCCATCAAACTGTTCCATTTTACATTACCTCTTTTGTCAATTATCGATGTCTGTGTATTTGTTTCTGTAATATAGATCTTTCCTTACTGTAAATCCCTGCTCTTCCCAAAATCTGTTTCCGAGGTCATTGTCGGTGAAAGCAACCAGAGCAACTTTTCTGATGCCCTCTTTTCGGAGAGCATCCATCGCATGAGCGACAAGCTGTTTTCCGATGCCTTTTCTCTGATATTCTTTTGCAACGGATACATGATGAAAGAATCCTCTTCTTCCGTCGTGTCCTGCCATTATACATCCGACGATCTTTCCGTCATCTACGGCAACAAAGCTTGTCGTGGGATTCCTTTTCAGGTATTTTTCTATGCCTTCCTTGTTATCGTCTATGCAGACTGCACCGTTTGTCTCCTGACCTGTGCTTATCCATACTTGGTGCAGTCCGTCAAAATCATTCATAGACATAAGTCTTATCTTTATCATCCTGCTTTCTCCACGTTATCCCAGCAGCCCGTATTTTTCCTTGAAGGAGAGTATCCTCATAACACTGTCTTCAAGTCTTGACATCGGTATTTCTCCGGCCTCGATTGCTTTGAGGACGGCATTATATGCTGCATCTATATCATCTGGTATGAGCAGGATATCAGCGCCTGCCATAAAGGATTTTACGGCGGCATCGCCTGATGAATAGTAGTTTTTAACAGCATTCATCGCCAAAGCATCTGTAATGATCACGCCGCTAAATCCTAATTCGTTCCTGAGCCTGTTTGTCATTATCTCGTATGACAGTGAAGCCGGAGTATGGTCTCCTGTGACTTTGGGAAGTGTTATATGTGCGATCATGATCATATCAGTTTTATCAAGATTTTCGATAAAAGGTATGAGCTCGCATTGTTTCAGCTCTTCCCATGTCTTGTTGACCGTAGCCGCAGAGTAATGTGTATCCTCGGCGGTGTCACCGTGCCCGGGGAAGTGTTTAAGACAGCTCATGGCATTGCTTTCATGAAGCCCGTCTATACATCTCCCGACGAATGCGGATACTTCATTCGGATCGCTCCCGAATGATCTGTTCCCGATGACAGTGTTCTGGGGATTGGAGTTTATGTCGGCAACGGGAGCAAAATCCGTATTGAAACCGTACTGCCTTATATACTTTCCGATCGTCTTTCCGGCATTGTATGCCTGTTCAGGATCTCCTGTCAAGCCTATATCCTGCATAGACGGGATCTTTGTTACTGGGAAAGTCCCTGCATTTCCGATCCTTGCGACTCTGCCGCCCTCTTCGTCCAGCGCAGTTATGAGAGGGACTTTGCTGGCATCCTGCAAGCTGTTTGTAAGAGTTAAGATCTGCGAGGGTGTCTGGACTTCAAAACCGTATACGGCAATACCGCCCAGCGGGATCCTTTGAAATGCATTTTTATACATATTCGCACCGGAGGTGCCTTTTGTAAGCAGATAGGGGCTTGTAATAAAGAGCTGTCCGACCTTCTCTCGCAGTGTTAGTTCTTTATAAACCTCGGAAGCGGTCTTTCCTTTGATCTTCGCAGGAGCAGGCTGCTCCTGGGCCTTTGTTGCGGGCATGGTTTTACTAACAGTTTCTGAAGTGATCTTTTCTGTCATAGTAAAAGTTTTTGTGGGAGGCAAGGTCTCGGGTCTGACAGTTTCGGCTTTTGTCGGCAAGTCTGTATGGGTAGCTATTTCTTTTGTTACCGTGTCTGAGATCGAAGTCTCAGCAGAGGTCTCCGTTTCATTAACAGTTTTAGATACTGCCTTTGTCTCTGTCGGAGCAGTTGTTTCTGCCGGGGCAGGAATACCTGTAACAGTTGCGGCTGTTTTTGCCGAAGAGAATGTGCTGATCGTATTCGTTTCAGAATTGCCTGATTCCCCGCAAGAAGCGATCATTATCGCAGAAAGCAGGACCGGCAGTAATTTGCTGTATGGCTTCATTTGCTCTACCTGTCAGACAAGCCCGGTAGTTTCATCCAGGCCGAGCATAATGTTCATATTCTGGATAGCTGCACCCGAAGCGCCTTTCCCGAGATTATCCAGCCTTGAGCATAGAAGTATCTGTTCATCGTTGCCAAAAACGAAAAGCTGCATATCGTTTGTTCCGGTAAGGGTGTTAGCTGCGAGAAATCCATCGGGGAGAGTCTCTTTCCCGCCAAGCTCCATGACCTTTACAAAGTTCTGACCTGCATAGTGTTCAGAAAGGATGGAGTGGATATCCGCCGGTGTGCATTTTTTCGCCATAGCTCTTGTGACTAATGGGACTGAAACGACCATTCCCGCATAGTAATCATCAACGATAGGATTGAACATCGGTTTATATTTCAGGCCGCAGACGGTCTGCATTTCAGGAAGATGTTTGTGTGCCTGAGTCAGAGCATACTGTCTGGGAGACTGCATCTCAAAGGTTTTGTCCGGCCCTTCGATAACAGCGATCATCTTTTTGCCTGCACCGCTGTATCCGGAGACGGCATGAGCAGTAAGCGGGTATTCCTCTCCGAGAACTCCTGCCTGAACAAGGGGATAAACAAGGCTTATGAATCCGCTTGCATAGCAGCCGGGGTTAGCTACTCTCTTTGAAACTGAAATGTTTTCTCTATGCCTTTTTGAAAGCTCGGGGAAACCGTAATCCCATGCCGGGTTGGTTCTGTGAGCTGTCGAGGCATCAATTATCCTTACATTCGGGTTTTCAACAAGCGAAACAGCTTCGATCGCAGCAGCGTCGGGCAGGCAAAGGAAAGTGATATCAGACGCGTTTATAAGTTTTTTTCTTTCGTTAACATCCTTGCGCTTGTCTTCGTCTATAAGCAGGATCTCAAGATCGTCCCTTTTAGCGAAGCGTTCAAAGATCTGTAATCCTGTCGTTCCTTCTTTTCCGTCTATATATACTTTGATTGACATTTCTATTCTTCCTCTTCTTCTATTATCGAGCAGCTTCCGCCGCATTTGGGGCAGTATCCCTGCCTGTCTATCATGACATTGGTATCCCATTTATAGCCGCATACCTTACAGGTATGCAGCCTTCTGACGGGAGGCGGTCCGTAAATGCACTGAGGCTCATTATAGTAGGGATCGAATTTTCCATCCCCTCGTTTAGTCCCACAGTATCGGCAGTATTCATCACTGCCCAATGCCCGGTGGCAATTGCCGCAGTGGCTGCAGTCTGTTTTAGTAAGATATTCTATACGGGAGCCGCAGCCGAGGCATTTTCGCATAAGCGGCAGTATGAGCTTACCGCATTTAGGGCATTTGCCAATATAGCTTTTCATTCAGCAGCTCCTTCCCGGATAGTTATCTGAATTGCTCCAGCGTTTTTCTTGAATATTCTATTTGTGCTTCCACACATTCGGGAGCAGGTCCTCCGGCTGCCTTTCTCTGCATTACACAGGTGTCAAGGCTGATCGCTTCATATACATCAGTATCAAAGGTCTCACAAAGGGCTTTGTATTCATCTATCGGGAGCGTTTCAAGAGTCAGCCCCTTTTCTATACAGGTATGGACAAGAGTTCCTGTTATCTTGTAGGCATCTCTGAAGGGGAGACCTTTCTTTACAAGATAGTCGGCGCAGTCCGTGGCATTGATGAAACCTTTTGCTGCTGCTGCTCTCATATTCTCGGGGATGACTTTCATAGTGTCGATCATCGGTATGAACGTGGTCAGGCATAGCTTGGTGGTATCTATCGCGTCAAATATTGCTTCCTTGTCTTCCTGCATATCTTTGTTATATGCCAGCGAGAGCCCCTTCATCATAGTCAGCAAGGTGTTGAGGTCGCCGTAAACACGGCCTGTTTTGCCTCTGATAAGTTCAGTGACATCGGGGTTTTTCTTCTGAGGCATTATCGAGGAGCCGGTAGCATAGGCATCATCCAGCTCAATGAATTTGAATTCCCATGAGCACCAGAGAACGATCTCTTCGGAGAAGCGCGAAAGGTGCATCATAAGTATGGAGAGTGCTGATGCAAGCTCGATGCAGAAATCTCTGTCGGAGACGCCGTCGAGAGAATTCTGGGTAATTTCCGCAAATCCCAGCAGATCGCACACTCTTTGCCTGTTAATGGGATAAGTTGTCGAAGCGAGAGCTCCGCTTCCCAGAGGCATAATGATAGTTCTCTTGTAGGTATCGGTAAGCCTTCCAAGGTCTCTGAGGAGCATTTGAACATAGGCCATGAGATGATGTGCGAAGGTAACGGGCTGTGCTCTTTGCAGATGAGTGTACCCTGGCATTACTGTCCCGAGATTTTTTTCTGCGAGCTTCATAAGAGTCTCGATCAGTTCAATTATCTGCGATTTGATGATGGGTATCTCGTCTCTGAGATACATTCTCAGATCGAGAGCGACCTGATCGTTTCTCGATCTTGCAGTATGCAGCCTTTTTCCGGCATCTCCGATACGCTTTGTCAGCTCCGCCTCGTTAAACATATGTATATCTTCGGCGGTCGGGTCAAAGCGGAGTTTTCCGTCGTTTATATCCGCAAGAATACTTTTGAGCCCTTCAATGATCTTTTCGCTGTCGGTTTTGTCGATTATCCCGCATTCTCCCAGCATTGTAGCATGGGCGACCGAGCCTTGGATATCCTGTTTATACATTCTTGCGTCAAAGGAAATAGACGAATTGAAGTCGTTTACTCTTTCATCTGTTTCCTTCGTAAAACGTCCTGCCCACATTTTGTCTGCCATTTTACCGTCCGCCTTTTCAATTTATTATCCGGGCGATCGAGCCCGTATTTGTGATAAAAAATCTTAGGCAGAATATGCCTCCTCCGAGACATATTCTGCCGCAGATTGTCAGATCATTCGGTCATGCTTTTTTCATGCTGCTCAAGCAGTTTGCAGATGTCGATTCCATTGATCTTCAGACCGTCTATTTTACAGTCGGTGATCTCGACTCCGGAAAGATCGCAGTGTATGAACTGTGAGTTTTTCAGATCGGGGTTCTTGAATTCGACATTGTTCATAATCGAGCAGCCGAAACGGGAGTTGGAGAGGTTTACACCAAGGAACCTGGTGTTCACCATATACATATCTGTAAAGTTCCCGTCGCTCAGGCTTACATTATTGAAGCGAGCTTTATCCATATTGACATCGTCAAAGTCAGCGACTTTGAGGTTGACGTTGGAGAATTTAGCACCCTCAAAATTAACATCCTCAAAGCTAGAGTTCGGCAGGCTGTCGTAAGTCAGTTCGACCTTTTTATCTATTGCAGATTCAAAAATACCGTTATTGTCAGTCATATCAAATACCTCCCTCATTGTTTGTTACGGATCGTTTCACTTTTTGTTTCTTTTCTGCTCGAGCTTTGCTCTTACCTTTACAGGCAAGCCGAAGAGGTTGATGAATCCGGCAGAATCAGCCTGATTGTAAACATTGTCCTCATCGAATGTTGCTACTTCCTCGTCGTAAAGGGTATAAGGAGAAGTTACACCTGCATTGATAACATTGCCTTTATAGAGCTTGAGCTTAACGTCGCCGGTAACTGTCTTCTGGGTTTCTGAAACAAATGCGGAGAGCGCCTCGCGGAGGGGAGTGAACCACTGGCCGTTATAAACGAGATCAGCAAACTTGATGCCGATGTAAGACTTCATTCTCATAGTTTCCTTATCGAGAGTAATAGTTTCCAGGACCTCGTGAGCTTTATAAAGAATAGTTCCTCCGGGAGTCTCGTAAACGCCTCTTGACTTCATTCCGACGAGCCTGTTCTCGACAAGGTCTGCAAGTCCGATACCGTTCTCGCCGCCGAGCTTATTAAGAGCTGCTACCATTTCCTTGCCGGATAGCTTCTTGCCGTCGAGCTCGGTAGGAACGCCCTTTTCAAAGTGGATAGTTACATAGGTCGGCTTGTCGGGAGCCATTATAGGAGAAACTCCCATTTCAAGGAAACCGGGCTTTTCGTACTGCGGCTCGTTTGCAGGGTTCTCAAGGTCAAGACCTTCATGGGAGAGGTGCCACAGGTTCTTATCCTTTGAGTAGTTAGTCTCACGGTTGATCTTCAGTGGGATATTGTGAGCTTCAGCGTAGTCTATCTCCTGATCTCTCGATTTGATATCCCAGATTCTCCAGGGAGCTATGATCTGCATATCAGGAGCGAAAGCCTTGATAGCGAGCTCAAAACGCACCTGGTCGTTACCCTTGCCGGTACAGCCGTGACAGATAGCATCGGCGCCTTCTTTCAAAGCAATCTCAGCGATCCTCTTTGCGATTATCGGTCTTGCGAAAGAAGTACCGAGAAGATATCTGTTCTCGTATACGGCTCCGGCCTGAAGGGTCGGGTAAACGTAATCGGTGATGAATTCTTCTGTGAGATCCTCGATATAGAGCTTCGATGCACCGGTCTTGATAGCTTTCTCCTCAAGCCCGTCAAGCTCAGTTCCCTGACCTACATCGCCTGAAACAGCGATGACTTCGCAGTTGTTGTAGTTCTCTTTGAGCCAGGGGATGATGATCGAAGTATCAAGACCACCCGAATACGCGAGAACGACTTTTTTGATTTCTTTTGCCATAATGCTTGCCTCCAATGTGTTTGATATGTAGTGAAACGGTATTTAGATCTGCATCTGCTGCATAAATACCATTATACACGTTTTGTACGCTTTGTCAATAGCAATTGCGAAAAAGTTTCAAAAATATACATAAATCCTTGGAACAAAGTGAATATTATGAGAAATATGCGTATAATTGGCAAATTAGACTAAAAATTATACATTCCCGGATGAATATATACGTCTAAAACAAGTCTTTCACAAATACAAAACGCTGCACATACATTTATTATAGCACATGATTTAAGTAAAATCAACCCCAGAGCAGCTTTTTTTCGATGTGTTATTATATATCACAAGCTGGTCTTCAGGTCTGCCCGGTGGTTGACAATCGCTGTGTTTTCTGCTATAATCATACAAGAGGACGGTATGTTCCGCAAAGCCCGTTTGCGGAGCTCCTGCCGGATATTACTGCGGTCATATGCCGCGCAGATCGGAGGTCTTACAATGAAAAATATACTTGAAGCCGGATTTGTTAAAAAGGATCTTTCTGAGGTCGGAAAAGAGTTTGATGTCTTTTCAAAGATCGGTTCCGAATGGATGCTTGTTACTGCCGGAAAGGAGAGCGGATTCAATACCATGACTGCTTCCTGGGGGTTTGCCGGCATTATATGGAATAAGCCCTGTGCCGTTACCGTGATCAGGCCTCAGAGATATACAAGGGAATTTATGGATTCCACCGAGTATTTCACTCTGAGCTTTTATCCTCCCGAATACCGTAAGGCTCTGGGCTTCTGCGG